>JAYRNW010000319.1:0-20694 GCA_041911995.1 Casimicrobiaceae bacterium | reverse complement strand
TCGTGGATGAAGAACCAGGGCATCCCGCACGACCAGTTCGACGGCCGGCCGGTGATCGGCATCTGCAACACGTGGTCGCAGGCGACGCCGTGCAACGCGCACTTCCGCGAGCTCGCGGCGCACGTGCGCGACGGCATCCTCGATGCCGGCGGCTTCCCGATCGAGTTCCCGGTGATGAGCCTCGGCGAGACGATGATGCGCCCGACGACCATGCTGTTCCGCAACCAGGCGGCGATGGACGTCGAGGAGTCGATCCGCGCGAACCCGTTCGACGGCGTCGTCCTGCTGATGGGCTGCGACAAGACCACGCCGGCGCTGCTGATGGGCGCGGCGTCGTGCGACCTGCCGGCGATCGGCGTGTCCGGCGGGCCGATGCTGAACGGCAAGTTCCGCGGCGAGGACATCGGCTCGGGCACGCACGTGTGGAAGTTCACCGAGATGCTGAAGACCGGCGAGATGAAGCCGGACGACATGGTCGAGGTCGAGTCGTGCATGTCGCGCTCGGCCGGCCACTGCATGACGATGGGCACGGCGTCGACGATGGCGTCGATGGTCGAGGCGCTCGGCATGGGACTGCCGACCAACGCGGCGATCCCCGCCGTCGACGCGCGCCGGCGCGTGCTCGCGCGGATGGCGGGCCGGCGCATCGTCGAGATGGTGCACGAGGACCTGCGGATGTCGAAGATCCTGACGAAGCAGGCGTTCGAGAACGCGATCATGGTCAACGGCGCGATCGGCGGCTCGACCAACGCGGTCGTGCACCTGCTGGCGATCGCGGGACGCATGGGGGTCGACCTCACGCTCGACGACTGGGACCGGCTCGGCCGCGACATGCCGTGCCTCGTCGACCTGATGCCGTCGGGCAGGTACCTGATGGAGGACTTCTATTACGCGGGCGGGCTGCCGGTCGTCATCCGCGAAATCGGGAAATTTCTGCACAAGGACGCGCTGACCGTCAACGGCAGGTCGATCTGGGACAACAGCAAGGACGCCGTCAACTACAACCCCGACGTGATCACGCCGATCGCGAAGCCGTTCAAGCCAAGAGGCGGCATCGCCGTGCTGCGCGGCAACCTGGCGCCTCTGGGCTGCGTGATCAAGCCGTCGGCCGCGACGCCGAAGCTCATGAAGCACAAGGGCCGCGCGGTCGTGTTCGAGGACGTCGACGACCTGCACGCGCGCATCGACGACCCGAAGCTCGACGTCGATCCGTCGTGCGTGCTGGTGCTCAAGAACTGCGGGCCGAAGGGCTACCCGGGCTTCCCGGAGGTCGGCAACTTCGCGCTGCCCGCGAAAATCCTGAAGCAGGGCGTGACCGACATGGTACGGATTTCCGACGCGCGGATGTCGGGCACCGCGTACGGGACGGTGGTGCTGCACACGGCGCCGGAGGCCGCCGCCGGCGGCCCGCTCGCGCTCGTCCGCAACGGCGACGTCATCGAGATCGACGTCGCGAAGCGCAGGATCCACCTGCACGTCTCCGCCGACGAGCTCGCGCGCCGCAAGGCGAAGTGGAAGCCGCTGCCGCCGCACGCGACCCGCGGCTGGGTCAAGCTCTACTGCGACACGGTGCTGCAGGCCGACCGCGGCGTGGACTGCGACTTCATGGTCGGCAAGTCGGGCGCGAAGGTGGGCAAGGTCAGCCATTGAGCGCACGCGGGACCGCATGCGCAACATCCGGTCCTCAACCCGGGTCGAGGCCGGCAGCCCGGCCCGCGAGCTTGATGACGGCCCCGCAGACCAGATAGGTGCCGATCAGCGCGGGCACCGCCAGCCATCGACGTCCGTTCGCCACGCGCGGCGCCGCGAGGGTGCCGCGCACCGCCAGGAACGGAATCACGTTGACGGCATGGTAGTTGGTCATCGGGTAGGGCAGGAAGACCAGCATCTGTGGTGCTTCCAGGAAGAAGAAGATCCCGCCGTCGCCGAGCGTCTGTCCCAGGCCCATCAGCACCGCATACGACCAGGCCCCGTAGCGATAACGTTTGATGAAGAACCAGACGACGGCAAAGATGATCACGTACGCCGGCACCGTTGCGAGCAGGTCGACGGCATAGCGCCGCAGCGCCTCGGCCGGCGCGGTGTCCGGCCCGACCAGCAGCGAGGCGTAGACGGGCTTGGAGATCATGTGAAACGCCTCGACGACGGCGGCGAGGGCGACGCCCATCGCGACGAATCGCGCACGCGGCGCGAGACGCGGCAGCGCACGCACGAGCGTCGCCCGAAACGCGAGCTGGCCGGCGAGGAAGGCGAGCACGAGCAGCCGCGTGAGGGTCGCCGCGGACGGCCCGGCGAGCGCGATCGACGTCCCGATGGCGATCGCGGCCCACAGGCAATAGAGCTTCGGACCGGTTCCGAAGCGATCGCCGGTCGGCGTCGTCATGTCCGGGAGTGTGGGATGCGGGTTCGGGTCATCCGGCGCGGGTCGTGGGCGGTGTCCGGTGCCGGCGTGCCGCCTCCGGCGCCCGAAGCCGCTGCGGGTGGCTATACTGCGATCGATGCCGCGGGCCGACAGCACGATGGACGTCGCTGGCCGTGCCGTCAAGCCGGGCATCGAAGCGGGAACGTGGAGCCGCCGCCGCCATGCCGTCGCCTGATTATCTCAACCCGTCGCTGCCGGACGGCCTGCGTCGCGTCCGCATGCCGGTCGTCGACGCGACCGACGCGGCGCTCGCCGGTTACGGCAGGCTGATCGACGACCCGCACGGGTGCACGATCGAGATCGTCCGCTGGCCCGCGCAGGGCTGGCGGCCGGTCGACGAGGACTCCGGCGACGAGGGCGGCACGACGCAGGGCGTGTTCGTCAGCGAGTGGCGCGGCGACGTGCTGTACGGCCGCAACGAGGCGGTCGACGGCCACTACGTCCTCGCGTACGCGGACGAGCCGTCGCGCGCCGACGAGTCGCACGCGCGCCCGCCGGCGCGGATGCTGCTGTGGCACTGCAACTACCATCCCGACGGCGGGCAGCTCTTCTTTCCGCTCGACCGCGCGCCGTTCTACGTCCCGCTCGCGCTGCCGGGCGACGACGTCAAGCCGGAATCGTTCGTCTGCTTCCGCTTCGACGGCACGCGCGGGCTCTACATCCATCCGAACGTCTGGCACGAGGGCGTGTTCGCGCCGGCCGGCACGCAGCGCTTTTTCGACCGGCAGGGCGCGGTGCACGCGCGCGTGTCGGTGGACTTCGCGCGCGAGTTCGGCTGCCTGCTCGAGGCGCCGCTCGGCTGACCGGCGGCCGGTCAGGCCGGCAGGCGCGCCCGCGCGATCGCCGGCACGTCGACGATTCTCACGGAGGCCGACGGCGGTGTCTCCACCGCTGCGACGAGCGCCGTCACCATCTGCTCGAGCGTCACCAGGCCGAGACGGACGGCCTGCTGGCGCGTCGGCGGGAACAGGCGCGCGAGCGCGTACAGCGGCACCAGCAGGTACGGCCAGCGGTGGCCGGGCCCCAGCACGTACCACGGGCGCACGAACGTCGCCGGGATGCCGGTGGCCGTCACCGCGGCCTCGCCCTGCTCGCGCACGGCGATGTACGCGCGCATGACCGGCGCCGGCCGCGCGACGCTGACGTACACGACGTGCGCGGCGCCGGCCTGCGCGGCGGCCGCCGCGGTCGCGCGGATCGACGTCAAGTCGACGCGCTCGAAGAGGCCCGCCTTCGCCGGGTTGGGGCTCGGCGTGCCGACGAGATGCACGAGCGTCGCGCCGGCGGGGATCGCGGCCGCGAAGCTGCGCGCGTCGAGCGCATCGCCCGGCACGGCGCCCGCGCCCGCGGCCACCTTCCCCTCCGATCCGGCGCGCACCAGCGCGTGCACGGCGTGGCCGCGCGCGACCAGCGTCGCGAGCAGCGGCCGGCCGATGTAGCCGGTGCCGCCGGTCACGAACACGGGGGCCGGCATCACGTCACCAGCGGCGCGATGGCGGCCTCGTTCCAGTCGACGCCCGATCCCGCGACGGCGGTCACGTGGGTCATGCCGTCGCGGATTGCGAGCGGCTCGCGCAGCGCGTCGTTCCACCAGTCGGCGTACTCGAGCCAGTGCGCGGTCGGCGTGACCGCGAGGAGCTGCGCGCTGATCTCGGGCCACAGGTGGTTGGACACGCGGATGCCGCGCGTCGCGGCGATCGCGGCGGCGCGCATCCAGCCGGTCACGCCGCCGATCTTCATCACGTCGGGCATGACGCAGTCGCTCGCCTGCGCGTCGACGGCGTGCTGCAGGTCGAGCGCGCCCCACCAGTTCTCGCCGGCCTGGACGGGGGTGGCCGCCTCGCGCGCGACGAGCGCGTGCCCGGCGTAGTCGTGCGCGAGCGTCGGCTCCTCGACCCACGTCAGGCCCTCGCCGTCGAGCACGCGCATCCGCTGCACCGCCTCCCCCGGCGTCAGCGACTGGTTGTAGTCGACCATGATCGCCACGCCGGGACCGACGGCGCTGCGCATCGCACGGATCACCGCGACGTCCTCGTCGACCGTCGGGTAGCCGATCTTCGCCTTGACGCCGGTGAAGCCGCGCTTCGCCCAGCGCTCGGCCACCCGCGCCGATTCGTCCGGGCCGTCGTAGCCGACCGCGCCGTACGCGGGCACCGCCTTCGCACGGCCGCCCAGCAACTGCGTCAGCGTCACGCCGTGCAGGCGCGCGAGCGCATCCCACAGCGCCATGTCGACGGCCGCGAGCGCCATGCCGACCAGGCCCTGCGTGCCGAGCAGGCGGAAGCGGCGCGCGAGCTTCTGCTCGATCTCCGCCGGCGCGAGGGGCTCGTCCTTCACGAGCGCCTCGAGGCTGCGCACGAGGTCGGCGGTCGGCCGCAGCGCAGCGGCCGTGTACGTGAACACGAGACTGTGGCCGACGGTGCCGTCGTCGAGCGCGACGTCGGTCAGCACCAGCGGCGACTCGGTGATGACGCCGCTCGCGGTCCGGTGCGGCTCGCGCATCGGCAGGCGGACCGCGCGGACGGTGAAACGGGCGACCTTCGGCGACGACGGGCGGGGCATCGCTTCCTCCGTGTTCCGGCGCCACGGGCGCCGAGGTTCGGTCTCGCGGCGCGCGGCCGCTACGCCTGGTCCGTGCTTCCGGGCGCGATGCCCGCGCGCCGGCTCGCGATCGCGACCTCCGCGCGCGTGGCCTCGAGCTGGCCACGCAGGATCTGCAGCAGCTCGCGCTGCTCCTTCGTCGAGCTCTTGAGTTCCGCGGCCTGCAGGTCGAGCGCGCGCGAGTTCTCGCGCAGCTCGATGCCCTGCTGGAAGAAGCCGAGGATCAACCACAGGATCGCGAGCGGCCCGAACGCGCCGGCCAGGAAGTCGCCGAGGTGGTTGGGCTCCAGCGCCTTCAACTCCGACAGGCGGCCGCCGAACGCCCAGCCGAGGAGGCCGACGTAGGCGAGCGTGAAGACGATTCCGATGGTCGACAGGACCCGGCTCATGGCGGTGGACGCTCCGTCAAAACGGGAGATGCGGCGGCGCTACGATAGCGCGGGCGTGGCGCGCCGCGCAATCGACGCGCCGCTGCGCCCGGCCGCCGCCTGCGCCTACGGCGCGACCGAGGCGACTTCCTCGGTGCGGAAGTCCGCCGGCATCACGATCTCCAGCAGCTCGACGTCGTCGCTGTGGCCGATCTCGCGGTGGCGGATCGACGGCGGCTGGTGCACGCACGAGCCGGCCTCGAGGCGGACCACGCCCTGCCCCTCGTATTCGAACTCGATCCAGCCGCGCAGCACGTAGACGAGCTGGAACGTCGTGTCGTGCCGGTGTGGCGCGCCCGCGAAGTGCGCGCCCGGCGCGGCGCGGATCACGTGCGCGACGACGCGGCCGTCGGTCGCCTCCCTGATCCCGAGGTCGCGGTACTCGAAGAACGAGCGCAGGCCGCGCTCGAAGCGCGCGTCGCGCGCGTGCGTGGCGACGAATCCGCGGGTGGTCATGGCAGGTGTCCCTCCTCGGGCGAAAGCGGTTGCGCCACAGCGCGGGTCAGCGTCGAGCGGCCGGTGAGCTTGGCGGCCGCACGACCCGGCCGCCGCGCGCCGACCGCGCTCATGCCGGCAGGCACGCCGGCTCCAGCGGCGCGAAGCGCTTGTACGTCAGGATGAACTCCTGGTGGCCGAGCGCTTCGGACTTCGTCGGCGCGCCGCCGGCCACGCGCGCGACGAGGTCGAAGATCTCGCGGCCCACGTCCGGGAGCGTCGCGCGGCCCTCGAGGATGCGGCCGGCGTCGACGTCCATGTCGTCGGCCATCCGCCGGTACGTGTCCGGGTTCGCGCAGACCTTGATCACCGGCGCGATCGCCGAGCCGACCACCGATCCGCGGCCGGTCG
The DNA here is from genome assembly GCA_041911995.1 of Casimicrobiaceae bacterium. Taxonomy (GTDB): domain Bacteria; phylum Pseudomonadota; class Gammaproteobacteria; order Burkholderiales; family Casimicrobiaceae; genus VBCG01. Next base: position 14,397 of record JAYRNW010000319.1, on the reverse strand, counting down.
AGAACAGGATCAGCTGCGAGCCGCAGGCGATCAGCTCGGCGATCTCGGCGTTGTCGTTGATGTTCGGGAAGCCGAAGCGCACGTCGCCGTCCGGCACGACGTCGAGCAGGTACAGTCCCCCGCGCGGCGGCGCAATGCCCGGCTTCACGATGCCGGCGATGCGCGACTGCCCCGACTTCGCGTAGGCGCCGAGCGACTTCTCCTCGATGGTCGTGAGGCCGCCGTCCGCGTTGCCGGGCGCGAAGCTGGCGTAGCCCAGCGTCGCGTAATAGGCGGCGGCCTTGGCGACCGCGCGTTTGAGCGCCTCGCCGAGCGCCGCGTTCGCGGCACGCGCGGCCATCAGGTGCTCCATGCCGATCAACTCGCCGGTCTCCTCGAAGATCGTCGTGGCGCCCGCGGCGACGAGATGGTCGAACGCCACGCCCATCGCCGGGTTCGCCGTGAGCCCCGACGTCGCGTCGGAGCCGCCGCAGATCGTGCCGACGACGAGCTCGTCGACGCGCATCGGCACCGTCGCCTGTGCGCGCAGCGCCGGCCGCGTGGCACGCACCCACGCGCGGCCGGCGTCGATCGTGCTGCGTGTCCCGCCGGTGTCCTGGATGCCGAGCGTGCGCACCGGCCGGCCGGACGTGGCGATCGCCCGTTCGAGGCGCCGCCTGTCGAAGCCCTCGCAGCCCAGCGACACCAGCAGCGCGCCGCCCACGTTCGGGTGCGTGCAGAGCTTCTCCATCATCGCGAGCGCGTACGCGTTCGGATAGCAGCCCGGAAAGCCGATCAGGTGGACGCCGTCGTCGCGGAACGGCGCCGCGATCTCGCGGGCGACGTGGTGCGCGCACTCGACCAGATACGCGACGACGAGCACGTTGCGGACGCCCTTGCGGCCGTCGGCGCGCGCATAACCGCGCAGATCGGGCGCGGTCATTCCTCGCCTCGTTGCCCACGCAGCGTGCAGCACACGCCCGCGAGTCGGCTCGCGTCAATCGCGCGGCGACGCGCGCTTCGCGCCTCCCTCGGCTTCGCCTCGGCCGCCGCGCTCATTCCGGCAGCACGTACGTCGGCAGGTACGCGCTCTTCACGTTGTGCGTGTGCACGTACGCGCCGGCCGCGATCGGCTGCGTGGCGACGCCGATCGGGCAGTTGTACTTGACGATGGTCTCGCCGGCCGCGATCGCGCGCGCCGCGATCTTGTGGCCCACCGCGACGTCGCGGTCGGCGACGAGCGTCGCGCCGTCGAGCGCCACGGCCTCGCCCGTCCGCAGCGCGCGCAGCGCCACCGCGACGTTGTCCTGCGGCGCGAGCTTCATCGCCGCGGCGCCGCCGTCAGAACTTGCCATACCTGTTGTACGCCTCGACCGGGTCCATGCCGCCGATCAGCGCGCGCCGCATGTCGCTCTCGGTCGCGACGACTTCCTCGGTCTTCGTCACGACCTCCTCGGCCACCGCCCGCGGCACGATCACGACGCCGTCGCGGTCACCGAGCAGGTAATCGCCGGTGGCGATCGTCACGGCGCCGATCGTGACCGGCTCGCCGTAGCGGTCGGGAACCCAGCGCTGCACGATGTCCGAGGGCGTCAGGAACGAGCAGAACACCGGGAAGCCCTGCGCGAGCACGAGGTCGGTGTCGCGCGACCCGCCGTCGACGACGTAGCCCAGCACGCCGCGCGCCTTGAGCGTCTGCGCGGACAGCTCGCCCATCAGCGCGACTTCGTGGTTGTTGGGCTGGCAGACGATCACGTGGCCGGCGGGCGCCTGCGCGAGCAGCGTGCACCAGCCGAGCAGCGTTTCGTGGCGCGACTTCGTGCGGTCGATGTGGCCGGACACCGTCCACACGGGGCCCGCGAGCTTCGTCCCGGGCGCGATCGCCTTGATCGCCGGCGGCAGCACGATGTTCTCGTGCCCCATCATCCGCAGCACGTCGTGGACGGCACCCGTGTAGCAGGCCGCCAGGCGCTCGGTCAGCGTGGGCATCGGGGTCAACCGTCTTGCTTGCGTTGCCAGCCGCCGACGATGGCGCCGGCCAGCACGAGGCCGATCAGCACGTAGCCGGCGTTGATCAGCCACAGCGTCACGCTGCGCGCCTCGAAGCCGTAGTTCATCGCGAGCGTCGCGCCGACCAGCCCGAACGCGACGACCGCGCCGGTGAGCGCGCCGCTGCCGGCGGTCGGCGTCATGCCGCGGTGGACGATCCACCCCAGCGTGTAGCACATGACGAGCACGGCCGCGAACCCGATGACGAACACCGTCGGCTTGCCGCCGCCATCCCGCGCGAGCTGGTCGACGGTCTTGCCGATGCCGGCGAGCCACGGATCGGCCAGGATCGTGTACCAGACCGCGCCCAGCGCGAAGAACAGCACGGCGGCGACGACGACGGCGAGATGATTCGTCGATTTCATTGGTCACTCCACCGGAGGCCCGGGAGCGCCGCGGATCGCGGCCGGCCCGGGCAGGGCGCCAGTCTGCATCGGCTCTCGTGGACGCGCAAGCCGGCCGGGCCGGCACGGAACACGCGCCAAGCCGGGCAGCCACCAAAGAAGACGGGGGGCATGCACCCCCCGTCTGCGCGCTGCGCCCGGCGACCGGGCAATGGCTACGGTCCCGTGTACGTGTAGTTGCAGGTGCTGTTGAACGTCACCGTCCCCGTCTGGCCGCCCTTGGTGTAGCTCATCGAGCCTGCGAGCGCACCCGTCTGGCAGACGTCGGCATCGACCTTCAGATTGCTGATCGTGATCGCGTACGCGCCCACCGTGCTCGCCGCGGTCGTGTTGATCAGCACGCTGCCGTCCGACTGCGGAGCCACGGTCACGCCGTTGAGCTTGATGGTCACGTTGTTCGGGCTTGACGTGACGTTGGTGGTGATCGTGGTCGTCCCGACGCTGTTCAGGTTGATCCCGATCGTCCCCGAGAATCCCAGGCCGTCCGGCAGCTGGAAGTTGGTCAGCGTGATGTTCACCGTCCCCGCGTACGACGGATTTCCGCCGGCGTTGCCGAGAGTGATGTTGAACGTGGCCGAAACGTTGCCGTTGGCGACCAGTACCCCGTTCACCTTCACGTTGGTGAGCGCGATGGCGACGTTGCCGGACAACGCGGTGTCGGTGACCACGATGTTCGTGAGCGTGATCACGCCCTTTCCGGCGACTGTCGCGTGCAACCCTTCGTCCGTCACCGTGCAGCCGTTACCGAAGTCGAACGTGATCGTCAGGGTCGGCGGGATCACGTCCAGGTTGGTGAGCGGGGGTACGCTCGTCGCCACCGGGCACGTGCCGCCGGAGTTCAGCAGGGATTCGAGTGCCGCCGACAGGATCAGGGAGATCTGGTCCATGTTCGCGATGTTGCCGCTCGCGAAACCCAGAACCGTGTTGGTGTAGTGCATCACGTCCTGCTGGAACGGCGAGCCGGTTGGCGGCGGCAGCGACGTGCTGAGCGGCACGCAGGCGAACACGCCGTCCGGGCCGTTACCTTCCGGCACCCAATGGGCGGCGATCATCGTCGCGCGCACGGCCGGGTCGATCGTATACCGGTGGTTCGGCGAGCCGCCCTGCCCGTTGTTGTAGAGACGGTACAGTGCGATCGTCTTGGCCGGGCAGGTTCCGGTCGGCGACGCCATCATGTAGAACGCGTCGGAGGCTTCGAGCGTCCAGACGTTGCCGTTCCGAAGCGTCTGCGCCTCCGCCGCGTTGTTCGTGTAGAAGTGGCCGCTCTTGGGCGCGAACGATGCGCTGAAGAAGCGCCAGACGTTGCCGATGTTCGCTCCCGGCCCGGTCCAGACCTTGAACGTCCTGCCGGTCGGAACCCACGGCGGCAGTTTGCCGGCGGCGAGGTTCGCCGCTTCGTCCTGGTAGGCCGTGATGAAGTAGTGGTCGAAGATCGGGTGGTAGAACTCGTGGACCGTAACCTCGCCGGAAGGAAGTGCGATCGGAGGCGTCGGAATTCCGCCCCCGCCGGAGACCGTCAGCGTGATCGTGTAGGGACCTGTCTGGTTCGGGATGGCCGTGTTGGCCCAGATGTAGTACGTACCCGTCGCCGGCAGCGTGAAGTAGCCGGTGCCGGCCGGGATGCGCGCGTTCGTTCCGCCGCCGCCGTCATCGTTGTAGATCAGCGCATCGGCGGCGACGTCGTTGACGTTGTAGAGGTCGAGCCACGCGTCGACCGCCGTCGAATTCATCGTGATGGCGATCTGCTGGCCGGCGGTTCCGCTGAACGAATAGACGTCCGTGTAGTACTTGTTGGCGGAATCCGTGCCGAAATAGAACGAGCAGTCGCTTGTCGTCAGCACCCCGTTGATCGACTGCCCCGCGCTGATCGGCTGGATGCACGAACTCGGCCATGGGCTGGCCGCATGCCCGACCACCGCGCTGGCGAAGAACGCAATTGCCAAGACCAAGAGCCGCTTCATCGTTGCCCCCCTTCGTCCGAGGCGCGCGGGTCACGCACGGCGTCATCGTCCCCACGCCGCCACCGGCTTCATTGTGGCGCGACTTTGTCGACGGATCTTTGACCGCGGTCAGGGCGGGGCCGGATGCAGCGTCGTCACGGCCGGCTTCGCCTGTAGCCTGCAAACGGGCGGCGAGCGGAACAACCCCGCAATCAGTCCGAGCGCAGGTACTGCTGACCAACATAGTATTTGTCGAATGGCTCGTCCAGCGCTCGCTGCAGTTCCACGAGCGTGGTGGAGCGCCCGGTGCGCGCGTTGGTCATCGTCTGGCGGCGCGGCCGCCAGTAGCCGCCCAGCAGGCGGAACTCCGAACCTTCGAGGGTCTTGGCCAGCGCACCGCCCGGGTCGTAGAACTCGACCTTCACGATCGCGAAATTCTTCTCGTTCACCCAGAACAGCTTGCGACCGTATCCGCTGGTCGCGCTCTCGGCCGGGTCCGTCGCGCGCCCCTCGATGACGTAACACGGCCCGCCGTCGCGGCAGGGCTCGCGCCGCAGCAGTGCGAACGCGTAGCGGCCGAGCTTCAACCCCTCGAAGTCCTCGAAGACGAACTCGGTGCCCATGAAGCGGTTCTGCCGGTGCTCGCCGGCGATGCGCCTGACGTTGCGCGTCGCGGGGGCGTAGTGCCAGATGGCGCTCGGGCCGCCGTCGTGCTCGACGATGAGCGTGGCCTCGCCGCGCAGGCTCGAGGGCTCGGTGAACTTGAACAGCGACGTGCGCTGCGCGCCCTCGTTGAGCGTCCGCCACACGAGCTCGCGGTCGACGGGCCGATCGTCACCGCGCAGCTCCATGCGCATCCGCGCGACTTCGTACGCCGGGCGGTTCAGCCGGTCGGCGGAGGCCATGATCGCCGCCGCATCCGGACCGGCGGCCGCGGCGGCGTGCAGCACGCACACGCAGATCCAGGCAAGGCGCGGGAGCAGGCGCCCGCGTCGCCCGCCGGCAGCGCACGCGCGCGAACGCGGTTCCCGGCGGGGCGTCACGCGATGTCGGGGGCGCGCAGCCCCGGCGCGAGCGGCGTGCGCAGCACGAGCCGCGCCGCCGGCAACGCCACGAGCAACAGGAGGAGGAAGCCCGGGACAAACGCACTCGCGAAGTCGCCGGCGGAAAGGATCGTGTCGACCTGAAACCACGCCTGCGAGAGCTGCCGGTTGTAGTAGAACGCGGCGGCCGCCCCGACGGGGATGGCGAGCGCCAGTGCCGCCAGTCCGACGAGCGCCGTCTCGACCATCACCAGCGTGACGATCATGCCGTCGCCGTAGCCTTGCACCCGCAGCGTCTGGTATTCGCCCCTGCGCATCAGCACCGTGTAGCCGATGCTGGCGAAGACGGACAGCGCCACGATGGCAAGGCTGATCGCCTGCCCGAGCCGGACGATCTCGGTCACCTGCGCGCTGACGGCCAGGATCGCGCGCGCCGCCTGGTCCTTCGTGAGCGTCTGCAGCACATCGGGATCGGTGGAGGCGCGACGGGCAAGATCGGCCGGTTCGCCCGCCGAGCGCACGAAGATGCCGGTCGCGCGCTCGTCGAGATCGGCAAGCTCGCGGTGGAAGGCGAGCGTGAAGCGCGCTTCGCCCGGCAGCGCGCCGGAGAACAGCCCGCGCACGGATGCGGTTCGCTGCCGGCCCTGCATTTCGATCGTCAGCGGACTCCCGATCCCGACGCCGAGTTCGCGCGCGGCGCTCTGCTCGAGCAGGATGCCTTCCGGCTCGGCATCGCTCAATGCCTGGCCGCTCACCAGCGTCACCGCGTACCACGGCTTGCCGGGATCGAAGCCGCCGGCGTAGAGGTTGACGCGGTGGCCGTGCCCGACGGCCTGCGCGACGCCGCGCGTGTACGGCGTGTAGTCGACGACTCCGAGTCGGCGTGCCAGTCGTCCGACGTCGTTCTCCCACATGGGCGCCACGAAGTCGATCGCGCAATCCCATGTGTTCCGCGCGACCAGGTGCATCGTCGTCCCGACGAACGACGAGTACGCGACGAAGAACGAAGCCGCGACGCCAAGTCCGAGCGCGACGGAGGCCACGGTCAGCGAGGACACCAGCCGGTAACGGAACAGACTGCGCAGCGGCAGCCGCAGCCACGTCGCCGGCATCAGGCGCCCGAGGGCACCGCCGATACGGTCGGGCATCCGAACGAGCGCGATGTCGTGTCGCATGGCATCGCGCGGCGACAGGCGGAACGCCTGCGCGATCGCCACCGTGCCGGCCCCGCCGAAGATCGCGGCCACGCCCGCGATCCCCCAGGCGACGCTCGTCGGTGTGAACGCGAAGCGCGGCGTCGGCAAGCCGGTTGCCCCGGCGAAGTTCTCGAGAAAGCCGCGCCCGATCAGCGGCGCGACGAGCAGGCCTTCCGCGACCACGCTCGCCGCCAGCAGGGCGAACATGATGGCGAGGCTCGCGGCGAGCCTGCGCCGCGTGTGCCCGAGCGCCAGGAACACGGCGAGTGCCTGGCGCTCCTGCGCGACCCACCGGACGAACAGGAACGTCGTCGCGAAGGCGGCCGAGATCGCGCTGAATAGCACGATTACCGGCACGGCGATGCGAAACACCTGGAGGTCCTTCTCCAGGAAGCGGGAGGCGAACTGCTCGTCGCGCGTGCTCGTCCAGTCGACGGCGAGCCGCGTGCGTGCCCGCGCGATCACGGCCGCGCGCACGGCGTCGCGTTGCGCGCCGGGCGCGAGGCGAAACAGCACGCTGTTGGCCGGGACGAAGCCGAAGCGCGCGCGAAGCACCTCCGGGTTCACGTAGATGACGCCGAGCGAACCCTTGCTCGGCACGAACAGCAGCGGATTCGCGGGTGCGAGCAGGAACTCCGCGTCCGACGCAATGCCGCGCACCCGGAAGGTGACGTCGTCGCTGCCGAGCCGCACGGCGAGCGCGTCGCCGACCGCGACCCCGTGATACCGGGCCAGGCCGCGCTCGACGACCGCCCCGTCTTCGTCGCCCGGCTCGAGTGCGCTGCCGGCGACGATCTGCAGCGTATTGAGCGGGGTCTCGCTCACGGAGGCGGGCACGACCAGCAGTACGCGCAGCGTTCCGCCCGCGCCGAGGCGCAGCGTTGCCGGATGGACGAGTCGCAGCCGCGCGTCGGCCACGCCGGGAAGGGACCGCCAATCCGGGAAGTTCGCGATGTCGTCGGCGCCGACACGCAGTTCGAGGTCCGCGAGATGGCCTTCGGCGTACCAGGCATCGCGGTCGGCGAGGATGCTGTCGATCGCGGACGTCGCCCCGACGAAGACCGCCAGCCCGAATCCCGCGATCGATGCCATCGCGAACAGGCGGCCCGCCATTCTCCGCGCCGAGCCCGCCAGGTGCCTCATCGGCGTCGGCAGGGGCAGGCGGGTCAGCCAACGCATCGCCATCGTGCGGCGCTCACGGGTCCCCGGCCACCAGTCGCCCCCGCTCGAGGCGGACCACCCGGTCGACGAAGCGTGCCACGACGGGATCGTGCGTGGCGATCACGACGGCGCAGCCGTTTTCGCGGCGAACGTGGTCCAGCGCGGCCAGGACCTGTTCCGCCGTCGCGGCGTCGAGCGCGCCGGTCGGTTCGTCGGCCAGCAGCACCGGCGGTCGCTTGGCCACGGCGCGAGCGATCGCCACCCGCTGCTGTTCGCCGCCGGAGAGCTGCGCCGGGTACTGATCGACGTGGCCGCCTAAGCCCACCGCGCGCAACGCGGCGGTCGCCGCGGCGTCCCGCGCCGTCCGCGTTCCACCCAGCGGCTCCAGAGCGGCGACGACGTTCTCGTGCGCGGTGAGGGTGGGAATCAGGTTGAAGAACTGGAATACGAAGCCGACCTCGCGTGCCCGAAACGCCGTCTGCCCGCGCGCATCCAGCCCGGCCAGATCGCGTCCGCACACCTCCACCGTTCCGCGGTCCGGGCGCTCGATGGCGCCGAGGATGTGGAGCAGCGTCGATTTGCCGCTGCCGGACACCCCGGTCAGCGCGATCGCTTCGCCCCGCGCGACCGCGAGGTCCACCGCGACGAGCACGGGCACGGGCCCGCCTCCCCCTTCGTAATGCTTGGCGACGTCGCGCAGGCGGATCAGCGGCGCTTCGGCCGGGTGCCGCGTGCCGGACGCGGTTGCGGCCACGGCCCCGTCGGCGGCCGCCAGGATGCCGTCGCGTCCCGGTCCAGACCCTCCGGGGTCCGTCGCCATGAGACGATGGCCGGCGCGGCGCCGATCGATCATCCGATCGAAAAGCATGTCTTTATGATCGTGGTCATCACGCCCGCCTCGCCGGTGCCCCTATAGTCTGACATCGCTCGGCGCGGCGCGGCCCTTGCCATGATTAGACACCTTTCGGACGCCGTTCGCCGCATTCTGGTTCGCGGTGCCGCCGGCGGAATGCTGGCGATCGCGACCGTGCCGTCGTTCGCCTGGCAAGCGGGAGTGCGCGCCAGCGCCGGGGTCTGGACCGACGGCATCGATGCCGACACGCGTGGCGTACAAGTTGTCGCGGCCGCGCTGGTGTCGATTGGAGGCAGGCTCGAAGCGATGGACACGCGGCTCTACGCCGAAGGCTGGGTGGCCGACCACGCATTCTTCGCGACGAACAAGGCGGCGGCGCTTCGCGAGGCCTTCGCGGAAGTTCCGGTCGGGCGCGCCGTCGTCCGGATCGGGCGGCAGATCCTGCCCTGGGGCCGCGCCGACCAGATCAACCCGACGGATTCTCTCGTCTCGCGCGATTGGCAATGGCGCACGCCGGCGACGGACGACCAGCGCTTCGGCAACGACGGCGTCGAGGGCGTGGTGCCGCTCGGGCCCGTGACCCTGAGCGGCGTCTGGATGCCGCACATGCAGACCACCCGACTGCCGTACATCGACGGCCTGCAGGGGGTCCCCTACGCGGCCATCGACGGCCGCGACAACGTCGGCGTGCGCGTCGACGGGACCGGCGAGCGGGTCGACTGGGGCGTGTCCTACTATCAAGGCGTCGACCTGTCGCCGTCGCTGAGCGCGAATCTATCTTCGTTCGTCCCCCGCCTGGGCTGGCAGAACTACAGGATCCGGCGCTTCGGTGCCGACGTCGCGGCCGCGCTCGGCGAAGCCACGATCCGCGGGGAGATCGCCTACACGACGATCCGCGACCGCGTCGTGCCGACCTCCGACGAGTTGCCGGGCCAGAGGGCCGACTATCTGAAGGCGGTCGTGGGTGGCGACCGGAGCATCGGAGACGGGCTCGACGTCAACGTGCAGGTCGTCATGCAGCACGTGTACGGCAGCGCCGCCGCACCGCCTCCGCCGGTTCGGCCCGTGCAGCGACTGATCCTGGCCACGCAGGCGCTGGTCAACCAGCAGCCGGTGACGAATCTCTGCGGGTTCGCGTACCGCCTGCAGCAGCGCTGGCTGGACGACGCGTGGCGCGTGGAGGTCAGCGGGCTCGCGTACGCGGCCGGGCAGGGCAGCACGCTCCGCGTCCGCATCGAGTACCGGTTCGACGATGCGCTCCTGATGAGCGCCGGCGGCAACACGTACTTCGGGGCCGGCGACAGCATCCTGGGCGCGCTCAAGCCCAACAACGCGTGGTTCGTTCAGATGCAGTACACGATGTGAGGCAATACCCGCTCGCCATGAAATCGATCGTCGACTACCTGGAGCACTGGACGGCGCGGCAGCCGGACAAGTGCCTGTTCAGCTTTCTCGACGTCGATGGCCGCGAGCGCGAGGCCTACACGTATGCCGGCTTTCGCGAGCGCACGCGGACGCTCGCGGCGCGCCTGGTCCGGGGATCGGGGCTTCGCCGCGGGGATCGGGTGCTGCTCGTGTACCCGCCCGGGCTCGAGATCATCGCCGCCTTCTTCGCGTGCGCGCGCGTCGGGGTCGTCCCGGTGCCCGTCTATCCGCCGACTCCCGCCAATCCCGCCGGGGGGCTCTCCAAGCTCGCTTTCGTCGCTCGTGACTGCACGGCGCGTGCGGCGCTCGGAACGGGGCTGTTCCGCGACCTGCATGCGCAGTACGTCGCCGCCTGCAAGGATGGCCCGCCCCCGGGATTCCCCGATTTGCCCCGGCTCGACTTCATCGCCACCGACGAAGGCGACGACGTTCGACCCGACCCGGTCGCCGACGACCCGGGGTCGGTGCTCTTTCTGCAATACACGTCCGGGTCGACCAGCGACCCCAAGGGCGTCGTCGTTTCGCACGAGAACCTGATTCACAATGCGCTTGCCGCCATCGACCACGTGCCGATCGCCGTATCGTGGCTGCCGCAGTACCACGACATGGGGTTGATCGGTTCGTACATCTTCCCGGTCATCCATGGCGGCACGACCTACGGCTTCGAGCCCCGGGACTTTCTCCGGCGGCCGCTGCTGTGGCTGGAGACCGTCGGTCGGGTTCGCGCGACCGGCACCGCTTCCCCGAACTTCGGGTTCGAATACTGCCTGCGCGAGGACAAGGTGCCGTCCGCGCGTCTGCCCGAACTCGACCTGTCCTCGCTTCGGCTGGTGGCGAACGCGTCGGAGCCGGTACGCGCCGACACGTACGAGCGCTTCGTCGCGCGATTCGCGCCATGCGGGCTGCGGCCCGCGGCATGCATCGCGGCCTACGGCCTGGCGGAGAACACGCTGGCCGTGACCTACTCGGGGCGCCGGATCGCGACCGTGGACAAGCGTCTGCTCCAGCAGGGACGCCTGCGCTTCGCCAATGCGCGAACCGGCGCCGACAATCGATTGCGCCTCGTCAGCTGCGGCACCCCGGTGCCGGGCGTCGACGTGCGGATCGTCGACCTCCGAACCCGCATGCCGCTCGGCGAGCGTCAATTGGGCGAGATCTGGGTCGCGGGCGCGAGCGTGGCGCAGGGATACTGGAACCGGCCGGAGCTCTCGCGTGACGTGTTCGGCAACGCGTTCCCGAACGCGATGCCGGGCGCCGGCTCATACCTGCGAACGGGCGACCTGGGCTTCCTGGACGACGAGGAACTGTTCGTCTGCGGGCGGATCAAGGACGTCGTCATCATCCGCGGTGTCAACTATTATCCGCAGGACATCGATGCCATCGTCGAGGCGGCGTCCGCCAAGGTCCGCACCGGAGGCACGGCCGCGTTCGCCGTCGAGAGCGACGGCGAGGCGCTGGTCGTGGTGGCCGAGGTGCGGGACCCGGACGACCTTCCCGATCCGGCCGCGATCGTGCACGCGCTCCGGACGCAGTATTACGTCGAGCCGAGGACGATTGCGTTCGCGCCGCCGGGATCGATCGCCAAGACGACGTCGGGCAAGGTCGCGCGCGGCGCGACCCGGCAGCGCTGGCTCGACGGCGATCTGCCGGTCATCGCGATGCACACGAGCGCCGGCGCGAGCACGCCGTCGGCGCTGGCCGCGAATCCGGTCGATCGGCTCCGTTCCATACTGGACCGCCATGCGCTGACCGGCAGCGAACCGCATACGCTGCCCGAAATGGGTATCGACTCCATCGCGCTGGTGTCGCTGCTGGACGAACTGCGAGAGCTGCTGGCCGATCACGGCCTGGGCGAGCTCGTCGACCTGGTCGACCTGCCTCTGCTTCAGCAGGTGACGGTCGCCGAACTCGCGGGGACGCTCGACCGGTGGCTGTGCGAGGGCCGGCCGTCGGCCGCCATGCTCCGCGGCTGGCTCGCGAGCGTCGCGCAGCAGCGTGCGGAGCGCGAACGAGCGCAGATGGCGGCGGACGCGGAGCTCGACGACCTCGGACTCGACGCGCTGCCGTCGGGCGATCCGCGCGTCGACGGCGTGCTGGTCACCGGCGCGACCGGCTTCCTCGGCCCGTTCCTGCTGCACGGCCTGCTGCGCCTGACGACCTGCACCTGCTTTGCCGTCGTACGCGCCGCCGATCCGGCCCACGGCATGAACCGCATCCGCGCCGCGTTGCGCCGGGCGGGCCTCTGGACGCCGGATCTCGAACGCATGCTGCGCGAACGTATGCGCGTCGTCTGCGGCGACCTGTCGCTTCCCGGTCTCGGTCTCGCTTCCGGACAGTGGGAAGCGCTGTCGCGCGAGGTCCGCGCGGTGTTCCACTGCGCGGCGCTCGTCAACTACAGCCTCGCCTACGACGCGCTGCGACCGCACAACGTCGAGGCGACGCGGGAGCTGTTGCGGTTCGCGGCGACAGGCGTCCGGAAGGAGTTCCACTACGTCTCGACGACGCTGATCTTCGGCTGGACGACCCTGCCGCTGCTCGTGGAGAGCGACGACAACGATGCGATGGCAAACCTCGACTTCGGGTATGCACAGAGCAAGTGGGTCGCCGAGCAACTGGTCCTCGCGGCAGAGCGGCAGGGTCTTGCCGTGCGCATCTACCGGACCTCCACGCTTTCGGCGTCGACCGGGGGGGTGGGCAACCGGGACGACATCGTCGTGAGGCTGATCGCCTTCATGCTGAACCACGGGCTTGCCGTGGACTCGACGATCCAGATCAGCTTCGTGCCCGTCGACATCGCCGCGGACAACATGGTGGCAATCTTCGCCGGACCCGGGTCGGCGGGCCGAACGTTGCACGTGACGGCCGACCGCTACTGCAACATGCCGGACATCACGTCGCTCATCGCACGCGAATACGGGTACCGGTTCACCTACCACTCCATCCCCGGCTTCGTCGCCGAGCTGAACCGCCGGTGCGGCCGGGACGACCCGCTCTACCCGCTGCTGGAATTCATCAATCGGTCGCACGCCAAGGTGGCGCTCATGCAGGGCAAGCGGTACGACAACACCGACTATCGGGCCGCGAGGAGCGGGGCCCCCGGCAGTCGCAGCGACCCTCCGCTGGCCACGACCGTGGACTTCGTGATGACGTACCTGCGCCGTGAGGAATTGTTGGTACGCGACGTCCCCGGGCGCGAGTCGCGCCAGGACCAATCGTTGCACGCCTCCGGCCGCGGCGACGATGGCGACGAGGGGAGCCGCGCGCCGACGCTCGCGGTCCGCGAACGATGACGCCGTCGGCAGTCGCCGCTGGCCGACGGCCGGGCCGCGGCCGGTGCCCAGCACCCGGGGCTGCGCGAATCAGAACAAGTCGAGCTGACGATCGTTCCCGCGCGGCGCAGGTGCCCTGAACCGCGACGTATCGAGGGCGGCCGTGCGGTCGCGCGCGAGCCCGAAGCGCCTGCAGGCGAGCGCGAAGCGCTTCTCGATCAGCTCCGCGTAGACGCCCGTCCCGCGCATCCGCGTGCCGAACCGCGGGTCGTTGTCGCGCCCCCCGCGCAGCTGGCGGATCAGGCTCGTCACGTGCGCGGCGCGCAGCGGCACGTGCGCGTCGAGCCACGCGCGGAACAGCGGCGCGATCTCGTGCGGCAGCCGCAGCAGGATCCAGCCGGCCGACGTCGCGCCGTGCGCGGCCGCGGCTTCGAGGATCGCCTCGAGGTCGCGGTCGTTCAGCGCCGGGATCACCGGCGCCGTCAGCACGCCGACCGGGATGCCGGCGTCGGCGAGCGTGCGGATCGCCGAGAGCCGCCGCGGCGGTGCGGAAGCCCGCGGCTCCAGCGTGCGCGCGAGGTCGCGGTCGAGCGTGGTGATCGACACGTAGACGCGCGCCATGCGCTTCGCGGCCATCGGCGCGATCAGGTCGATGTCGCGTTCCACCAGCGCCGACTTGGTGACGATCGTGAACGGATGCTCGTGCCCGGCCAGCACTTCGAGGATCTGCCGCGTCACCCGCCACTCGCGCTCGATCGGCTGGTAGGGGTCCGTGTTGCTGCCGAGCGCGATCGGCTCGCAGGCGTAGCCGGGCCTCGCGAGCTCCGCGCGCAGCAGCGCCGGCGCGTCGGGCTTGGCGAACAGGCGGCTCTCGAAGTCGAGCCCGGGCGACAGGTCGAGGTACGCGTGCGACGGCCGCGCATAGCAGTAGACGCAGCCGTGCTCGCAGCCCTGGTATGGATTGATCGACTGCGTGAACGGGATGTCGGGCGAGTCGTTGCGCGCGATGATCGTCCGCGCGCGCTGGATCGTCACGACGGTCTTGAGCTTCGGCGGCGCCTCGGCGTCGGCGTCCGCC
>JAYRNW010000318.1:0-9858 GCA_041911995.1 Casimicrobiaceae bacterium | reverse complement strand
GCCGTCGCCCTCTGGGTCGTGTTCGTCGTCGTCGTCGCGTCGGTGTCGGTGGTCGGCGATCTCTTCGAGTCGCTGCTGAAGCGCCACGCCGGCGTCAAGGACAGCGGCGCGCTGCTGCCCGGCCACGGCGGCATCCTCGACCGCACCGACGCGCTGCTCGCCGCGATGCCGATCGTCGCGCTCGCCGCGCACGCGTACCTCGCGCGCTCGCCATGAGCCCCGGGGAGCGTCTGCAAAAGGCGTCCGTGGCGTCGGTGGACGACGCGATGCCGGCGTTGCGCCTTTTGCAGCCGGGACGGCAACGGCAAGTCGGACGGCCGGCTTGGGGCGGCCCGGCGCCGGCCGCAGGAGAATGCGACGCAAGAACGCGTGTCGCGCGACAGGTTGCGCCCGAGTCCGCGTCTACGCGTGTCGTGCAGAGGTTCCCTGGGGCGAATGCCGGAGCGCGCAGCGTGAAGGTGCTGCGATGAAGCGCGTGACGCTGCTGGGCGCGACCGGCTCGATCGGCGAGTCGGCGCTGGACGTCATCGCGCGCCATCCGCAGCGGTTCGCCGTCGCGGCGCTCGCCGCGCACTCGAACGCGGAGAAGCTCGCCGACCTGTGCCGCCGGCACCGCCCGCCGTACGCGGCGATGGCCGACCGGGGCGCCGCGCGCGACCTCGCGCAGCGGCTCGCCGCCGACGCCGTCGGGACGCGCGTGCTCGCCGGGCCGGAAGGGCTGGCGGAGGTCGCCGCGCTGCCGGAGGCCGACACGGTGCTGGCGGCCATCGTCGGCGCCGCCGGGCTCGCGCCCACGCTGGCCGCTGCGCGCGCCGGCAAGCGCATCCTGCTCGCGAACAAGGAGGCGCTGGTGATCGGCGGCGCGCCGTTCATGGCCGCGGCCGCGGCGGGCGGGGCCACGCTGCTGCCGATCGACAGCGAGCACAACGCGATCTTCCAGTGCCTGCCCGCGCACTACGCGCGCGACCCGCAGCGCGCCGGCGTGCGGCGGATCCTGCTCACCGCGTCGGGCGGGCCGTTCCGCAGGCGGCCGGTCGCCGAGCTCGCGCACGTGACGCCCGACGAGGCGTGCGCGCACCCGAACTGGTCGATGGGCCGCAAGATCTCCGTCGACTCGGCGACGATGATGAACAAGGGCCTCGAGGTGATCGAGGCGCGCTGGCTGTTCGGCGCGCCGCGCGAGGCGATCGACGTCGTCATTCACCCGCAGAGCGTCGTGCACTCGCTCGTCGAGTACGTCGACGGGTCGGTGCTGGCGCAGCTCGGGCATCCGGACATGCGCACGCCGATCGCGCAGGCGCTCGCGTACCCGGAGCGCGTCGACGCCGGCGTCGCGCACCTCGACCTCGCGGCCCTCGCGGCGCTCTCGTTCGAGGCGCCGGACTACGCGCGCTTCCCGTGCCTGCGCCTCGCGTTCGACGCGCTGGCCGCGGACGGCACGGCGCCGGCCGTGCTCAACGCGGCCAACGAGGTCGCGGTCGCGGCGTTCCTCGCCGGCCGGATCCGCTACACCGACATCGCGGCCGCGTGCGCGCAGACGCTTTCCGGCGCGGCCGTGCGGCCGGTGGCCACGATCGACGACGCGCTGGCCGCCGATGCCGACGCGCGCCGCGCGACGGAAGACTGGGTCGCCGGCCGCGCGATTGCGGGTAGAGTATCGGCATGATCGAGCTGGCGTACAAGGTGCTGGGGTTCCTGGTCACGCTGGGCGTGCTCGTCGTCTTCCACGAGCTCGGCCACTACGTCGTCGCTCGCTGGTGCGGCGTCAAGGTGCTGCGCTTTTCCGTGGGCTTCGGCCGGGTGGTCGCCGTGCGCCGCTTCGGGCGCGACCGCACCGAGTGGGCGCTGTCGGCGATCCCGCTGGGCGGCTACGTGAAGATGGCCGACGAGCGCGAGGGCGACGTGCCGGCCGCCGACGTCGCGCGCGCGTTCAACCGGCAAAGCGTGTGGAAGCGCATCGCGATCGTCGCCGCGGGCCCGGCCGCCAACCTGCTGCTCGCGGTCGTGCTGTTCGCCGGCACGTACATGGCCGGCATCCCCGGCCAGCGCGCCGTGCTGGCCGAGCCCGCGCCCGGAACCGCCGCGGCCGCGGCCGGCATCCGCGGCGGCGACGTCGTCGTCGCGATCGACGGCGAGCCGGTGAAGAGCTGGCAGGACGTGCGCTGGCGGCTGACGAAGGCGCAGGGTCGCGAGGCCGTGGCGCTCGCCGTCGAGCCCGCGGGCCCGCACGCCGGCGATCCGCCGGTGTCGCGCGTGCTGGCGATCGGGCAGCTGCAGGCCGCGGACTGGGAGGGCAACGCGCCCGGCGTGCTCGGCCTGCGTACGGACCTCGGCCATCCGCTGATCGCCGAGCTCTCGCCCGGCAAGCCCGGCGAGCGCGCGGGGCTCGCCGCCGGCGACCGCATCGTGGAAGTCGACGGCCGGCCGGTGCGCTCGCCCGCCGACGTCGCGGCGATCACCAACGCGAAGCCCGGCGTGCCGATCGCGTTCCGCGTCGAGCGCGGCGGCGCCGCGCGCGACGTCACCGTGACGCCGGAGGCGGTCGACCAGGGCGGCCGCATCGTCGGCATCGCCGGCCTGAAGCTCAAGGTGGACCCGGACGTTGCCGCGAAGGCGGCGGTCACCGTGCGCTACGGCCCGCTCGACGCACTGGCGCAGGGTGCGCGCAAGACGTGGGAGCTGTCGGTGTTCACGCTGAAGATGCTCGGCCGCATCGTCGTCGGCGAGGCGTCGCTCAGGAACATCAGCGGGCCGCTGACGCTGGCCGACTTCGCCGGCCAGTCGGCGCAGGCGGGCGCGCTGGTGTTCGTCGGCTACCTGGCGCTCATCAGCATCAGCCTGGGTGTGCTCAACCTGCTGCCCGTTCCGCTGTTGGACGGGGGGCATTTGCTGTATTATTTCGCCGAAGTTCTCAAGGGCAGCCCCGTCTCCGACCGCGCGTTCGAGGTCGGCCAGCGCATCGGCATGGCGATGCTCGCCGTGCTGATGGCCTTAGCGCTCTTCAATGACGTTTCCCGCCTGTTCTGACCGTCGCGTGCCGCAACCGCCGTCGCGCAGCCGGTCCCCTCGCGACGCGGCGCCGGCCGTGCGGCGCAGCCGCCTGCTGCCGGCGCTGATCGCCGCGCTGTTCGGGTGCGCCCACGCGGCGACCGCGTGGGCGTTCGAGCCGTTCACCGTGAAGGACATCCGCGTCGAGGGCGTGCAGCGGACCGAGGCCGGCACCATCTTCTCGTACCTGCCGATCAAGGTCGGCGAGCGCGTCGACGACGAGAAGGTGGCGCAGGCGGTCAAGGCGCTCTACGCGACCGGGTTCTTCCGCGACGTCCGCATCGAGGCGCAGGGCGACATCCTCGTCGTCGCCGTCCAGGAGCGGCCGACGATCAGCTCGCTCACGTTCGTCGGCAACAAGGAGTTCGACACCGACACGGTCAAGAAGGCGCTGAAGGAGGTCGGCATCGCCGAGGCGCGCATCTTCGACCGCTCGGCGCTCGACCGCGCCGAGCAGGAGCTGAAGCGCCAGTACATCACGCGCGGCAAGTACGCGGCGACCGTGCAGACGACGGTCACGCCGCAGGAGCGCAACCGCGTCGCGATCAACTTCACGATCGTCGAGGGCGAGACCGCGAACATCGCGCGGATCAACCTCGTCGGCAACAAGGAGTTCACCGAGCGGCAGCTCCGCTCGGAGATGAGCCTGTCGACGCCCAACTGGCTGTCGTGGTACACGAAGGACGACCAGTACTCGAAGCAGAAGCTGCAGGCGGACCTGGAGGCGCTGCGCAGCTTCTACCAGAACCGCGGCTACCTGGAGTTCGCGATCGAGTCCACGCAGGTGTCGATCTCGCCCGACAAGGAAGAGGTCTACATCACGGTCAACGTCAGCGAGGGCCCGAAGTACACGGTCTCCGGCATCACGATCGCCGGCGACCTCGTCGTCGCGGAACCCGAGCTGCGCGGCCTGATCAGCGTCCGCCCCGGCGACACGTTCTCGCGCGCGCAGATGCAGTCGTCGGTGAAGGCGCTGTCCGAGCGCCTCGGCGTGGACGGCTACGCGTTCGCCAACGTCAACGCGGTGCCGGAGCTCGACAAGGCCGGCAACAAGGTCGCGTTCACGTTCTACGTCGACGCGGGGCGCCGCGCGTACGTGCGCCGGATCAACATCAGCGGCAACCCGAAGACGCGCGACGAGGTGATCCGCCGCGAGCTGCGCCAGCTCGAGGGCGCGTGGTACGACGGCACGCGGATCGAGCGCTCGAAGGTCCGCGTCCGGCGGCTCGGGTACTTCGAGGAGG
Organism: Casimicrobiaceae bacterium; assembly: GCA_041911995.1. Taxonomy (GTDB): domain Bacteria; phylum Pseudomonadota; class Gammaproteobacteria; order Burkholderiales; family Casimicrobiaceae; genus VBCG01. The sequence goes on along the minus strand of JAYRNW010000318.1, from coordinate 5,566 downwards.
GCAGCGTCAACGTCGAGACGCCGCCGGTGCCCGGGACCAACGACCAGGTGGACATCGAGGTCACGGTGGCCGAGAAGAACACCGGCAACCTGCTCGCCGGCGTCGGCTACTCGAGCTCGGAAGGCCTCGTGTTCAGCGCGTCGGTGTCGCAGCAGAACATCTTCGGCTCCGGCAACGCGCTGTCGCTGTCGCTCAACACGAGCTCGGTCAACCGCACGCTGTCGCTCGTCTACACCGAGCCGTACTGGACGGTGGACGGCATTTCGCGGACGCTCGAGATCTACGACAAGAACATCGACCCGACCGGCCTCGCCGTGTCGCAGTACGCGTCGTCGACGCTCGGCGCGGCCATCGGCTTCGGCGTGCCGGTGTCCGAGATCGACACGATCAACTTCGGCTTCCGCTTCGAGCACACGTCGCTGACGCTGTTCGACAACAGCCCGCCGATCTACTACCAGTTCGTGCAGGACTTCGGCTACTCGACGAACAGCTACATCCTGTCGGCCGGCTGGTCGCGTGACACCCGCAACGACATCCTCTATCCTACGTTCGGCCGCCTGCAGTCCGCGCTGATCGAGTACGGGATGCCGATCGGCGATCTTGCCTACTACAAGCTGCAGTACATCAACCAGTCGTTCTGGCCCGTGTACGGGGAGTTCGTGCTGATGCTGCGCGCCGATCTGGGCTACGGGGACGGCACCGGCGGGAAGCCGCTGCCGTTCTACAAGGCGTTCTACGCCGGCGGCGTGGGCTCGGTCCGCGGCTACCAGGCAGGCTCGCTCGGCCCGCGCGACATCTACGGCAACTCGACGGGCGGCAAGCGCAAGATCGTCGGCAACGCCGAGCTGTTCTATCCGATCCTCAAGGGCGAGCGCTCGGTGCGCCTGTCCGGGTTCTTCGACGCCGGCCAGATCTACGTGAACGGCTTCCAGCCGGAGTTCGAGAACTTCCGGTTCGCGGCCGGCGTGGGCCTCGCGTGGAACTCGCCGATCGGGCCGCTCAAGTTCAGCTACGCGATCCCGATCAACTCGATCTCCGCCGACAAGATCCAGAAGTTCCAGTTCCAGGTCGGGACGGTGTTCTGACGCGGGCCCGCCCGGTGCCGGAGAGCAGGAGAACGCCTTGAACCGCATTTCGACCCTCATCGCCGCGGCGTGCCTGCTCGCGGCGGCCGGCGCGGCGCACGCCGCCGACTACAAGATCGGCTTCGTGAACACCGAGCGGCTGTTCCGCGAGGCGGCGCCCGCCAAGCGCGCGCAGCAGAAGCTCGAACGCGAGTTCGCCGCGCGCGACGCCGACATCCAGAAGCTCACCAAGCAGGTGCGCGACCTGCAGGCGCAGCTCGACCGCGACGGCCCGACGATGACGGAGTCCGACCGGCGCAACAAGGAGCGCGACCTCGCCAACCAGACGCGCGACCTGCAGCGGATGCAGCGCGAGGCGCGCGAGGACCTCAACCTGCGCCGCAACGAGGAGCTCGCGAGCCTGCAGGAGCGCGCGAACAAGGTGATCCAGCAGATCGCGGAGACCGAGAAGTTCGACCTGATCCTGCAGGACCCGGTCGTCTTCGCGAGCCAGCGCATCGACATCACCGAAAAGGTCATCAAGGCGCTCGCCGACAAGTAGCCGCGCGCGCGCGACGCCGCGACCGCGGTCCCGGCACGGGCGCGCACCGCACACCGCCCATGCCCGCCCCCCGCATCACGCTCGCCGAGCTCGCGACCCGCACGGGCGCCGCGCTGGACGGCGACGGCGGCGTCGTCGTCGAGCGCGTCGGCACGCTCGAGCACGCCGGCCCCGACGCGATCGCGTTCGCCGTCGGCGCGCGGCAGCGGCCGCTGCTCGCGCGCACGCGGGCGGGGGCCGTGATCGTGGCGCCGGCCGACGCCGCGGCGACCACGCGGCCGAAGCTCGTCCACGCCAATCCCTACGCGACCTACGCGCGCGTCGCGGCGATCCTGCACCCGCCGCCGGCGCCGGCGCCCGGCGTCGCCGCCGCCGCCCACGTCGACCCCACCGCGGTCGTCGCGCCGACGGCGACCGTCGCGCCGTTCGCGTTCGTCGGCGCCGGCGCCGTCGTCGGCGCGCGCGCGATCGTGGGCGTCGGCACTTACGTCGGCGACGGCGCGACGATCGGCGACGACGTGCTGCTGCACCCGCGGGTGACGATCTGCGCACGCTGCGCGATCGGCCCGCGCACGATCGTGCACCCGGGCGCGGTCATCGGCGCCGACGGCTTCGGCAACGCCGAGGACGCCGGGCGCTGGATCAAGATCCCGCAGGTCGGCCGCGTCGTCGTCGGCGCCGATTGCGAGATCGGCGCCAACACCACGATCGACCGCGGCGCCATCGGCGACACGGTGATCGAAGACGACGTGCGCATCGACAACCAGATCCAGGTCGGGCACAACTGCCGGATCGGCGCGCACACGGCGATCGCCGGCTGTGTCGGGATCGCGGGAAGCGCCAACATCGGCCGCAACGTGAAGATCGGCGGCGCCGCGATGATCGCCGGCCACCTGTCGATCGCCGACGGCGTCGTGGTGTCGGCGGCGACCGCCGTGTTCGCGTCGATCGACGCGCCCGGCGTGTATACGGGCACGTTCCCGCCGCTGCCGCACCGCGACTGGATGCACGTGGCGTCGCAGCTGCGGCGGCTGCGTGCGCTCGGCGACCGCGTGAGCGCGCTGGAGCGCGCCGCGCGCGGGCAGGCGGGCGGCGAAGGGAAGGCGCCGTGACGCCGGCGGACCTGGACGAGATCCTGCGGCAGCTGCCGCGCCGCTATCCGGTGCCGCTCGTCGACCGCATCGTCGCCTGCGAGCCGGGACGCGCGGCCACGGCCGTCAAGTGCGTGACGAACGGCGAACCCTGCTTCCAGGGCCACTTCCCCGACTATCCGGTGATGCCCGGCGTGCTCGTCGTGGAGGCGCTGATCCAGCTGTCGACGCTGCTGTCGCGCGCGTCGGGGCAGGGCGCGCCCGGGACCGTCGCTTCGCTCGACAACGTCCGCTTCAAGCGGCAGGTGGTCCCGGGCGACCGGCTGCTGCTGGAGTCGCGGATGGAGGGCGGGGGCCGGTTCGTGCTGCGCGCGAGCGTCGACGGCGAGACCGCGACCGAGGCCGAGGTCGTGCTGGTGCCCGACGCGCCGGCGGCGGAGTGACGGGCGTGGGCCGCATCCATCCCGCGGCGATCGTCGACCCGTCGGCGCGGCTCGCGCCCGACGTCGAGGTCGGCGCCTACTCGATCGTCGGCGCGGACGTCGTGATCGGCGAGGGCTCCGTCGTCGGCCCGCACGTCGTGGTCGGCGCGCGCACGACGCTCGGGCGGCGCAACCGCATCTTCCAGTTCGCGTCGATCGGCGAGATCGCGCAGGACCGCAAGTACGGCGGCGAGGCGACGACGACGACCATCGGCGACGACAACACCTTCCGCGAGTTCGCGACCGTCCACGGCGGCACGGTGCAGGACCGCGGCGACACGCGCATCGGCAGCGGCAACCTGTTCCTCGCGTACACGCACGTCGCGCACGACTGCGTCGTCGGCGACTTCACGACGTTCTCGAACAACGCGCAGATCGCCGGGCACGTCCACATCGGCGACTACGCGGTGCTGGGGGCGTTCGCCGGCGTTCACCAGTTCTGCCGCATCGGCGCGCACGCGATGCTCGCCGCGTACGCCGTGGTTCTGCAGGACGTGCCGCCGTACGTGACCGTGCAGGGCTACCCGGCGAAGCCCCACGGCACCAACAGCGAGGGCCTGCGCCGGCGCGGCTTCGCGGCCGACGCCATCCTGCACATCCGCCGCGCGTACAAGACGCTGTACCGCGAGGGCCTGGCGCTCGACGACGCGCGGGCGAAGATCGCCGCCGACGCGGCGGGCGTGCCGGAGCTGGCCCCGCTCGCGCAGTTCCTCGCGGCGTCCAGCCGCGGCATCGTGCGCTAGCGCGCCATGCGCGACGCGGAGCGCGGGGTGCCGGTGACCGTCGGCATCGTCGCCGGCGAGGCGTCGGGCGACGCGCTCGCCGCGGCGCTGATCCAGGCGGTCCGCGCGCGCCACCCGAACGTCCGGTTCGTCGGCATCGCGGGGCCGCGGATGGAGGCGGCGGGCTGCGACGCGTGGTTCCCGCTGGAGAAGCTCGCCGTGCGCGGGTTCGCCGAGGTGGTCGCGCACCTGCCCGCGCTGCTGCGCATCCGGCGCGAGCTCGCGGCGCGGCTGCTCGCCGCGAAGGTGCCGGCGTTCGTCGGCGTCGACGCACCCGACTTCAACCTGGGCCTCGAGCGGCGCCTGAAGCGCGCCGGCGTGCGCACCGTGCACTTCGTGAGCCCGTCGGTGTGGGCGTGGCGGCGCGAGCGGCTGAGGACGATCGGCCGCAGCGTCGACCGCATGCTGACGCTGTTCCCGTTCGAGCCGCCGCTCTACGAGGAGGCCGGCATCCCGGTCACGTACGTCGGGCATCCGATGGCGCAGTCGGCGGCGACGCACGCGACGCGGCGCGAGACGCGCGAGCTCCTGAAGCTCGGCGCCGCGACGCCGGTGTTCGCGCTGCTGCCGGGCAGCCGGATGTCGGAGATCGCGATGCACGCCGACCTCGTGCTGGCGACGGCGGCGCGGCTGCACGGCGCGCGCGAGGACGCGCGCTTCCTCGTGCCGTTCGTCACCCGCGCGACGCGCGACGCGTTCGAGACCGCGATGCACCGCGCCGGCCACGACCGGCTGCCGATCACGCTGCTGTACGGCCACGCCGAGGACGCGCTGCGCGCCGCCGACGTCGGCGTCGTCGCGTCGGGCACCGCCACGCTCGAGGCGGCGCTCGCGCGCTGCCCGCACGTGATCTTCTACCGCGTGTCGAAGCTCACCGAGTATCTGGTGCGGCGCAAGTTCCTGCTGCCCTACGTCGGGTTGCCCAACGTGCTGGCCGGCCGGTTCGTCGTGCCCGAGTTCCTGCAGGAGGACGCGACGCCGCGCAACCTCGCGCAGGCCGCGCTCAACCTGTTCGACGACACGGTGACGCGACGGCGGCTGGAGGCGCTGTTCGCCGGGTTCGCCGCGGACCTGGCGGCCGACACCGGCGCGCTCGCCGCCGGGGCGATCGGCGCCGAGCTCGCACGCGCCGGCGTGCCGTGCTGATCGTCGGCATCGACGAGGCGGGGCGCGGCCCGCTCGCCGGGCCGGTGTTCGCCGCCGCGGTGATCCTCGATCCCGACCGGCGCATCCGCGGCCTGCGCGATTCCAAGACGCTGACCGCGGCGCGGCGCGAGGAACTGGCCGTGGAGATCCGCGCGGGCGCGCTCGCGTGGGCGGTCGCCTCCGCCGACGTCGCGGAGATCGACGCGCTCAACATCCTGCAGGCCACGCTGCTCGCGATGCGGCGCGCGGTCGCGGCGCTCCCTGTCGTGCCGACCGAGGCGCTGGTCGACGGCAACTGCTGCCCGTCGCTGCCGTGCCCGGTGCACGCGATCGTGAAGGGCGACCGCGACGTCGCCGCGATTTCCGCGGCGTCGATCCTCGCCAAGACCGCGCGCGACTCGCTGCTGGTCGAGCTGGACGCGCTCTATCCGCACTACGG
>JAYRNW010000317.1:0-2415 GCA_041911995.1 Casimicrobiaceae bacterium | reverse complement strand
GCCGAGCGCGACCGGCGCTCGGTCGCCTTCGAGACCGGCATCCAGAACTCGGGCCTCGGCCTCGTGCTCGTCTTCAATTTCTTCGACGGCCTCGGCGGCATGGCGATCGTCACCGCGTGGTGGGGAATCTGGCACATCGTCGCCGGCATGAGCCTGTCGACGGTCTGGATGAAGCGCCCGCCGGCACCGGCGCCGTCCGCCGCCGTTGCGGGGCAGGCATGAACGCGCCGGCCCACGAGGAATCCGCAGACGCCGGCGTCGCGACGCCGGCGCAAGGCCGCGCTGCGCAGCACGATGAAGGCGGGGCGAATGCACCCGCCCGCTGCGTGCTCGTCACCGGCGGCGGCGGCTATCTCGGCCGGCAGGTCGTCGCCGCGCTCGCCGAGCAGCTTGCGAGCGACGCGCAGCGGCGCGTCGTTTCGCTCGACGTGCGCGACGTCCCGGCCGCCGACCGCGTGCTGGGCGTGCACTATGCGGCAGCCGACATCCGCGACCCCGGCCTCGCCGCGCTGCTGAGCGAACATCGCATCGACACCGTCGTCCACCTCGCGGCGATCGTCACGCCGGGCGGCAAGTCGAACCGCGAGTTCGAGTACCAGGTCGATGTCGAAGGGACGCGCAACGTCCTGCAGGCGTGCGTCGCGGCCGGCGTGCGCCACGTCGTCATCTCGTCGTCCGGCGCCGCGTACGGCTATCACGCCGACAACCCGGCGTGGCTCACCGAGACCGACGCGATCCGCGGCAACCACGAGTTCGCGTACTCGTGGCACAAGCGCCTCGTCGAGGAGATGCTCGCCGACTACCGCGCCAGGCAGCCGCAGCTGCGCCAGACGACCCTGCGCATCGGCACCATCCTCGGCGCGACCGTGAACAACCAGATCACGGCGCTGTTCGACAAGCCGCGTCCGCTCGCGATCGCCGGATCGGACAGCCCCTTCGTCTTCATCTGGGACCAGGACGTCGTCGGCGCGATCGGCCACGCGCTCGCCGGCGCGAAGCCGGGCATCTACAACGTCGCCGGCGACGGCGCGCTGACGATCCACCAGATCGCCGCCGCGATGGGCAAGCGCTGCCGCGTGCTGCCGGCCTGGCTGCTGCAAGCCGCGCTCGCGGTCGGCAAGGCGCTCGGCGCGACGCAATACGGCCCCGAGCAGTTGCGTTTCCTGCGCTACCGGCCGGTGCTCGACAACCGGCGGCTGAAGGAAGAGTTCGGCTACCGGCCGCGCAAGACCTCGGCCGAGGTGTTCGCCTTCTGGTGGGCGGCGCGCCAGGCGCGCGGCCGGTCATGAACGACGGCCACCCCGCGCGCCGACGCGGCGCCGCGCCGGCATCCACCCTGCGGAGCATGCGATGACGAAACGTTCCCCCTTCCCCGCGCTCGCGCTGTGCGCCGGCGTCGCGCTCGGTGCGGGCGCCGGCCACGCCGCGACGCTCACCGTCGGCGACGACGCCGGCCGGCCGCTCGCGACCGCCAAGGTGCGCGAAGTCGCCGCCGCGCCGCGCAAGGTCGACACGTCCGACGGCGGCTACCCGGCGCCCGGCAAGCCGTACACGGTCGACGCCGAGATCACGCGCTTCACCGATGCCGACGGCCGCGCCGCGTGGCGCGACCGCGGCGTTGCAGTGCGCTACCTCGTTCGCAAGCCCGGCTACCGCGACGCGGTCGTCGACGCCGCGCCGGGGCAGGCCGAAGTCCGCGTCTCGCTCGTTCGCGAGACCGATCCGTTCAAGCTCGCCGAGGCCAAGCCGGCGAACGTCTGGCTCGGCGCACTCGACCTCGGCGACGCCGAGCGCAAGATGCACTTCATGCTGCAGTGCGCGTTCTGCCACCAGCAGGGCAACGCCTTCCTGCGCCGCGAGCGCTCGGCCGCCGAATGGAGCGAAGCGATCCACCGCATGGTGCGCTACGGCTCGCGCCTGTCGAGCGCGGACCAGCGGGCGCTGCCGGAGCTGCTCGAAAGCGGCTGGCGCAAGCTGCGCGAGAACCCGGCGCTGCTCGCCGAGCCGGCGCCGTGGAGCCCGCTGCTGGCCGGCACGACGATCACCGAATGGCCGATCGGCGACGCGATGTCGCAGACGCACGACCAGTTGCGCGCGCGAAGCGGCCTCGTCTATGTCGCCGACAACATCCAGGACCGCGTCTGGGAAGTCGACCCGAAGACGAACACGGTCGCGGTCTACAAGATCCCGCACCGCGACGGCGAGCCCAACGGCGGATTGCTCGCCGCGCGGTTGCGCGAGTTCCCGCGCCACGACAGCACGTCGAACGCGCACTCGCTCGCCGAGTCGCCGCGCGACGGCCACATCTTCATCACGCCGTCGGCGCAGCGCCGCCTGGTCGAGTTCGACCCGAAGACGAAGGCGTTCACGCTGCACGAGATCGGCGGCGGCTTCTATCCGCACACGATCCGCTTC
>JAYRNW010000316.1:0-6067 GCA_041911995.1 Casimicrobiaceae bacterium | reverse complement strand
GGGCGCGCCGGTCCGCGCGAACCCGGCGTGGTAGCATCGATCGCCCGTGCGCTCGGCGTCGTCCGACGCCGGCGGAGGGCTCCCATGTCGACGCGCAGGCCGCCCAGCGTTTCGGAACCCGCCGTGACGCCGCGCGTCCCGCGCTGGGCGTTTCCGCGCGACGCGCCGCGCGACTGGTTCGCGGGCAGCGTGGCGCTCACCAGCGTGCTCGACGTCTTCACGCTGATCATCCCGGACAACGAGCGCTATTACATCCGCACGCTGCAGCGCGCGCTGCCCCGCATTCACGATGCGGCGCTGCGGCAGCAGGTGCTGGCGTTCTTCAGGCAGGAGGCGCTGCACGGCGACGCCCATCGCCGCTATTGGACGAACCTGCGCGACGAAGGCCTCCGGCTCGACCGGTTCACCGGCGCGGTGGGCGCGCTCCTGTACCGCTTCGTCGAACCGCTGCTGCCGCTGCGGATCCGGGTGTCGACGGTCGCGGCGATCGAGCACGTCAACGCCTACCTCGCGCACGCGTTCCTCTCCCGCGGGCTGCTCGCCGACGCCGAACCCGCGTTGCGCCGCCTGTTCCAGTGGCACTTCGCCGAGGAAATCGAGCACAAGGCCGTCGCGTTCGACGCGCTCGCCGCGGCCTATCCCGGGTACGCGACGCGGCTGTGCGGCGCGGCGGTCGTGTTCCCGCTGTTCCACGCCGTGATGCTGGCCGGCACCGTGTGGCTGCTGGGCTCGCGCGGCGCGCTGTTCTCGCGGCAGACGTACGCCGACCTGTACCGGCTCGCGATCTCCGGCGGCCTGCTGCGCGACACGCTGCACTTCGTCGGACGCTACCTGCGACCCTCGTTCCATCCGTGGGAACTCGACGATTACGACCTGGCGCGCGCGGTGTTCGCGCGGCTCCTCGCCGACGGGCCGGCGGCCGCGGTTGCCGCTACGGCGACGTGACGCTTGGACGGCCGGGTGCGCCGGTGCGAATGCCGGCCCGCCCTGCGCGTCCGCCGCGATGACGACGGCCGGCGTCAGGCGCCGCTCCCGGAAGCCGTCGGCCGGACGACGGCCGTCAGCAGCGACGTCACGACCGTGGCGCCGTCCACGCTCGCGCGGCCGGAGATCTTGGCCACGCCGCGCAGCACGCGCTCCATCTCGCACTCGAGCACGAGCCGGTCGCCCGGCACCACGTCCCGCTCGAGCCGGCAGTCGTCGATGCCGGCGAAGAAGATGATCGACTCGCCGATGCGGCTCGCCATGCCCGAATAGTGGCAGAGCACGCCGGCCGCCTGCGCCAGCGCCTCGACGACGAGCATCTGCGGCATGACCCGCCGCGCGTGCGGCACGCCGGCGAAGAACCACTCGCCGGCGCTGACGTTCTTCACCGTGCGCACCCACCTGTTGCGCTCGCCGGCCTCGACGACGTCGATCAGCAGGAACGGGAAGCGGTGCGGGATGTGGCGCAGGATCTCGTGGGCTTCCGCCCGCGGGAGTGTCGGCGAATCGGTCAAGACGGCCTCGCATCGGCGCGCGCGGCGGCGGCGAACGCGCCCCCCGGCGCCCGCCATCATACTGCGTCCGCACGCCGCTCCGCCGCCGCGAGGTCCGCAGCGGCGCCGTCCGCGCTGGCGCCAGACGATATAATGGCAAGGTTTCGCCATCGCCGGATGCACTGCGCCATGAAAATCCTCGTTCCGATCAAGCGCGTCGTCGATTACAACGTGAAGGTCCGCGTCAAGGCGGACAGCACGGGGGTGGACACCGCGAACGTCAAGATGTCGATGAACCCGTTCGACGAGATCGCCGTCGAGGAGGCGGTACGCCTGAAGGAGAAGGGTGTCGCGACCGAGGTGGTCGCGGTCTCTTGCGGCGTAGCCGCGTGCCAGGAAACCCTGCGCACCGCGCTGGCGCTGGGCGCCGACCGCGCGATCCTCGTCGAGACCGACGCCGACCTGCAGCCGCTGGCGGTCGCCAAGCTGCTGCGCGCCGTCGCCGCCGAAGAGAAGCCGGACCTGGTCATCGTCGGCAAGCAGGCGATCGACGACGACGCCAACCAGACCGGCCAGATGCTCGCAGCGCTGCTCGACTGGCCGCAGGCGACGTTCGCGTCGAAGGTGGACATCGCCGGCGGCGTCGCCACCGTGAAGCGCGAGGTCGACGGCGGGCTCGAGACGGTCGAGATGCGGCTGCCGGGCGTGGTGACGACCGACCTGCGGCTGAACGAGCCGCGCTACGCGACGCTGCCCAACATCATGAAGGCCAAGAAGAAGCCGCTCGCCACGACCAGCCCGGCGACGCTCGGCGTCGACGTGGCGCCGCGCCTGACCACGCTCAAGGTGGTCGAGCCGCCGAAGCGCAAGGGCGGCGGCAAGGTCGCCGACGTGAAGGAACTCGTCGCGAAGCTGCGCAACGAGGCCAAGGTCATCAGCTGAACGAAGGCACGAACATGTCCATCCTCGTCATTGCGGATCACGACGGCGCGGCGCTCAAGTCGTCCACGGCCCACGCGGTCACGGCGGCCGGCCGGCTGGGCGGCGAAGTCCACGTGCTGGTCGCGGGCCACGGCGCGCAGGGCGCTGCGCAGGAGGCTGCCGCGCTCGCCGGCGTGGCGAAGGTCCTGCTGGCCGACGCGCCGCACCTCGCGGCGCCGACGGCGGAGAACGTCGCGGCCACGGCGCTGTCGCTGCTGCCGGGCGCATACACGCACGTGGTGGCGCCGGCCACCGGCTTCGGCAAGAACGTGACGCCGCGCATCGCGGCGAAGCTCGACGTCGCGCAGGTGTCGGAGGTGACCGGCATCGAGGCGCCGGACACGTTCGTGCGCCCGATCTACGCGGGCAACGCATTCGCGACGGTGCAGTCGAAGGACCCGGTGAAGGTGCTGACGGTGCGCACGACCGCGTTCGACAGCGCCGGGGCGGGCGGGGCGGCGCCGGTGGAAGCGGTCGCCGCAGCGCCGGCGCAGGACGTGGTTCGCGTCACGGGGCAGGAGATCACCAGGTCCGAGCGCCCGGAGCTCGCGAGCGCGCGGATCGTGATCTCGGGCGGGCGCGGGCTCGCCTCCGGCGAGAATTTCAAGATGCTCGAGGCGCTGGCCGACAAGCTCGGGGCGGCGATCGGCGCGTCGCGAGCGGCGGTGGACGCCGGCTACGTGCCCAACGACTTCCAGGTCGGCCAGACCGGCAAGATCGTCGCGCCGGACCTCTACATCGCGATCGGCATCTCGGGCGCGATCCAGCATCTCGCGGGGATGAAGGACAGCAAGGTGATCGTCGCCATCAACAAGGACCCGGAGGCGCCGATCTTCCAGATCGCCGACTACGGGCTGGTCGGCGACCTGTTCGAGCTGGTGCCGCAGCTCACCGCCGAGCTCGGCTGACCGCCCGGCGGCGCGCGCCGCCCGCGCGCCCCGGCCGCGCGCACATTAGAGCGATTCCTCTAGCGGTGCGGCCGTAGGCTATGGTTCTTCGTTCACTTTCCACGGACCGACCCTCCGCATGAGCACCTACCACGCCCCGCTGCCGGAAATGCTGTTCGTGCTGCACGAGCTCGCGGGCCTCGACCAGGTCGCGCAGCTGCCGGGCTACGAGGACGCGACGCCGGACACGGTGTCCGCCATCCTCGACGAGGCGGCCAAGTTCGCGACGAACGTCCTCGACCCGCTGAACGTCCCCGGCGACCGCGAAGGGGCGCGCCTGCTCGACGGCGGCGCCGTCGCTACGCCGGCCGGCTTCAAGGACGCGTACGCGCAGTACTGCGCCAATGGCTGGAACGGCCTCACCAAGGATCCGGAATACGGCGGGCAGGGGCTGCCGCGGCTCGTCGCGACGGCGGTCGAGGAGATGTGGCACGCGGCGAACCTCGCGTTCGACCTGTGCCCGCTGCTGACGCAGGGCGCGATCGAGGCCATCGAGCTCAACGCCTCGCAGGCGTTGAAGGACCGCTTCCTGCCGAACATGGTCGCCGGCACGTGGACCGGGACGATGAACCTCACGGAGCCGCAGGCGGGGTCCGACCTCGCGGCCGTCCGGACGCGCGCGGTGCCGCAGGGCGACGGCACGTACCGGATCTTCGGCCAGAAGATCTTCATCACGTTCGGCGAGCACGACTACACGGAGAACATCGTCCACCTCGTGCTCGCGCGCACGCCCGACGCGCCGCCGGGCGTGAAGGGCATCTCGCTGTTCGTCGTGCCGAAGTTCCTGGTCGACGACGACGGCACGCTGGGCGCGCGCAACGACGTGCACTGCGTGTCGCTCGAGCACAAGCTCGGCATCCACGCGAGCCCGACGGCCGTGCTCGCGTACGGCGACCACGGCGGCGCCGTCGGCTACCTGGTCGGCACGGAGAACCACGGGCTCGCGTACATGTTCGTCATGATGAACCTCGCGCGGTTCTCGGTGGGGCTCGAGGGTGTCGGCATCTCCGAGCGCGCCTACCAGCGCGCCGTCGCGTACGCGCGCGAGCGCGTGCAGGGGCGGCCCGTGGGGCTCGAGAAGGGCGCGCCGGGCGGCGCGATCATCGAGCACCCGGACATCCGCCGGATGCTGATGACGATGCGCGCGCATACGGAGGCGACCCGCGCGGTCGCGTACGTGACGGCGGCGGCGCTCGACAACGCCGCGCGCAATCCCGACGCGGCGGCGCGCGCGAAGCACCAGGCGTTCGCCGATTTCATGATCCCGATCGTCAAGGGGTGGTCCACCGAGATCGCGCAGGAAGTGGCGTCGCTCGGCCTGCAGGTGCACGGCGGCATGGGCTTCATCGAGGAGACCGGCGCGGCGCAGCACGTGCGCGACGCGCGGATCACGACGATCTACGAAGGCACGACGGGCATCCAGGCCAACGACTTCATCGGGCGCAAGACGGCACGCGACGCCGGCGCCGTCGCGAAGTCGGTCGCCGCCGACATCGAGAAGGTCGCGACGAGCCTCGCCGCGCGCTCCGAGCCTTCGCTGCAGGCGATCGGCATCCGGCTCGCGGCCGTGGCTTCCGAGGTCGTGGAGGCCGTCGACTGGATGGTGCCCGCGTGCGCGCAGGACACGCGCGCCGCGCACGCCGGCGCGGTCGCCTACCTCAAACTCTGGGGCCTCGCCGTCGGCGGCTGGCAGATGGGGCGGGCGGCGCTCGTCGCCGCCGATCGCCTGGCCGCCGGCGAAGGCGACGCCGCGTTCCATCGCGCGAAGATCGCGACGGCGCGTTTCTACGCCGAGTGCCTGCTGCCGCAGGCGGCCGGCTACGCGCACGCCGTCATCCACGGCGGCGAGGCGACGCTGGCGCTCGCGGCCGACGCGTTCTGAGCGCGCGCGCGGCCGCGCTTGCGGCCGCCGCCGCGCTCGCCTGGGCGGGGGCGTGCGCGTGCGCGACGCCGCTCGCCGACGTCCTCGGCGAGGCGCCCGCGTATGCGACGCGTCCGCTGTCCGACGTCCCGAGCGCGGCCGCGATCCGCGTGCGCATCTGGTCGCCCGGGCTCGCCGACGGCTGGGTGCCGCAGGGGGTCGCCGTCGGCGACGGCGCGCTGTGGGTCGCCGCGTACCGGAGCACGGATCCGAAGCAAAGCCGCGGGCCATGCCGCGTGTTCCGCGTCGACCCCGCGCATGGCCGTGTCACCGGGCAGTTCGCGCTGCCCCCGTCGTGCGGGCACGCCGGCGGCGTCGCGCACGGCGGCGGGCGCCACCTCTACGTCGCCGACGGACGGCGACTCTACCGGATCGACACGGAGGACGCGCTCGCGGCCGGCGAGTGCGCGCCGCAGTCGTGCGCGACCGTGGCGCTCGCCGCCGGGCTCGCGGCCGACGCGCTCGCGTATCGCGAAGGCGCGCTGTGGCTGGTGTCCTACACGCGGCCGGAGCGCGGAACCGGGCACGCGGCGCTGGTGTCGGAGCAGGACATCGTGGCGTTGGCCGCGGCCGGCGCCGGCGTGCTGGACGAGCGCGCCGTGCGGCGCACGCTGGCCATCGCGCCGCAGACGCAGGGCGCCGCCGTCGCCGCGGACGGCGCGCTGTGGCTGACGCAGAGCGGCGGCACGTTCGGCCGGTTGCAGCGGGTCGACCCGGAATCCGGCGCGGTGACCGGTTCG
>JAYRNW010000315.1:0-6118 GCA_041911995.1 Casimicrobiaceae bacterium | reverse complement strand
CGCGCCGCACTGGTAGACGATGCGCGCGCCGTCGGTCTGCGCGTGCCGCGCGTAGAAGTCGTCGTGGTCGGTGTGCCGGCGCCGGTCGGAGCCGTCGGGCTTGCACGAGTAGAGATTGCCCACGCCTTCCGCGTCCGACAGGTAGTACACGCGGTCGCCGACCCACATCGGGCTCGTGATGTTGCCGGACAGCTCCTTCATCCGCCGGAACGTGCCGCCGCCGTTGGCGTCGATCCACAGGTGCCCGGCCGTGCCGCCGCGATAGCGCTTCCAGCGCGCGGGGTCTGCCGTGTTGCGCCCGATGACCTTGGCGTTGCCGGGCCCCAGTGCGAGATGATTGACCTGCCCCAGCGGCAGCAGTTGCGGCATGCCGCCCGCGGGGTCTAGCGTGAACGCGCGGTAGTTGCGGAAGAACGGCTGGCCGTGCGTCGTCACGAAGAGCACGTGCCCCTCCGGTGTCCAGCCGCGCACCATCACGTCGGGTCCGAGCCACGTCAGGCGCCGCGCCGGGCCGCCTTCGGCCGGCATCACGTAGACCTCGGGGTGCTGCTCGTCGCGGCCGGCGAACGCGAGCCACCTGCCGTCGGGGGACAGGCACGGCGTGGCCGGCTCGGAGAGCCCCGCCGTCAGCCGGCGCGCGACGCCGCCGCCGGCGCCGACCGACCACAGGTCGTCGTCGCAGACGAAGACGACGGTGTCGCCGCGGAGGGTGGGATGACGGAGGTAGCCCTGGTCGCTCATGAAGATCCCTTCGCAGGATGGAGGCCGCTCTCCGCGGTGCGGCAGGCCGCGCCGGCGGATGCGGGCGAGCCCGACATGGTAGCGAAGTTGTTACGCCTGGGGTGGCGCGGCGACGAAGCGCGCACGCGCCGGACGAACGGCGGGGATCAGCGACGGGCGCCGCGGGCGCGCGTGCCGCGGGCGGGGTTGCCGGCGCCCGCGGCCGCGCGCGCCTCCTCTATGATCCAGTCGCGGAACGCGGTGGCCGCCGGCGCCAGCGTACGCAGGCCGCGGCGCGGCCAGGCGAGCCAGATGCCGGTGCCCGGCGCGTAGCCGCGCGGGTCGACGACCGTCAGCGCGCCGCGCGCGAGCTCGCGCTCGGCGAGGCACGGCGGCGCGAGCGCAACGCCCTGCCCTTCGCTGGCGGCATCGAGCGCCAGCATCGTGTGGCTGAAGAAGAGCCCGCGCGCGACGTCCACCTCGGTCGCACCGGCCATCGCCGTCCAGTCCGGCCAGTAGTCGTAGGTCACCTCGTGCAGCAGCCGCGCACGCGCCCAGTCGAGCGAGCCGTCGCGGCGCCGCACGCGGCGTGCGTACGCCGGGGTCGCGACCGGGAAGAACTCGAGCGCGAACAGCCGCACGGTCTCCGCGTCCGGATACACGCCGCTGCCTTCCCGGATCGCGAGGTCGAACGGGTCGCGCGTGAAGTCGGCGAGCACCGGGCTCGCGTCGATGCGCACCTCGATCTCCGGCTCGCGCGCGGTGAATGCGGTCAGCCGCGGCATCAGCCAGCGCGAGCCGAACGACTGCACGACCGTCACCTGCACGACGCGCCGGCCCGGACGCACCCGTTCCGCGGCGAGCGCGATCGCCCGCAGGTGCCGCGCGATCTCGCCGTGCCACGTGCGGCCCGGATCGGTGAGCGCGATGCCGCGCCCGTGCCGCTGCGTGAGCGCGATGCCCAAGTGCGCCTCGAGGACGCGCAGCTGCTGGCTCACCGCGGCCGGCGTGACGGCGAGCTCGTCGGCCGCGGCGCGCACGGAGCCCAACCGTGCGACGGCGTCGAACGCCCGGACGGCATTTAACGGTGGCAGCCGCATCTTCCCTCTGCAAGGATTCAGAAAATCTTAACAGAATGCGCCGAAACGATCGCTGGTCCCGGCGGGGCGGCGCGCCTATCGTGGCAACCGTCGCCGCCCGAACGCCGTGCCGCCCATGGGGGCACCGGCCGCGGAGCCCGGCGCCCCGGCGAGGAGAAACGAGCATGCCGCACGTCGATGGAATGTCGCTGCACGCGCAATGGCCCGGCCACGGCCAGTCCCGGTTCGCCCGGCCGGTCGCCGCGATCACCCACGCCGTCCAGTCGGCGGTCGCGGGCGCGCGCGACGCGTGGTCGAGCGCGCGCGCGCCTGCGGCCGACCGGCAGCTCGCCGCGCACTTCGCCCGCGCGACGGATCACGTCGACCTCGAACGCATGGAGCGCGACTGGGGCCGGCGCGACGGCGGCGGCGTGCGCGACTGGCGCGGCGGCTGACGCCGGCCCGTGCCGCGGGTCAGCCCCGCGGCGTCCCGTGCAGGCCGGCCAGCGGCGCGCGGCGCAGGAACGCGGCGTCGCGGCCGAGGATGAAGCGCAGCAGGTCCTCGAGGATCGGCTCCTCGATGTGCTGGCTGTGGAACTCGAGGCTCACGCGGTCGAAGCGGTCGACGTTGACGAGCGGGACGGTGACGAGGCCGGACTGGTAGTCGACGTGGAACGACACCTTCGCCGGGATGGCCGGCGGGACGGTGATCACGCACTTGCGCACGACGCCCGCCGCGTCCTCGACGCGCCGGCACGTGTACTGCAGGCCGGCGTCGTCGAGCGCCTTCTCCGCCATCGCCACGCCGCCGGGCCCGACCTCGATCTCGAGCGGCCGCGCCGCCGCGATCTCGTAGTAGATGTTGATCTCGTCCAACACCGGGAAGCCGACGATGCGGCGCTCGTGCTGGCCGACGTAGCCGCGGCCGAACTTCGTGTTCTCGAACACGAGGCCGTGCCCGACGTCGAAGCGGTGCGCGATCGGCGGCTTCACGCCGTCGAGGTACGAGAACGCCTTGTCGAGCCAGGCGTAGGCCTTGCGCAACCGCGTGTTGATCTGCTCGTAGCCCTCGACGTCGTCGTGCGTGTGCGGCGACGTGCGCGCGGCCTCGTACTCGATGCGCAGCTCGTCGACGATCGCCGGTGTCGGCGACATGGCGGAACCTCCCCGGCGGCGCGCCGCCCGGGAGGTTCCGGACGGCGCTCGCACCGGTCGATTCTAATGCGCGCGGGGCGGCGCGTGCACCCGCGCCCGCGCCGCGTCAGTCGTCGCTCATCGTCGAGTTCGGGAACAGCGGGAGCGTGCGCGCGCGGATGCCGGTGAGCCGCGCGTACGCGTTGGCGAGCGCCGGCGCGATCGGCGGCACGCCGGGCTCGCCGACGCCGGCCGGCGGCGCCGTGCTCGCGACGATCTGCACGGCGACGCGCGGCATTTCCTTGAGGCGCAGGACGCGGCTCCTGTTGAAGTTGGTCTGGTTGGCCTTCCCCGCGGTGAAGGTCCACTGGCCCCACAGCGCGGCGTTCAACCCGTGCAGGATGCCGCCCTGCATCTGCGCCTCGATCGAGTCGGGATTGACCGCCGTGCCGCAGTCGATGGCGCACGCGACGCGATGGACGGTTACCGAGGTGGCCGTCGGCGTCGAGATCTCGACCACCTGGCACACGCGCGTGCCGAACGACTCGGCGAACGCCATGCCCCAGGCGTGACCGGCCGGCAGCGTCTTGCGCCACCCGCTCATCATGTCGGCGGCCCGGATCACCGCCTCCGTGCGCGGATCGGTCATGTGGTTGTAGCGGAACGTGAACGGATCCACCCCCGCCGCCATCGCGAGCTCGTCGACCATGCTCTCGACGGCGAACGCGTTGATCGACGAGCCGACCGAGCGCCAGAAGCCGACCGGGATGCCGGCGGGCAGCGGCACCCACTCGGACAGCGACGCGCCGAGCGCGTACGGCAGCCGCACCGAGCCCTCGACCGCCTGCGAGTCCACGGCGCCGGGCGGCAGCCAGCCGCGCTGGCCGAGGATCGCCTGCGACACGTTCCGGTACGACCACGCCTTGATCCGCTTGCCGGCGTCGAGCGTCGCCTTGACGTTGACGACGGCGCACGGCCGGTACTGGTCGTGCGCCAGGTCCTCCTCGCGCCGCCACATGAGCTTCACCGGCTTCTTCACCGCCATCGCGACCTGGATCGCCTGGCTCACGAAGTCGAGCTCGAACTTGCGGCCGAGCCCGCCGCCCAGCAGCGTCGTGTGCACGACGACCTGCGCCGCCGCGAGTCCCGTCAGCGACGCGGCGAGGTTGGCGACCCACCCGGCGGCCTGCGTCGGCGCCCAGATCTCGCAGCGCTGCGCCACGCCCGCCGAGTACGTAATGCTGACCGTGCAGTTCAGCACCTCCATCGTCACGTGCGCGAGGTACGGCAGCGTGTACGTCGCGTCGAGCGTCGGCGTGCCGAGCACGCCGGCCACCTGTGCCTCGATCACCGGCGCGTACGTGGCGGGCGTGTAGCCGGTGGGCGGCGCGGGCTCGGCGACGAGCGCCGCGCCGGTGGCCAGCAGCGACTGCGCCTGCGCGAGGATCTTCGCGCTGTCGACGCCGGCGGTCGACGCGGGCAGCGTCCACTGCGCAGGCAGCGACTGCGCGAGCCGCATCGCGAGCCACGTGTTCGACGCGACGACCGCGACCGCGTTCGTGCTGCCGGCGGCGACCGCGCCGCGCGAGTCGGACGCCTTGCACGGCACGACCGCGATCGCGCCGGACGGGACGGCCGGCGTCGCGGCCAGCGTGCCGCCGATCGTCGGGCAGTGCTTGATCGTCGCGAAGACCATGTCGGGGAACCAGACGTCGATGCCGAACTTCGCGCTGCCGTCGGTCTTCGCCGGCAGGTCGACGCGCGGCACCCGCTGGCCGATCAGCCGGAACTTCGCCGGATCGGTCAGGCGCAGGTCGGCCGGCACCGTCTGCCCGGCCGCCGCGACCGCGAGCGCCGAGTACGGCCAGACGGTCCCCGACGGAACGTGCGTGACCTTCGCGCTCGCGGCCGTGTAGTGGTTGCGGTCCGCGTCGCCCTTGCTCGCCATCGCCGCCGCGATCAGCAGCTCGCGCGCCGCGGCGCCCGCGTTGCGCAGCGTGTCGTAGCGGCCGCGCACCGCGCTGCTGCCGCCGGTCAGGTACGAGACGACCGGGTCGACCAGCGACTGCTCGACGGTGATCTGGTTCCAGTCGACCATCAGCTCCTCGGCCAGGATCTGCGCGAGGCCGGACATCGCGCCCTGCCCCATCTCGGCGCCGCCGAAGACCAGCGTGATGGTGCCGTCAGTGCCGATGCGCACGTACGCGCTCGCGAGCTGGCCCGGCGTCGGGGCGGCGACGGCGGTGCCGATGCGGCCGGCGGCCGGCAGGACGAATGCGAGCGCCAGCCCCTTGGCGGCGAAGGTGAGGAAGCCGCGGCGGTCGATCCGGTGGGCGGCGAGCGGGGCGAGGAAGGATTCGGCGGGATGGGTCATCGTGGGGTCTCCGTCGGTCACAGGCCGCTCACGGCGTCCTTGATGCGTTGATAGGTGCCGCACACGCAGATGTTGCTCATTTCCGACGCGATCGCCGCGCCGTGATGGCCGGCGGCCATGGCGCCGGCGCACGCCATCAGCATCCCGGACTGGCAGTAGCCGCACTGCGGGACCTGGTTGGCGATCCACGCCTTCTGGGCCGGATGGCTGCGATTCGGCGACAGGCCCTCGATGGTCACGATCTTCTTCCCGGCGGCGGACGACGTGTCCATGTCGCAGGACTTCTGCGCCTCGCCGTCGACCAGCACCGTGCAGGCGCCGCAGATTTCGATGCCGCAGCCGTACTTGGTGCCGGTGAGGCCCAGCACGTCGCGCAGCGTCCAGAGGAGCGGCGTCGCCGCGTCCACGTTGACGTTATAGGTCTTACCGTTCACATTCAGCGTGATCATCCGGGCATCCGGCGCAGGGATTGAAGGACAACGCGCCGGCCGGCCCGGCGCTATCGGCCGGCTCGGCAAATCCCTGAAAACGTTCGGGAATGTGTCGCGTTTCATGACATTGTCAACGCGGATCCTGAAAATTCGCTGAAAATCCGGCGGTCGTGTTACTGCCGGTGTTACGCCCCCGCCGCACGGCCGGCGGTCCCGGGCCGGGCGCGCCCGGGCGCCGAGGCGGCGCCGACCGGGTGGCCACGGCGCCTGCGTTTGCGTGTTCAATCGGGGTTTTGCCGCGGAGCCTTCCAATGCCTGCCGACTACTTTCCCCGCTGGATCGCAAAGACCGGGGGCGTGATCGCGCCGGACGAGCGGCTG
>JAYRNW010000314.1:0-8616 GCA_041911995.1 Casimicrobiaceae bacterium | reverse complement strand
TGGGTGCATCGCCGGCGCGCTCTCGGAGACCGACTATCGGGGCAAGCTGGCGGCCGCCGGCTTCACCAGCGTCGGCGTCGAGGTGACGCGGGTCTACGGCGTCGAAGAGGCTGCTGCGTTTCTCGCCGGGCAGGGGCTGGATGTCGAGGCCGCCGCCAAGGAGGTGGATGGGAAGATCGTCAGCGCCTTCATCCGTGCCACCAAGCCAGAGCAAAAGAATTGCTGCGGACCGTCCTGCTGCCGGTAACGGCTCGACCGCCTCGGTAACGCCTTGAGGCAGCGTCGATACCGGGAGGGCCGACAAGGCCCGTGCGGCCGCGTCGGCGCATTCGCTCGGCGAGCGCGCGCAGGCCGGCTACGCCGAGGGCGCACCGTGCGCATCGAGGAGCGCTGGGCGAACGGCGACTAGCAGGTGCTGCCCGCGCTCGCGAGCGCCCGCACCAGCACCCCCTCCGCCGCCGCGAGATTTTCCACCGCCGCCCCCGACAACCCCTCCCCCAGCTCGAACGCATACCCCCGAATCGCCAGCACGCGCACGCTCGGCAACGGCAGTCCCGTCACCCGCACGTAAGCTTCCAGCACGGCCGCCGGCGTCAACGCATGCGTCGTCGCGCTGGCGTCGCGCTGCGGCACAACCGGTAGCAGCGAGCAGGGCGCATCACCCGCAACCGTCGCATCGACGAACACGACTTCCTCGCGGCCGACCAGGTCGAGTGCGTGCTCGACCTGCAACTGGAAGTCGGTGAGGCACTCCACGCCCGGCATCGCGAGCGCTTCGATGCGCTCGATCAACAGCGGGCCCAGCGCGTCGTCGCCGCGGCTCGGGTTGCCGACGCCGATGACGAGGCGCGGCGCGATGGCCGGAGTCATCGCTGGCGGGCCGATGAAAGATTCCCTGTGTCATCCCGAGGAGCATAGCGACGAGGGATCTGTTTTGACGCAACCTGCCGACAAGGCAGGAAAGCAGATCCCTCGCTACGCTCGGGATGACAAAGGAGAATGGAGTTCGACGCCAACTTCAACAGCCTCGGGATGCCACGGGAGAGTGGAGTTCGGCGCCAATTTCAACAGCGAGCTAGTCCCGCGTCAGGGAGTCGATTGCCGTGCCCTCGGCGTCGACCAGCTCGACGGCGAGCGGCATCTTGCCGAGCGCGTGCGTCGCGCACGACAGGCACGGGTCGAACGCACGGATCGCGACCTCGATGTGGTTCAACAGGCCCTCGGTGAGCTTGCGGCCGTCGAGGTAGCGCTTGGCGACCTGCCGGATCGCCTCGTTCAGCGCCTGGTTGTTGTGCGTCGTCGAGACGATCAGATTGGCGCGCAGCACCTGGTCGCTGTTGCTCAAGCGGTAGTGGTGGATCAGCGTGCCGCGCGGTGCCTCGATCACGCCCACGCCGCGGCGGTGGCGCTCGCCGGTGACCACGAGGTCGTCGCCGAGGAGGTCGTCGTCGTGCAGCAGCTCCTTGATCTCCTCGGCCGCGAACAGCATCTCGATCATCCGCGCCCAGTGGTAGGCAAGCGTCGCGTGGATCGGCTGGCCGCCGCCGAAGTCGACGAACTCGCGGCGCTCGGCGTCGGCGAACGGCGTCGGGATGTGGTCGCAGTTCTGCACGCGCGCGAGCGGGCCGACCTTGTACCAGCCGGTGTCGGGCCCGAGCGCGCGCAGGAACGGGAACTTCATGTACGACCACGGCTTGGCTTCCTCGGTGATGAGGTCCCAGTAGTGGTCGTACGCGACGTGGTCGAACAGGATCGTGCCGGCCTCGTCGCGCGCGCGCAGGCCGCCGTGGTAGAGGTCGAGCGCGCCGTCGGGCGCGACCAGCGACAGCATGTTGGAGCGGAACGCGCCGAAGCTGTTGTAGAGCGCGACGTTGGACAGGTACAGCTTCTTGACCATCGCGACGGCGTCGCGGCTCCACGCGATCATCTGGTACGCGTCGGCGAGCAGGCCCGCGCGCTCGTCCGCCGTCAGCGCCTTGTTGACGCCGCCGGGGATCGCGCCGGTACCGTGCACGCGCTTGCCGGCGGTGACGCGGATCACTTCCTGCCCGAACTTGCGCAAGAGCACGCCGCGCCGCGCGATCTCCGGATGCTCGGCGGCCACGCCGACGATGTTGCGGCGGCCGACGTCGGAGTCGAAACCGAACAGGAGGTCGGGGGAGGCCAGGTGGAAGAAGTGCAGCGCGTGCGACTGCAGGATCTGGCCGTAGTGCATCAGCCGGCGCACCTTCTCGGCGGTCGGCGTGAGCTTGGGCGCGCCGACGACGACGTCGAGCGCCTTGGCGGCCGCGAGGTGGTGGCTGACCGGGCAGATGCCGCACAGCCGCTGCACCATGACCGGCAGCTCCCAATACGGCCGGCCCTGCACGAACTTCTCGAAGCCGCGGAACTCGACGATGTGCAGCCGCACCTGATGCACGCGGTCGTCGCCGTCGAGCAGGATCGTCACCTTGCCGTGGCCCTCGACGCGGGACACGGGGTCGATCGCGACGCGGCGCAGGCTTGCGGCGTTGGGGGCGGTTTCGAGTTCGAAGGTCATCAGTCGTAGTGGATGAGGCCGTGGCCCAGCTGCGGCGTGCGGCCGGCGATCACGTCGGACAGGAACGACCAGATCGCCTCGGCGGACGGCGGGCAGCCGGGGATCGAGTAGTCGACCTTCACGACCTCGTGCAGCGGGTGCACCTTGTCGAGCGGCAGCGGCAGCTCGGGGTCGTTGGGAATGCAGCCGGTCGCGAGGCCGGGTTCGGTCAGGTAGACCTCCTGCAGGCACACGCCGAGGTCCAAGTGGTTGCGCTGCGCCGGCAGGCCGCCGTTCAGCGCGCACGCGCCGATCGCGATCAGGATCTTGCAGTTGCGGCGGAACTCGCGCAGCACGTGCACGTTCTCCGCGTTGCAGATGCCGCCCTCGACGACGCCGATGTCGCACGGCCCGCAGTGCTTGATGTCGGTCAGCGGCGTGCGGTCGAACTCGACGTGGCGCAGGAGATCGAAGAGCTTCTCGTCGATGTCGAGGAACGACATGTGGCAGCCGAAGCAGCCGGCGAGCGACGTCGTCGCCACGCGCAGCTTGCGGGGGGCGGGCGCGCTCATGGGGTCGCTCCCGGCGGCGCGCCGCGCGGCGCGTCCTCCAGCGCGTGCTCGGACACGGGCCGCGCGTCGTAGCGCCGGCGGCCGATCGGCACGGCGAAGCCGACACGCTTCCGGAGGATGACGCCGACCGGACACACGTCGAGCGCCTTGTCGGTCGCGGCGAGGTTCGTGTCGCCGAGCCGTCCCGACTCGGCGTTGACGATCAGGTGCTTGCCGATGCCGCGACCGGACAGCGCGAACACGTTCTTGCCGTCGACCTCCGCCGACGCGCGCACGCACAGCTCGCACAGGATGCAGCGGTTGAAGTCGAGCAGGATGTCCGGGTGCGACGCGTCGATCGGCCGGTTCGGGAAGAAGTAGTCGAGGTCCGCGCCCATCACGCCCAGGTCGTACGCGACGGCCTGCAGCAGGCAGTTGCCGCTCTTCTCGCAGGTCGGGCAGAAGTGGTTGCCCTCGACGAACAGCATCTGCACCAGCGTGCGCCGGTTCTCGACCAGATCTTCGGCCGCGCACTCGACCGACATGCCGGCCTGCGCGGGCAGCGTGCACGACGCGGTGGTGCTGCCGTTGACGCGCACCGTGCACACCTTGCAGCTGCCGTGCGGCTTGAAGTCGTGGTGGAAGCACAGGTGCGGGATGTAGTGGCCCGCGGCGAGTGCCGCCTGCATCACGGTCTGCCCCGGCACGAACGGGATCGGCTCGCCGTCGAGCAGGAAGACGTCGGCGGGATCGTGGTCGGTCATGGCGCGGCGCCTCCGGGAGCCGGCGCGGCGTGCGCGTCCGGGTCGGCGGCGGTCAGGTGGGCGCTCGCGTCGTCGCGGCCGGTCATCGCCCGCGCGCGGGCGAGCGCGCCGTCCAGGTCGAACGCGGGCTCGAAGTCGAGCGACTGCAGCCGCCGCTCGTATGCGGGCCGGAAGCGCTTCAGCGTGTCGAGCAGCGGGTTGCACGCCGTGTGCCCGAGTCCGCAGTGCGACGACGCCTGCAGCAGCCGGTTCAGCCGGTGAATGCGGTCGAGGTCGTGCTGCGAGCCCTTCCAGCCGTGCAGCTTGTCCATGACGTTGCGCAGCAGCGTCGTGCCGACGCGGCACGGCGTGCAGAAGCCGCAGCTCTCGTGCGCGAAGAAGTGCGCGAAGTTGCGCGCGACCTCGAACATGTCGCGCGTGTCGTCGAAGACGATGAACGCGCCGGCGGTCGGCAGGTCCTCGAAGCCCAGCTTGCGCCCGAACTCGGCGGCGCCGATGCACGTGCCGGACGGCCCGCTGATCTGCACGGCCTGCGTGCGCGCCGCGCCGCAGTCGGCGAGCACCTGCCGCACCGTCGTGCCGAACGGGTATTCGTAGATGCCGGGCCGCGCGCAGTCGCCGCTGACCGACAGCAGCTTGGTGCCCGCGGAGCGTGCCGTGCCGATCGTGCGGAACCAGTCGCCGCCGTTCAACGCGATCAGCGCGGCCGCGCAGAACGTCTCGACGTTGTTGACGACGGTCGGCTGCTGCAGGTAGCCGTGCGTCACCGGATAGGGCGGGCGGTTGCGCGGCACGCCGCGCTTGCCTTCGAGCGACTCGATGAGCGCCGACTCCTCCCCGCACACGTACGCACCGGCGCCTAAGTGGATCGCGACGTCGAAGTCGAAGCCCGCCTCGCCCGCGATGCCCGCGCCGAGCAGGCCCTGCGCGCGGCGGCGCGCGAGCGTCGCGGCGAGCGGCGCCGCCAGGTGCTCGTACTCGCCGCGCAGGTACAGGAAGCCCTGCGTGGCGCCGATTGCGTACGCGCAGACGGTCATGCCCTCGATGACGAGGTCGGCGCGGGACGCGAGCAGCACGCGGTCCTTGAACGTGCCGGGCTCGCCTTCGTCGGCGTTGCACACGACGTAGCGCGTGGCGCCGGGCGCCGCGCGGCACGCCTCCCACTTCAATCCGGTCGCGAAGCCGGCGCCGCCGCGGCCCCGCAGGTTGGAACGCTTGATCTCTTCCATCGTTGCGACCGGGCCCTGCGGGATCGGTGGCACCCCTTCGCGCCAGGAGCGCTCGTTGCCGGCGCGCTCGGGCTCGTGCGCGCCGCGTGCCATCGCGGCGCGCAGCGCGTCGCCGGGGGCGAGCGCCGCACCGAGCAGGACGTCGCTGCGATGCACGTTGTCGTCAATCGCGAACAGATCGGCGGGCCACTGCGCGAGCGGCACCTGGCCGCGGATCAGCTCGGCGACCTGGTCGACGCGCTCGGCGGTCATCCGCGGAATCGCGCGGTTGTTGACGAGGATTGCCGGGCCCTGGTCGCACATGCCGGTGCACGACGTAGTGCCGACCGAGACCAGCCCGTCTTCGGAGACCTTGCCGCGCTCGATCCACAGGTTCGTGCACATCCGGTCGAGCAGCGGGCGGTTGCCGGCCATGCGGTCGGTGATGCTGTCGGAGAAGAGCACGCGATAGCGGCCGGCCGGCGTCAGGTGCAGGAACGAGTAGAACCCCGCCACGCCTTCGACGCGCGCGCGCGGCAGCCGCAGCCGGTACGCGACGAACGTAATCGTCGCAGGCGGCAGCCAGCCCTCGATTTCCTGCGCCTCGCGCAGGATCTGCAGGAGCTCGGTGGGCCGCGCCCCGTGCGCGGAGACGATCGCGTCGAGGCGGGCGACGGGTGGCGACGTTGCGGCAGGCTCGGTCATCGGTTCCGATGCTAGCCCCGTGCCCCGGCGCGCATGCTGACGCACGTCAAGCGCCGGGCCGGCGCCGTGCGCTGTGCGGCCGGCGGCCCGCGATTTGCCCCAAATCAATGCGTTACACCGCGTCCGGTACCCTAAGGGTCAGTACCCTAAGGGTCAGAGCCGTAAGGTAAGGGTCAGAGCCATCGAGTAAGGGTCAGAGCCGTAAGGTAAGCGTCAGAGCCGTAACCGAAACGGAGCGGCTATGCTGGCGCATCGCCCCTGCCGTCCATTCCCCATGCCCGACTACGCCAATCCGCTCGAGACCTGGAACGCCCGCTTCGCTGGCGACGACTACCTGTTCGGCGAGGCGCCCAACGCGTTCGTCCGCCGCGAGGCGCACCGGCTGCCGAGCGGCGCGACCGTGCTGTGCGTGGGCGACGGCGAGGGCCGCAACAGCGTGTGGCTGACGGAGCAGGGCTGCGCGGTCACCGCGTTCGACCTGGCACCCAACGCGGTCGCGAAGGCGCAGCGCCTCGCCGCCGCGCGCAACGTCACCGTCGACCATCGGACCGGCGACGTCTACGCGTGGCCGTGGAACGCCGCGCAGTACGACGCGCTCGTCGTCGTGTTCATCCAGTTCGTGCCGCCGGACAAGCGCGACGCGGTGTTCGCCGGCATGCGCTCGGCGGTCCGGCCCGGTGGACTGCTGCTGCTGGAAGGCTACCGGCCGGAGCAGGTCGACTACGGCACCGGCGGTCCGCCGCACCGCGAGCACATGTACACGCGCGAGTGGCTCGCGCAGCAGTTCGCCGGCTGGGAGGTCCTGCGGCTCGACGCGTACGACGCGGAGATCCGCGAAGGCCGCGGTCACAGCGGGATGTCGGCGCTGATCGACGTCGTTGCGCGCAAGCCGGACGCGTAAGGCGCGTCAGTTCCTCCGCGCCGCGCGCCCCGGGCCGCGGCTGCCCGCCGCGCCCTCCGGCGCCCACGTCAGCGTCGCATTCGCCGGCGTGCCGTCGTCGAACGTACCGGCAAGCGTGATGACGTGGTCCGCCCAGCGGCCCCGCATGCTGCCCTTGACCGGCGCGCCGGTCAGGTCGAACGCGTCGAGCGCGAGCGTCGCAGCGCCGTCGGCGCCGATCGTGCCGGTTGCGTGCGCCTTGGCGCCGCTCGCGCGGTTGGTCCAGCTCGCGGCGAGTACGCCGTGCTGTGCGGTCAGGCTGACGGGGAAGCAGCGCGTCGAGCCGTCGCGGATCACCTTGCAGACGCGGCCCGCGTAGATGCCGTCGAAGCGGTCCACGCCACCGTGGGCCGCCGCGGGCGCCGCGGCGGTCGGTGGCGCAACGGGCGCAACGGGCGCGCCGGGCGCAGAGGCGGGCGCGGCCTTCTGCAACGCGTCCTTCGCCGCGCGCAATTCGGCGGCGAGTTTCGCTTCGCGCTGCGCGCCTTCGGCGGCGGCCTTCGCGGCCTCGGCCTTCTGCTTGTCCGCCTCGCTCTGCGCGAGCGCCTCCTTCGCCGCCGCCAGCTCCGCGGCGAGGTTCGCCTCCTTCTGCGCGGTCGCGGTGGCCTGCGCCTGGGCGGCCTGCTGCTTCGCCGCGGCCGCAGCGCGCGCGGCCTCCGCCTGCTGCGCGTCGTCGCGCCAGAGCCACCAGCCGGCGGCGGCGAGCACGACGACGGCGGCGACGATGCCGGCGACGAGTGCGGCGGGCGCCGTGCCGGGCGCGGCTGCGCCGCGGATCGCAGGCCGCGCGCCGCCGGTGTCGTCGGTGATCGCGAACGTGCGCACGGGCTGCGCGATGTTCTTGAAGCTCTTCTCGCCCAGCTGCCGGAACTGCAGCGACAGCTTGTTCTGGATCTGGTCGTACACGCTGCCGGAGATGCACACGCCGCCCGGCTCGGCGACGCCCTCGATGCGCGCGGCGATGTTGACGCCGTCGCCCAGCAGGTCGGTGTCCTGCACGACGACGTCGCCCAGGTTGATCCCGATGCGGAACCACATGCGCTGGTCGTCGGGCAGCTGCTCGTTGCGCGTGCGCAGCGCCGACTGGATCTCGGTCGCGCAGCGCACGGCCTCGACCGCGCTCGGGAACTCGGCGAGGATGGCGTCGCCCGCCGTGTTGAACACGCGCCCGCGGTGGGCGGCGAGCATCTCGTCGAACACGGCCCGGTGCCCGCGCAGGATGCGCACGGTGCGCTCCTCGTTCTCGCCCATCATCCGGCTGTAGCCGAACACGTCGGCGACGAGGATCGTCGCCAGGCGGCGCTCGACCGGGGCGGTGGGATCGTCGGGGCTCGGCATGTGGGGGTGCGGCGGGATGCGCTCGCCACGGTGCAGGCGCGACGCCCGCGGGCGGCCAACGGTAGCACGCGGGTCGCGGGCGTCACAAGAACCGGCCGCCGCGACGCCGGCTCGCCGGACTTCCGGCAGCGGCGTTCCGCGGGCCGGTCCGCGCCGGAGCCCGCGGCGCGGCGCGACTCTTGCTTGCAGTGGGCTGCGCCGCCGCCCCCGGTGTAATAATGCGACGACCATGAGCGGACCCATCACCGCCGGCTACTTCCTCGTGCACGGCCTGCTGCTGCTCTCGGCGGAGGCGCTGAGGGAGGCGCGCGCGATGCGACGCGAGTACGGCGACGTGCTGGCGCAGCTGCGCGACCGCGAGTCGCAGCTCGCGCAGGCGCGCGCCGGCCAGCGCAGCGCGCGGCTCGAGCGCACCGCCGCGATCCGCGGCGAGGCGCAGAAGGCCGCCGCGCGCTTCGTGCGGTTGCGCTCGCTCGCGCAGGCGCTCGAAGCGCACGCGCCCGATCTCGCCGCGCGCGCCCCGCCGGCGCCGCCGCCGCCCGCCGGCGACGACGACGCGGCGTGGGCCGCGCACGTGCGCGCGCTGGAGACC
>JAYRNW010000313.1:0-1813 GCA_041911995.1 Casimicrobiaceae bacterium | reverse complement strand
TGATTCGGGAGCAAACGATGGCGACGGTCGTCACACCCCGCGCGCCCGGTCGGTGCGGAATCGGGCCCGGAAGGCGCTGAAGGTGCCCGCGTCCAGCGCTTCGCACCGGACCGCCCGCGCGGCGTCTCGGGTCGGCCCGGCACGAGCGCGGGGCGAACCTCGCGTGGCTGACGCGCGACCCGCGCGCGAGGCGCGCTCACCAGAACGACCAGTTCCCGGTGCCGACGACCCAGATGCCGAGCACGCCGTTCGTCACCGCGTGCGCGATCACGGCGACCCACAGTTTGCCCGTCTGGCGGTAGAGCAGCGCGTAGGCCAGGCCGGCGACGGCGGCGGCGAGCCACAGCGTGTGCGCGAGGACGAAGACGAAGGTCGACAGCACGATCGCCTTGACGCCGACGCGGCGCGGGTCGACCGTTTCGAAGACCGGGCTTTGCACCCAGCGCATCAGGAACGAGCGCCAGAACAACTCCTCCATCACCGGAACGACGAGCGTCGCGCCGATCCAGCGCACCGCGACGAGCGGCCACAGCAGCGCGCCGTTCGCGTCCAGCGGAAGGAAGTTCGTCGGCGCGCCGATCACCATCCACGGCGCGTCGAGCACGATCCACAGGCCGAACACCGCGAGGCCGACGACGATCGCGAGGCCGATCTCGCCCGCGGTGGGCCAGTTCTGGCGCGCAAGCTCGCCGTATTCGCGCCACCACCACAACAGCAGGCCGCCGACGAGCAGCGTCGACACGCCGTAGATCAGGCGCAGATCGAAGCCGATGTCGGCCGGCAGGGTGCCGCGCAGCGCGAGCAGCGCCATGAAGAGCATGAACGGCACGATGCGCAAGGTGGCCGAGCGGGTGAGCGAAGCGAACATGGCGTGCGTCGTGCGAGGGGGTACCGAAAGCGGTTTTCGGCGCGCAGTATCGCCGCGCCGCCGGCCGCGGCCGGCGCGCAGCGCGGGCGCGGCGCTACTTGCGGTGGGCTTTCGTCACGCTTTCGGTGTGTTCGCCGAGCGCCGGTGCCGGCGCGCCGACGCGCCCCGGCGTGAGGCCGAGCTTGGGCACGATGCCCGGCACGTCGAGCGCGAGGCCGCCCTGCGTCGTGATGCGCTCGATCATGCCGCGCGCGCGGTAGTGCGGGTCCTCGGCGATGTCCTGCGCGGTGTAGATGCGCCCGGCCGGCACCTGCGCCGCGTTCAGCGCGTCCAGCACCTCGGCCACCGTGCGCGCTGCGGTCCAGGCGCCGATCGCGGCGTCGATCTCGGCGACGCGCGCGACGCGCCCGGCGTTGCCGGCGAGCTGCGGGTCGGCGCCGAGGTCGTCGCGCCCGATCGCCGTCATCAGGCGGCGGAAGATCGAGTCGCCGTTGCCGGCGACGAGCACATGGCCGTCGCGGCACGCGTAGGCATTGCTCGGTGCGATGCCGGGCAGCGCCGAGCCCGCCGGCTCGCGCACGACGCCGAACGCGCTGTACTCGGGCAGCAGGCTTTCCATGCAGTTGAACACCGCCTCGTAGAGCGCGACGTCGATCACCTGGCCGCGGCCCTTGGGCGCGTCGGCGTTCACGCTGCGGCTGCGGTGGTGCAGCGCGATCAGGATGCCGATCACGCCGTGCAGCGCGGCGAGCGTGTCGCCGATGCTGACGCCGACGCGCACCGGCACCCGGCCCGGCTCGGCCGTCAGGTGGCGCAGCCCGCCCATCGCCTCGGCGACGACGCCGAAGCCGGGCCGGTCGCGGTACGGTCCGGTCTGGCCGTAGCCGCTGATGCGCAGCATCACGAGGCCCGGGTTCGTCGCGGCGAGCGCCTCGTAGCCGAGGC
>JAYRNW010000312.1:0-7306 GCA_041911995.1 Casimicrobiaceae bacterium | reverse complement strand
TCTCGTCGACGACGATCGCCTGCCGGCCGCCGTGCTCCAGGTCCTCGACGTGCGTGCGCGCGCGCATCACGACGCGGCCGCGCCCGGTCCGGTACCCTTCGCGCACGCCTTCGAGGCCGTAGATGATGCCGGCGGTCGGGAAATCGGGCGCCGGGATGATCTCCATCAGCTCGTCGACGGTGATTTCCGGGTTGGCGAGGACGGCGAGGCAGCCGCCGATGGTCTCGGTCAGGTTGTGCGGCGGGATGTTGGTCGCCATGCCGACCGCGATCCCGGACGACCCGTTGACCAGCAGGTTGGGCAGCCGCGACGGCAGCACCGTCGGCTCCTGCTCCTTGCCGTCGTAATTCGGCGCGAAGTCGACGGTCTCGCGGTCGATGTCGGCCAGCATCTCGGCCGTGATCTTCTGCAGCCGGCACTCGGTGTAGCGCATCGCCGCCGGGTTGTCGCCGTCGACCGACCCGAAGTTGCCCTGCCCGTCGACCAGCGGGTAGCGCAGCGAGAATTCCTGCGCCATCCGGACCAGCGTGTCGTAGATCGCGAGGTCGCCGTGGGGGTGGTACTTGCCCATGACGTCGCCGACCACCCGCGCGCACTTGACGTACGGCCGGTTCCAGACGATGTTGGCCTCGTGCATCGCGTAGAGCACGCGGCGATGCACGGGCTTCAGGCCGTCCCGGACGTCGGGCAGCGCACGACCGACGATGACGCTCATCGCGTAGTCGAGGTACGAGTGCCGCATCTCGGCTTCGAGGCTGACGGGGAGTGTTTCCTTGGCGAACTGCTGCATGGGAGGGCTTTTTGTCCGGAAGTGTTGGGCGAAAGGGGCGTCCGCGCGCCGTTGGCCGGGAAAAGCGCACGCGGGCCCGGCTTTCCGGTCCGCGGGGCCGTTCCCGGGGCGGAACGGGCGCGCGGCCGGCGCCGGGAAAGCGCCCGGAGGCCTTTGAAATCACGTAATTTTATCACGGCGTTGTAACGCCGCGACACTCGCCCGGCGGGCCGGCGGGCGGCCGGACTTTTTTTTGCGGCGCCCCAAGCCGTGTGCTATATTCGTCGGGGAGATATCGCATTTGACGCCAGACGCTGTAACCTTGGCGCCTAAAACCGCTCGTTCTTAAGAATTTGTTCAAAACCAAAGCCAAAGGGGTGAAACAATGACTCGACGTCTCGTCTCCGGTGCAGTTGCCGGCTTGTTCGCCGCGGCCGTCGCCGGCGGTGCGGTCGCGCAGACAAAAGGCTACGTTCCCGGTACCGCGCCCTCGCCGGGCGCCAACAGCGGCTATGTGCTGAATGCGTACCCGACGCCGACCGACGGTGTCGTGAAGAGCGGCGTCTACAACAGCACCGCGGGCCTGTCGGGCAACCTCTGTTACCGCACCGGTTACTGGACGCCGGCGATGGCGACCATCGAATGCGATCCGGACCTCGTGCCGAAGCCGCCCGCGCCCGCGCCGGCCGCCGCGCCGCCGCCGCCCGCGCCGCCGGCTCCGAAGCCGGCTCCGGCGCCCGCCCCGGCGCCGCAGGTGCAGAAGATCACGCTGGCGTCGAAGGCGCTGTTCGACTTCGACAAGTACGCGCTGCGGCCGGAAGGCAAGACGGCGATCGACACCGAGATCATCTCGAAGCTGAACCAGGTGCAGAAGCTCGAGCTGGTGCTCGTGACCGGTCACACCGACACCATCGGCACGCAGCAGTACAACCAGAAGCTGTCGGAGCGCCGTGCCGACGCCGTGCGCGACTACCTCGTCAGCAAGGGCGTGCCGAAGGACAAGATCGAGACCCTCGGCATGGGCAAGACCCAGCCGCTGCCGGGCGTGGTCTGCAAGCAGAAGAACACGAAGGAACTGATCGCCTGCCTGCAGCCGCTGCGCCGCGTGGAAGTCGAAGTCAAGGGCGAAGCGGTCCGTCGCTGATCGGATCCGACGCACGATCGAAGCCCCGCCTCGCGCGGGGCTTCTTTTTTGCGATGACGCCCACGCGATCACCCCGCCGGATGCCTGCGCCTTCGCGCGCGCCGGCGGCCCGCCGCCCGCACACGCGTCCGACCGTTCGCCGCTCGCGATGAGCGACCGGCAGCCCGTCGACCTGCGCGTCGACGCCGCGTGGATCGTGCCGGTGGAGCCCGCCGGCGTCCTCGCCGGGCACGCGCTCGTCGCCGACGGCGGGCGCATCGTCGCGATCGCTCCCGCGGCCGAGGCCGACGCGCGCTACGCGCCGCGCGAGACCGCCTCGCTGCCGACGCACGTGCTGCTGCCGGGGCTCGTCAACGCGCACACGCACACGGCGATGTCGCTGTTGCGCGGCATCGCCGACGACGTGCCGCTGAAGCCGTGGCTCGAGAACCACATCTGGCCGCGCGAAGGCCGCTTCGTCTCGCCGGAGTTCGTCTACGACGGGACGCTCCTCGGCAGCGCGGAGATGCTGCGCGGCGGCGTCACGTGCTGCAACGACATGTACTTCTATCCGGACGCGACGGCGCGCGCGTACGAGGACGCCGGAATCCGCGCGCTGGTCGGCATGCCGGTGCTCGACTTCCCGACGCCGTACGCCGCCGACGCCGACGGCTACCTCGCGCACGGGCTCGCCGCGCGCGACCTCCACCTGCACTCGGAGCGCCTCGCGTTCGCGCTCGCGCCGCACGCTCCGTACACGGTCGGCGACGCGACGTGGGCGAAGATCGTCATGTACGCGCGGCAGCTCGACCTGCCGATCCAGACGCACGTCGCGGAAACACGGTCCGAAGTCGACGCCGAGCGCGCGGCCTCGGGCGCGTCGCCGCTCGCGCGGCTCGACCGCCTGGGCGCGACCGGCCCCTCGTTCATCGCGATCCACGCCGTGCACGTCGACGCGGCCGACGTCGCGCTGCTGGCTGCGCAGGGATGCCACGTCGTGCACTGCCCGACGTCGAACCTGAAGCTCGCGAGCGGCATCGCGCCGCTGCCCGCGCTGCTCGCCGCCGGCGTGAACGTCGCGCTCGGCACCGACGGCGCCGCGTCCAACAACCGCCTCGACGTGTTCGCGGAGATGCGGCTCGCGAGCCTCGTCGCCAAGGCCGCGTCCGGCGACGCCGCCGCAGTCCCTGCCGCGACCGCGCTGCGGATGGCCACGCTGAACGGCGCCCGCGCGCTCGGGATGGACGCGGCGATCGGCTCGCTCGCGCCCGGCAAGCTCGCGGACATGGCGGCGGTCGACCTCGCCGGCGTGGCCACGCAGCCGGTCTTCGATCCGGTGTCGCACCTGGTCTACGCCGCGGGCCGCGAGTGCGTGACCGACGTCTGGGTCGGCGGCGTTAGAATGGTCGCCGCGCGCCGGCTCCTGTCGGTCGACGAGCCGGCGCTCCTCGCGCGCACGCGCGCGTGGCAGCAGAAGCTCGCCTGATCCCGCCGCCCGATCCGATGCCCGCCGCCCCGTCCGCCGCGCCCAACGTCGATCCCGCCGAGCTCGCGAAGTTCTCGGACGTCGCGCATCGCTGGTGGGACCCGACGAGCGAGTTCCG
Organism: Casimicrobiaceae bacterium; assembly: GCA_041911995.1. Taxonomy (GTDB): domain Bacteria; phylum Pseudomonadota; class Gammaproteobacteria; order Burkholderiales; family Casimicrobiaceae; genus VBCG01. Next base: position 3,810 of record JAYRNW010000312.1, on the reverse strand, counting down.
GCCGCTGCACGAGATGAATCCGGTGCGCCTCGCGTGGATCGACGCCGCGGTCGGCGGTCTCGCCGGCAAGCGCGCCGTCGACGTCGGCTGCGGCGGCGGCATCCTCGCCGAATCGATGGCGACCGGCGGCGCGCAGGTGACCGGCATCGACCTCTCGACGAAGGCGTTGTCCGTCGCGCGGCTGCACGGGCTCGAATCCGGCATCGCCGTCGAGTACCGGCAGGTCTCGGCCGAGGACTACGCCGCCGAGGCTCCTGCGGCGTTCGACGTCGTCACCTGCATGGAGCTGCTCGAGCACGTGCCGGACCCGGCATCGCTCGTGGCGGCGTGCGCGGCGCTCGCGAAGCCCGCCGGTTGCGTGTTGTTCGCGACGATCAACCGGACACCGAACGCGTATCTGCACGCGGTCCTCGGCGCCGAGTACGTGCTGCAGATGCTGCCGCGCGGCACGCACGACTGGGCGCGGTTCGTCCGCCCGGCCGAGCTCGCCGCATTCGCGCGGCGCGCCGGCCTGGAGCTCGCGGCGCTGACCGGCGTCACGTACAACCCGCTGACCCGTGCGTTCGGGCTTGCCGAGCGCACTTCGGTGAACTACATCGCGGCGTTCCGCAAGCCGGCCGATGCGCGCTGACGCCGCGCGCCGGCGGCTGCCGGTCTCGGCGGTGCTGTTCGACCTCGACGGCACGCTCGCCGACTCCGCGGGCGACCTCGCGCTCGCGTTGAATCGCGTCCGCGCCGGGGCGGGCCTGCCCCCGGTTCCGGTCGCCGGACTGCGCGCGCATGCGTCGTCGGGCGCGCGCGGGCTGCTGGCGGCCGGCATGGGCGTCACGCCGGAGCATCCGGACTACGACGCGCTGCGCGAGGCGTTCCTCGCGCACTACGCGGCCTGCCTCGCGCAGACCACGCACCTGTTCGCCGGCATCGCCGACCTGCTCGACGCGATCGAGACGCGCGCGCTGCGCTGGGGCGTGGTCACCAACAAGCACACGCGCTTCACGCGGCCGGTGGTCGCCGCGCTGGGCCTCGCGCCGCGCGCCGGCGTCGTCGTCTCGGGCGACACGACGCCGCACGCGAAGCCGCATCCGGCGCCGCTGCTGCACGCTGCGCAGGCGCTCGGCGTCGCGCCGGAAGCCTGCGTGTACGTCGGCGACGACCTGCGCGACGTCGAGGCGGGCCGCGCGGCCGGCATGGCGACGATCGTCGCCGGCTACGGCTACATGGGCACCGGCGGCGACCCCGCGCAGTGGCCGGCCACCGGCTGGATCGCCACACCGCTCGAGCTGCTCGACTGGCTGCCGGAGTCCCGGTAGCGCACTGTCAGGCTGTCGAAATGGGCGGCGCGCCCCATCAACCAGTGTCATCCCGAGCGCAGCGGGGGATCCGCTTGTGCGGCAAATCAGCACCATGCGCCGATGCAGATCCCTCGTCGCTGCGCTCCTCGGGATGACATGGGGAGATTTTCAACCGCCTGCTACCCCGGGCACGACCCGGCGTTGAGCAGCAGCCACTCGCGCGGCGTGCCGTCGCGGCGGCCGCTGATGCGCACCGGCTGCGCGGCGGCGAGCGGCTTCAGCACCGCGCCGACGACGTCCTCGGGCGCGGCGAGCGCGATGCCATTGGCCTGCTCGAGGCGGTCGCCGACCTTCATCGCGAGCATCGCGACGAAGCCGCTCTCGTCGCGCACCGCGAGCGCGCCGCGGTCGGGCGCGACGAGCGCCGTCCAGCTCTCGGGCTTCGCGATGATGCCCTGGAACAGCTCGGCGTTGAGACGCAGCACGGTGCCCTTGAATCCCGCCGGCACCGCGCACGCCGCGCTGGTGGCGGCGCGCGGCCCCGGAGGTGCGGCCGCCGCCTTCGGTTGCGGCTCGGCGCGCAGCGCGACGCGGCGTTCGCCTCCCGCGTCGCGGATCGTGATCCCGTCGGGCCGCACGGCGGCGAGTTGCGCACCCTGCGCGATCTCCTGCCCCACCGCGACGAGGCGCGGCCCCGACGGCAGCCGGAACAGCGCGTAGCCGCGGCCGTCGCGCTCGGCGAACACGCCGAGGAGCCGCGTGTCGCCGGCCGCGAGCGCGGCCTCGCCCTTCGGCGGCGCGGCCGCGGGCGGCGGCGTACCGCCGCCGGACCAGAGCCCCGACGCGAGGATCGCCGCCGCGGGATCCGCGGGCCCCGCGGGCGGGATGTGCACGGGCGCCGGACCGAACGCGCGCCAGCCCCACCACGCGACGACGACGGCGACGAGCGCCATCCCCGCCAGCGTGGCAAGCGCCGCGGCCACGCGCAGCGGCCAGCGGCTCATCGCGGCGCCACGTGCGTCGGCGGCCGCGCGCGAGGCGCGGACCGTGCGCCGCTATAATCGATCGTCGTCAGCATGGACCTTCGCGTGAATCCCCGGCTCGCACTGCTGCAACCCTACCCGTTCGAGAAGCTGCGCGCGCTGTTCGCGGGCGTGACGCCGGATCCCGCGAAGCGGCCGATCAGCCTGTCGATCGGCGAGCCGCGCCATCCGACGCCGCGCCTCGTCGTCGACGCGCTGCTCGCCGGCGCGGGCGCGCTCGCGAATTATCCCACGACGGTCGGCGCGCCCGCGCTGCGCGAGGCGATCGCCGGCTGGCTGACGCGCCGCCACGCGCTCGCGGCGCTCGATCCCGCCACACAGGTGCTGCCGGTGCTGGGCAGCCGCGAGGCGCTGTTCGCGTTCGGGCAGACGGTCGTCGACGGCACGCGGCCCGGCGCGACGGTCGTCGTGCCGAACCCGTTCTACCAGATCTACGAAGGCGCGGCGCTGCTCGCGGGCGCGCAGACGTATTGCGTCAACGCCGACCCGGCCGCGGGCTTCGCGCACGACTGGTCGGCGGTGCCGGCCGACGTCTGGGCGCGCACGCAATTGCTCTACGTGTGCTCGCCCGACAACCCGACCGGCCGCGTGCTCGACCTCGCCGGCTGGCGCACGCTGTTCGCGCTGGCGGACCGCTACGGCTTCGCGATCGCGTCCGACGAGTGCTATTCGGAGATCTACTTCGACGAGACGCGCCCGCCGCTGGGCGGACTCGCCGCCGCGCAGGCGCTCGGCCGCGACGGCGACCCGCGCCTCGTCGTGTTCGGCAGCCTGTCGAAGCGGTCGAACGCGCCGGGCCTGCGCTCGGGCTACGTCGCCGGCGACGCGGCGCTGGTCAAGGCGTTCCTCCTGTACCGGACCTACCACGGCAGCGCGATGTCCGGCGCCGTCGCCGCCGCGAGCATCGCCGCATGGAACGACGAGGCGCACGTCCGCGCCAACCGCGCCGAATATGCGGCCAAGTTCGCGCGGCTGCAGCCGCAGCTCGCACCGGCGCTGCCATGCACGATGCCGGAGGCGGCGTTCTACCTGTGGGCGCAGACGCCGATCGACGACGCCGAGTTCGCGCGCCGGCTGTACGCGGAGGAGAACGTCACGGTGCTGCCGGGCAGCTTCGTCGCGCGCGACGCGCACGGCGGGAACCCGGGGCGGCGGCGGATCCGGATCGCGCTGGTCGCCACGCAGGACGAGTGCGCCGAGGCGATCGGACGCGTCGTGGACTTCGCCGGCCGCCTCGCCCGCGCGCCGGCCACGGCCGGCACCCGCTAGCGGCAACGCGTCCGCGAAGGTCGTCGTTGCCGACGCGCTTCGACGCCCTTGCCGCGCGGAAGCCACCCGGCTGCCCGAAGTTCCGCGCTGACTGCGCCCGGCGGGGGGGGGCGGCCGGCCCCCGCGCCCGCCGGGGCCCGCCCCCCCCCCCCCCCCCCCCCCAAGAAGGCCCCCTGATGGGCGCCGCCCCCCGCCCCCCGCCCCCC
>JAYRNW010000311.1:0-11580 GCA_041911995.1 Casimicrobiaceae bacterium | reverse complement strand
TTCTACAAGGAGGACAAGCACGGGCAGATCCTGCAGGAGGGGATCAACGAGGCCGGCGGCATGTGCGACTGGATGGCCGCGGCGACGTCGTACTCGACGCACGGCGTGCCGATGATCCCGTTCTACATCTTCTACTCGATGTTCGGCTTCCAGCGCGTCGGCGACCTCTGCTGGGCCGCCGGCGACATGCGCGCCCGCGGCTTCCTGCTCGGCGGCACGGCCGGCCGCACGACGCTGAACGGCGAAGGGCTGCAGCACGAGGACGGCCACTCGCAGGTCCTGTCCGCCGTCGTGCCCAACTGCGTCTCGTACGACCCGGCGTTCGGCTACGAGGTCGCGGTGATCGTGCAGGACGGCCTGCGCCGCATGTACCTCGAGCAGGAGGACGTCTACTTCTACATCACGCTGATGAACGAGAACTACGCGCACCCGGCGATGCCCGAGGGCGCGGCGCCGGGCATCCTCAGGGGCATGTACAAGCTGCGCGACGGCGCGCCGGGCGCCGCGGCGTCGCCGCGCGTCCAGCTGCTGGGGTCGGGCACGATCCTGCGCCAGGTGATCGCGGCGGCCGACCTGCTGAAGAGCGACTGGGGCGTGGACGCCGACGTCTGGAGCTGCCCGTCGTTCACCGAGCTCGCACGCGACGGCAACGCCGTGACGCGCTGGAACATGCTGCATCCGGAGGAGCGGCCGCGCCGCTCGCACGTCGAGACCTGCCTCGAGGGCACGCGCGGGCCGGTGATCGCGGCCACCGACTACATGCGCCTCTACGCCGAGCAGATCCGCGGGCTGGTGAGCCGCCGCTACGTGGTGCTGGGCACCGACGGCTTCGGCCGCTCGGACACGCGCGCGAAGCTGCGCTACTTCTTCGAGGTCAACGCGCACTACGTCGCGGTCGCGGCGCTGAAGGCGCTCGCCGACGACGGCGCGATCCCGGCGTCGCGGGTGAGCGAGGCGATCGTCCGCTACGACCTCGACGCGGACAAGCCGGCGCCGTGGACGGTGTGAACGGAGCAGGGTAGAGCGATGAGCACGATCGAAGTGAAGGTGCCGGACATCGGCGACTTCCACGACGTCCCGGTCATCGAGGTCCTCGTGAAGGCGGGCGACACGGTGGCCGTCGACGACTCGCTCGTCACGCTCGAGTCCGACAAGGCGACGATGGACGTGCCGTCGCCGGCGGCGGGCGTCGTGCGCGACGTGAAGCTGAAGGTCGGCGACAAGGTGGGCGAAGGGGCGGTGGTGCTGGTGCTTGATGCGGCGGCGGCGCCCGTTGCGGCACCCTCGCCCCAACCCTCGCCCGCAGGCGGGAGAGGGAGCGAGTCGGCGGCGCCGCCCGCATCGGCGTCCTCGCCCGCACCGCCGCTGTCGCCCGCATCACCGACCGCGGATGCCGCGACATCGCCTTCCTCCCCTCGCCCGCTTGCAGCAGAGGGGCCGGAGGCGAGGACCGCGATCGACGAGTCGGGCTTCAAGGCGGCGCACGCGTCGCCGTCGGTGCGGCGGTTCGCGCGCGAGCTGGGTGTCGACCTGGCGAAGGTGAAGGGATCCGGTCCGAGCGGGCGGATCCTGCAGGACGACGTGCAGCGCTTCGTGAAGGACGCGCTGCACGGCGGCGCGCCCGCCGGCGCGGTGGCGGGCGGCGTCACCGGCGGCGGCACGCTCGACCTCCTGCCGTGGCCGACGGTCGACTTCGCGAAGTTCGGGCCGGTCGAGGCGGTGCCGCTGTCGCGGATCAAGCGGATCTCGGGCGCGAACCTCGCGCGCAACTGGGTGATGATCCCGCACGTCACGCAGTTCGACGAGGCGGACGTCACCGACCTCGAGGCGTTCCGCGTCGCGCTCAACGAGGAGCACGCGAAGGCGGGCGTCAAGGTGACGATGCTCGCGTTCCTGATCAAGGCGTCCGTCGCCGCGCTCGCGAAGTTCCCCGACTTCAACGCGTCGCTGTCCGGGGACAGCCTCGTGCGCAAGAAGTACTTCCACGTCGGCTTCGCGGCCGACACGCCCAACGGCCTCGTCGTGCCGGTCGTGCGCGACGCCGACCGCAAGGGCGTGCTCGCGATCGCGCAGGAGATGGGCGCGCTGTCGGCGCTCGCGCGCGAGGGCAAGCTCGCGCCCGCGCAGATGCAGGGCGGCTGCTTTTCGATCAGCTCGCTGGGCGGCATCGGCGGCACGGCGTTCACGCCGATCATCAACGCGCCGGAGGTCGCGATCCTCGGCGTCTCGAAGAGCGCGGTCAAGCCGGTCTGGAACGGGCGCGAGTTCGCGCCGCGGCTCCTGCTGCCGCTGTCGCTGTCGTACGACCACCGCGTGATCGACGGCGCCGCGGCCGCGCGCTTCACCGCGTTCCTCGGCGCCCTGCTCGCCGACCTGCGCCGCGTGCTGCTGTGACGCCGGATCGGGAGGCCGCGACGCCGCCGCATGTCCGGCTGCAGGCGTTCTTCCACGGCAGCCTGCTCGCGCTCGTCGTAGGCTGGGTGCTCTACGTCGGCAAGGGCGTCATCGTCCCGGTGGTGCTCGCCACGCTCGTCGTGTTCGTGATCGTCGGCGTCACGCGGCAGCTCGCGCGCATTCCGGTGGCGGGCCCGCTGCTGCCGCTGAAGCTGCGCTACGCGCTGGCCGCGCTGCTGACCGCCGGCGCGGGGGCGCTGGTCGTGCTCGTCGCGCTCGCCAACCTCGACGCCGTGGTGGCGCGCGCGCCGCAGTACCAGGCCACGCTGCTGGCGTCGATCCAGAAGCTCGCCGCCCGCTTCGGCATGGAGGACGAGCCGACGTGGGGCACGCTGCGGCAGATCTTCCTCGAGCAGGTGAGCCTGCAGGCGCTGGTCGGCTCGTCGGTGGCGGTGGCCGCGTCGATCGTCGGCGGCGTGATCGTCGTCCTGCTCTACGTCACGTTCATCCTGATCGAGCAGCGCGCGTTCGCCGCCAAGGTCGACCGGGTGTTCCCGGATCCGGAGAGCGTCGCGCGGGTCCGGCAGATCGTCCAGAGCGTCAACGCACGCGTGGGGTCGTACCTCGCGCTCAAGACGTTCCTGGGCTTCCTGCAGGGCGTGCCGAGCTTCGCGGTCATGTGGCTCTACGGCCTCGAGTTCGCGGCGTTCTGGGCGATGCTGATCGTGCTGTTCAACTACGTGCCGTACATCGGCTCCTTCCTCGCCGTGTTCCTGCCGGTGGCCATGGCGGTCGTGCAGTTCGGCGACTTCGGGACCGTGGCGACGCTGCTCGCCGCGCTGCTGGTGATCCAGTTCGTCATCGGCAACTTCCTCGACCCGTACCTGCTCGGCAACTCGCTCAACCTCTCGCCGTTCGTGATCCTCGTCAGCCTGACCGTGTGGTCGGGGCTGTGGGGCATCGCCGGCGCGTTCCTCGCCGTGCCGGTCACCGCCGTGTTCGCGATCGCGTTCTCGGAGTTCGCCGCGACGCGGCCGATCGCGGTGCTGCTGTCGCGCAACGGCCGGCTGTCGAGCGACTAGGACGAAACGATCCCCACGCTCGCTGCCCCCCCCCGCGGGGGCAGGTCGGTTCCCCGAGGCGGCCATCGGAACTCGGATGAAACGACCCCCACGCTCGCTGCGCTCGCTGCCCCCCGCGGGGGCAGGTCAGTTCCTCGGGGCGGCCCATCGGAACTGACATGGGCACCGCGTGGTAGAGTCGGCATCGATGACGAACGTTCGCGCACTCCCGATGAAGCTTTCGCCGTGGCTCGCCGCGCTGCTGCTCGCAGTCGCGCTGCCCGCCGCGGCGCAGCTCGCGCACACCCGCGAAGCGGTCAACGTGCGCGCCGGGCCGGACCGCATGTTCCCGATGGTCACGTGGCTGCCGGCGCGCAACCCGCTGCACGTCGCCGGCTGCACGGTGGACGGCCGCTGGTGCGACGTCGTCGCCGGCCGTACGCGCGGCTGGATCGCCGCCGGCTACCTGTCGCAGCCGTTCACCGCCCGGCAGGCGCCCGTCGTCACCTTCTCGGTGCGCGAGTATTGGGACGCGCACTACGCGCGGCGCGCGTGGCACGCGACCGCGGACCGCTGGGTCGACTGGGACAAGCCGGGGTTCGTGCCGCCGGCGCCCGTGAATTCCGGCCGCCGCGGCTGATCGGCCGATACGCAACCGGGGCCGGGCGACATGACGCAGGACGAGCTCAAGCAGGCGGTGGCGCGGGAGGCGATCAGGTACGTCGTGCCGGGGGCGTGGGTGGGCGTGGGCTCGGGATCGACTGCCAACTTCTTCATCGACGAGCTCGCGAAGATCAAGGGCCGGATCGAGGGCGCGGTGTCGAGCTCGGTCAAGTCGACCGAGCGCCTGCGGTCGCACGGGATCGAGGTCGAAGAGCTCAACAACGTCGCCGACGTCCCCGTCTACGTCGACGGCGCGGACGAGGTCACCGAGCACGGCGCGATGATCAAGGGCGGCGGCGGCGCGCTGACGCGCGAGAAGATCGTCGCCGCCGTGGGCCGCAGGTTCGTCTGCATCGTCGACCAGTCGAAGCTGGTGCCGGTGCTGGGGAAGTTCCCGCTGCCGGTGGAAGTGATTCCGATGGCGAGGAGCTACGTCGCGCGCGAGCTCGTGCACCTGGGCGGCCAGCCGGCGTGGCGGATGGGCTTCACGACCGACAACGGCAACGTGATCCTCGACGTGTCCGGGCTGGCGATCACCGATCCCGTCGCGCTGGAGACGACGATCAACCAGATTCCCGGCGTCGTGACCGTCGGCCTCTTCGCGCGGCGCGGCGCCGACGTGATCCTGCTCGGGACCGAGCAGGGCGTGCGGACGCTCACACCCGGAACGTAAGGGTCAGAGCCATAACGAACGTAAGGGTCAGAGCCATAACCAAGGGTCGGAGCGGCACTTGCAACTCTGACCCTTGCTTACGGCTCTGACCCTTGCTTACGGCTCTGACCCTTGCTTAAGGCTCTGACCCTCGAGTTCAGTCGCGGAACTGCGGCGGCCGCTTCTCGCGCGCCGCGGTGAGCGCCTCGGGCAGGTCGGCCGACAGCAGCATCGCGGCGTTCCACGTCGCGACGTAGTTGAGCGCGTCGGCGCCCGGGTGGTCGCGCGCGTACGTGATCATCTCCTTGGTGCCCCGCATGGCGAGCGGCGACTTCGCGGCGACGGCCGCCGCGATCTCGCGCACGCCGGCCAGCATCTCGGACTTCGTCGCGAAGCAGCGGTTGACGAGGCGCAGCGCCTGCGCTTCGGCACCGCTGACGTTGCGGCCCGTGTAGGCGAGCTCGCGCGCCATGCCTTCGCCCACGAGCCTCGGCAGCCGCTGCAGCGTGCCGACGTCGGCGGTCATGCCGACGTCGATCTCGCGCACGGAGAAGACGGCGTCCTCCGAGCAGTAGCGCAGGTCGCAGGCGGTGACGAGGTCGACGCCGCCGCCGATGCACGCGCCGTGGATCGCCGCGATCACCGGCTTGCGGCAGCGCTCGATCGCCGTGAACACGTCCTGCAGCTCGAGGATCAGCCGCCGCAGGTTCTCGCGCGCGCGGCCTTCGCACGGATCGGCGATCCGGTCGCGCACGGCAGCCAGCAGCCCGAGGTCGATGCCGGTCGTGAAGTGGTTGCCGTTGCCGGTCAGCACGCCCACGCGCGCCTCCGGCGTCTCGTCGAGCCAGCGCATCGCGGCGCCCAACTCGTGCCACATCGGCAGGTCGAGCGCGTTGCCCTTGTCCGGCCGGTCGAGCGCGATCGTGGCCACCGCGCCGTCGAGGCGCGCGTCGAGGCGTTCGTAACTCATCGTCGTTCTCCGGTGTCGGCGAGCCGGCGCGACCGCGCCCCGGTGGGAGCGGCCGCAAGCACCGGACCCGCCCGGTTCAGCCCGCGGACCTGCGCCTCTCGGCGGCGTCGAGCCGGCGCTGCATCTCGACGAACGCGCGGAAGATGTCGGTCTCGGTGATCACGCCGACCACCTGCTGCTTCGCGTCGACGACGGGCAGGCCGCCGATGCGGCGGTCGACCATCAGTGCCGCCGCCTCCGCGATCGGCATGTCGCGCGTGACGGTCGCGACGTCGCGGTGCATGACCTCGCCGACTTCGACGACCGACGCCAAGTGCTGCGTGGCGGCGAGCAGCAGGTCGCGCTCGGCGACGATGCCCACGAGCTGCCGGCTCTCGTCGAGCACCGGCAGGTGGTGGAGGTCGTGCTCCTGCATCAGCTTCAGCGCCGCCTTGTAGTCGGCGTCGTTGCGGATCGTGACAGGATGGGCGCTCATGCGGTCGCGGACTAGCATGTCGGGGATCCTCGTCGGGAATCGTGGTGGCGCCTGCCCCGGGCTGTTCCCGGGCACGCGCTGCCGGCGGCGAGCGCCGTCGATGAAAATTCTGGGCCTGCCGCGTCCGCGGCGGGTTGACGCCGGGCAAGAAAGCGCCCCGCCGGGCGCGTCCGTTCAGACCACCCCCGGCACCCGCGCCGCGGTCAGCGTGTGCCCCCTCCAGTGCATGCCGGCGAGGCGAAGTGCGAGCATTTCCACCTTGTCGCTCATCGCGTCGGCGGCGAACTCGACGACGACCGCCGGTCGCGTACCGGTGCCCGGCACGTGCTGGGCGATCCGGCTCTGGCAGCCGGAGTACTTCTTCACCAATTCCACCACCTCGTCGTCGGTTGCTTCCGGCGGGAGGTTGCCGATCCACAGTTGTTGGCCCATCGTCCGCCCCCTTCGTTCGGGAACCCTGCCCGACTAGCCTGACCCAGATCCGGCCGCCCCGGCTTGACAGGGATCAACGGCCGGCGGGCTTCGCGCTAGAATCCGCCGATGACCAACCTCGACGTCCCCGGCCTCGCGGACGCCGCCGACGTCGCGTCGTACATGCGTGCCGTCGGCGTGGCGGCGCGCGCGGCCGCGCGCGAGCTCGCGCGCGCCGACGCCGGCGCGAAGGACCGCGCGCTCGGCGCGATCGCCGCCGCGATTCGCCGCGACGCCGCGCAACTGCTCGCCGCCAACGCTCGGGACGTCGCCGCCGCGAAGGCGGCCGGCGAGGACCCGGCGTTCGTCGACAGGCTCACGCTGACGCCGAAGTCCGTGCAGGCGATGGCCGACGGGCTCGACCAGGTGGTGGCGCTGCCGGATCCGGTCGGCGAGATCACCGACCTGCGCTACCGGCCGACCGGCATCCAGGTCGGACGGATGCGCGTGCCGCTCGGCGTGGTCGGCATCATCTACGAGTCGCGGCCGAACGTGACCGCGGATGCCGCCGGGCTGTGCCTCAAGTCCGGCAACGCGGCGGTCCTGCGCGGCGGATCGGAGGCGATCCACAGCAACCAGGCGATCGCCGCCTGCATCCACCCGGGGCGGCGCGCGGCGGGGCTGCCGGCGCAGGCGGTGCTGGTGGCCGCGACCCCCGACCGCGCCGCGGTCGGTTACCTGATCGCCGACGAGCGCCACGTGGACGTCATCGTGCCGCGCGGCGGCAAGAGCCTGATCGAGCGCATCGCGCGCGACGCGAAGGTGCCGGTGATCAAGCACCTGGACGGCGTGTGCCACGTGTTCGTCGACGCGTCGGCCGACGTGCCGATGGCGATCCGCATCGCCGACAACGCGAAGACGCAGCGCTACTCGCCGTGCAACACGATGGAGACGCTGCTCGTCCACGCGGACATCGCCGCGCGCGTGCTGCCGCCGCTGTGCGCGATCTACGCCGGCAAGGGCGTGGAGCTGCGCGGCTGCGAGCGCGCGCGCGCGCTGGTGCCGGCGATGAAGGCGGCGACCGAGGACGACTGGTACACCGAGTACCTGGCGCCGATCCTCGCCGTGCGCGTCGTCGACACGCTGGACGACGCGATCGCGCACATCGCGCAGTACGGCTCGCAGCACACCGACGCGATCGTGACGCAGGACTACGGAAATGCGATGCGCTTCCTGCGCGAAGTCGACTCGAGCTCGGTGATGGTCAACGCGTCGACGCGCTTCGCCGACGGCTTCGAGTTCGGGCTGGGCGCCGAGATCGGCATCTCGACCAACAAGCTGCACGCGCGCGGGCCGGTCGGCCTCGAGGGACTGACCAGCCAGAAGTGGGTCGTGCTGGGGTCGGGGCAGGTTCGGACGTAGCGCGCTCGCTGGCATGCGCGCTCAGGCCGACTTCGCCGCCTGCCGGCGGCGCCGGTTCGCGAACCAGAGGACCACGGCGCCGACGAACGCGAGCACCGGCAGCGCCGCGACGTTCATCGCCTCCCATCCGGCCGCCGACACCATCGCGCCGGACGAGAACGACGAGACGGCGAGCACCGAGAACAGGATGAAGTCGTTCACGCCCTGCGTGCGCGCCTTCTCGCTGGGCGAGTACACCTCGGTGAGCAGCGTCGTGGCGCCGGTGTACATGAAGTTCCAGCCCACGCCCACGAGCGCCAGCGCGACGAGGAAGTGCATCAGCGTGTTGCCGGTGAGCGCGAAGACCGCGCCGCCCGCCATCACGACCGTGCCGAGCAGGACGACGTTGAGCACGCCGAAGCGGTCGATCAGGCTGCCGGTGACGAAGCCGGGCGCGTACATGCCGACGACGTGCCACGAGATGACGAGCGCCGCCTGCGCGTAGGGCAGGCTGCAGAAGTCCATCGCGAGCGGCGTGGCCGTCATCAGCAGGTTCATGAGGCCGTAGCCCAGCGCGCCCGACAGCGCGGCCACGACGAACACCGGCTGCCGGACGATCGCGCGCAGCGGCCGCCCGCCGTCGGCGTGCGCGGCGGCCGCGGGCTTGGGCACGTGCACCTGCGACTGCACGGCGAGCGCCACCAGCGCGACCGCCGCGAGCAACATGAACGAACCCAGGAACGGCGCCGCGAAGAGGTCGCGGCCCCAGCGCGTGATCGCGGGGCCCAGAAAGCCGCCGGCGATGCCGCCGGCCAGCACCAGCGAGATCGCGCGCGCGCGGTCGGCCGGCGCCGCCACCTCCGCCGCCGCGAACCGGTACTGCAGGCCGATCGCGTTGTAGATGCCGATCACCGCGGTCGCGACACAGTAGAGGACGAAGCTCTTCATCGACAGCGCGGCGACCGCGATCGCGCAGCCGCCGACGTTGACGAGCGCGCCGGCCATGAAGCCGCGGCGGCGTCCGACCTTCGCCATCCACAGCGACATCGGCATCGTCGTCAGCGCCGAGCCCAGCACGTACGTCGTCGCGCCGAGCGTGGCGATCGTCTTGGCGTCGACGAGCGAGTACCCGACGAGCGCGTTCATCGAGATCAGGCCCGAGGCGTTGGTCAACAGCAGCGCCTGGCAGCACGCGAGGAGGAAGATGTTGCGGTAGGAGGTCGTCATCGGCGGCGGATCGCGGCGGCGCCGTGCGCGGCGCCGCAAGCCCGCTATGATAGGGGATGGACATCGCGCCTGCCGCCGTCGTCGACTTCTGGTTCGGGGCGCCGGGCTCCGCCGAGCGCGGCGGCCCGCGCGCCGTGTGGTTCCGCAAGGATCCGGCGTTCGACGACGCGATCCGCGCGCGCTTCGGCGCCGCCGTCGAGGAAGCGCTGGCCGGCGGTTTCGCCGCGTGGGACGCGACCCCCGAGGGCGCGCTGGCGCGCATCGTGCTGCTCGACCAGTTCACGCGCAACGTCTTCCGCGACACGCCGCGCGCGTTCGCCGGCGACGCGGCGGCGCTCGCCGCCGCCGACGCCGCCGTCGCGCGGGGCTACGATCGCGCGCTGACGCCGGTCGAGCGCGGGTTCGTCTACCTGCCGTTCGAGCACGCGGAGGACGCGGCGATGCAGCGCCGCTCGCTCGCGCTCTTCGGCGAGCTCGCCCGCGAGACCGGCGACGACACGCTGCTCGACTGGGCGCGCCGCCACGCCGACGTGATCTTCCGCTTCGGCCGCTATCCGCATCGCAACGCGATCCTCGGCCGCGCGTCGACGCCCGAGGAGGTCGCATTCCTCGCGCAGCCGGGGTCACGATTCTAGCCGCAGGCAAGAACCTCTCACAAAGAGACGCAGAGACGCCGAGCAAGGCTTTCCTCTGTTCCTCTGCGCCTCTTTGTGAAGGGGTTTCCGGCGCCGGTAGAATGATCCGATGGAACCCGTCGCGCTGCTCGGCGGAACGTTCGACCCGGTCCACTACGGGCATTTGCGCTTCGCCGACGACGTGCGCCGCGCGCTCGCGCTACCCGAGGTGCGGCTGGTGCCGGCGCGCGATCCGCCGCATCGCGAAGGCCCGGCCGCCTCCGCCGCCGACCGGCTCGCGATGCTGCGGCTGGGCGCGGCGGAGTTCCCGGGGCTCGCCGTCGACGAGCGCGAGCTCGCGCGCGCCGGCAAGAGCTACACGGTGCTCACGCTGGAGGACCTGCGGCGCGAATTCCCGGCGCGCCCGCTGCTGCTGCTGGTCGGCGCCGATGCGTTCCGCGGGTTGCCGACGTGGCACCGCTGGCGCGAGCTCTTCGCGCTCTCGCACGTCGTCGTCGTCGCGCGGCCGGGCGTCGCGCTGGAGGCGGACCTGCCGGCGCCGCTGGCCGCCGAGTGGCGCACGCGGCGCACCACCGACCCGGAAGCCTTGCGCTCCTCACCCGCCGGCGCCATCTACGAGGCGCGGGTGTCGCCGCAGCCGATCTCGGCGACGGCAATTCGCGCGCAACTCGCGCGCGGGCCGGCCGGCCGCCGGGACGTGGCCGGATTGCTCCCGCCCGCCGTTTTGACCTATATTGACCAGCACCGCCTCTACCCGCCCCCGCCGGATGCGACCTGACAAGCTGCAGCAGACTGCCATCTCCGCCCTCGAGGACATCAAGGCACGCGACATCCGGGTCCTCGACGTCCGCAAGCTCACCAGTTTCTACGACACGCTGATCGTCGCCAGCGCCGACTCCAACCGGCAGGTCAAGGCGCTGGCCGGCCACGTGCGCGACCGGATGAAGGAAGCCGGTGCGACGATCGTCGGCGTCGAGGGCGAGGAGACCGGCGAATGGGTGCTCGTCGACTGCGGCGACATCGTCGTCCACGTCATGCAGCCGGCGGTGCGCGCGTACTACAACCTCGAGGAGCTGTGGGAGGCCCCGGCGGCGCGCAAGCGCGCGAAGGCCGCATGAACCGGGGTCGGGAAAAGTGGGGTCAGAGACGACTTTCCGAAAAGTGGGGTCAGAGACGACTTTCTGTGCGCGGTTTCGACGGTGCCCGCGGCGCATTCCAGAAAGTCGTCTCTGACCCCACTTTTCGGAAAGTCGTCTCTGCCCCGCCCTTTCGATGAGGCTGCGGATCGTCGCGCTGGGTCACCGGATGCCGGCGTGGGTGACCGCCGGCTACGACGAATACGCGAAGCGCATGCGCCGCGACCACCCGCTCGACCTGGTCGAACTGAAGCCTGAGGCGCGCGACCGCGGCCGGACCGTCGCGCAGCTGCTCGCCAGCGAGGCGACGCGCATCCGCGCCGCCTGCGCCGGGTACCGCATGGTCGCGCTCGACGAGCAAGGCGACCGGTGGGCGACCCGCGACCTCGCAGCGCAGCTCGCGCGCTGGCGCGCCGACGCCGCGGACCCCGCGTTCGTCATCGGCAGCGCCGACGGGCTCGACGACGCGTTGAAGCGCGACGCGCACGCGATCGTGTCGCTGTCGCCGCTGACGCTGCCGCACGGCCTCGTGCGCGTCGTGCTCGCCGAGCAGCT
>JAYRNW010000310.1:0-9918 GCA_041911995.1 Casimicrobiaceae bacterium | reverse complement strand
CGATTCGGGCACGCTAGAATACGGCATGCTCGCACGGTCCGGCCTGCTCCTTCTTTGTGCGCTCGCGCTCGCGACGGCTGCGCAGGCGCAGACGCCGCCGTCGGCCGCACCTCCTCCCCCGCCGCCGCCGCCGGCATCCGCGGCGGTGCCGCCTCCGCCGCCGCTGCCGCCGCCGAGCGCTGGCAGCGACCCGGACCTCGAGCCGCAGGTGACGATCATCCGGCGCGACACCGAGACCGTCGAGGAAGTGCGCGTCGGCGGCGAGCTGCGCTACGTCAAGGTCACGCCGCGCTTCGGGCCGCCGTACTACCTCGTCCCGCGCAGCCCGGGGGGACCGCTCCAGCGCTTCAATTCGCTCGACTTCGGCCTGAGCACGCCGATGTGGCTGCTGTTTTCCTGGTGAGCTGAAGCTCGCTCCGATCGACGCAGCACCGGCGCGGCCGCGACGCCCGCCGCCGCAACGCATGTCCGTCTACACGCCGGTCACCGCTTCCGAACTCGATGCCTGGCTCACCCGCTACGCGGCGGGCGGGCTCGTCGACCTCGCGCCGATCGCGGCGGGCATCGAGAACACGAACTACTTCGTGACCACGGACCGCGGTCGCTACGTGCTGACGCTCTACGAGCGGCTGCCGGCGGCGGAGCTGCCGTTCTACCTCAACCTGATGGCGCACCTCGCGCGCGCCGGCGTCGAGGTTCCGGCGCCGCTGCCCGACCGCACCGGCGCGCTCTTCTCGCTGCTCAACGGCAAGCCCGCGGGGCTCGTCGCGCGCGTCGACGGCGCGCCGATCGCCGCGCCGGATCCCGACCACTGCGCGCTCGTCGGCGCCGCGCTCGCGCGGCTGCACGTCGCGTCGCAGAACTATCGAGCGCGTCTCGCGAACCATCACGGCCCGGCGTGGTGGCGCACGGCCGCGCGCGCGGTCCGGCCGTTCCTCGACCAGGCGCAGGCGAAGCTGCTGGACGACGAGATCGCGTTCCAGAGCGGGTTCGGCCGCGGCAAGCTGCCCAAGGGCGCGATCCACGGCGACCTCTTCTGCGACAACGTCCTGTTCGCGGGCGACCGGGTCGCCGGCATCATCGACTTCGGCTTCGCGGCCACGGACTTCCTCGCCTACGACCTCGCGATCACCGTGAACGACTGGTGCGTCGACGAGGACGGCGCGCTCGACGCGGCGCGGCTCGGCGCGATGGTCGACGCCTACGACGCCGCGCGCGCGCTGACGCAGGACGAGCGCGACGCCTGGCCCGCGCTGCTGCGCGCCGCGGCGCTGCGCTTCTGGCTGTCGCGGCTGTACGACCTGCACCTGCCGCGCCCCGGCGACCTCACGCACGCGCACGACCCCGCGCACTTCGAGCGCATCCTGCGCGACCGCGCCGGGCGGCCGCAGCGGCTCGCGCCGGCCGCATCGCCCGCGCCATGACCGACGTCCCGCGCGAGTTCGTCTTCACGCGCTTCCCCGCGCGCCAGGGGCTCACGTGGCTCGCGACCGCCTACGTGATGTTCAAGGCGCACCGCCTCGCGTGGGTCACGCTCGTGCTCGCGTACTTCGTCGTGCTGCTGCTGCTGCGCGCCGTCCCGGTGATCGGCCCGTACGCGATGACGGTGATGAAGCCGGTGCTCGCCGTCGGCCTGCTGGCGGCCGCGTGGACGCAGGAGCGCGGCGGCCGGCCCGCGCTCGCGCAGCTGTTCCAGGGCTTCCGCGCCAACCTGCCGTCGCTGCTCGCGATCGGCGCGTTCTTCGTCGTCGGCGTCACGCTCGCCGTGTTCGGGTCCTCGCTCGTCGACGGCGGCAAGCTGATCGAGCTGATGGGCGGCGGGAGCGCGATGACCGAGGAGCAGATCGCGGCGGCGCTCTCCGACGGCCGGCTGCAGCTCGGCATGGCGTTCTCGGCGCTCCTCTCGCTGCCGATCGTCATCGCGACGTGGTGGGCGCCCGCGCTCGTCGTGTTCCAGGACGCCGGCGCCGGCGCCGCGCTCGCCGCGAGCCTGCGGGCGGCCCTCGCGAACTGGCGGCCGCTCGCGCTCTACGGCCTCGGCGTGTTCTTCTACGGCGGCGTCGTGCCCGGCCTCGTCATCGCGCTCGTCGCCATGGTCGTGCCGCCGCCGGCCGGGCAGCTGCTCGCGGTCGCGCTGCTCCTGCCCTACTCGCTGTTCTTCGCGGCGACGCTGCACGTGTCCGACTACGTGAGCTACCGCGAAGTGTTCCACTCCGGCGAAACCCTGGCGCCGCTGTCCAAGGGATCCTGACGCCGGCCGCGGGCGATGTCGACACCGGCAGCGCCGACCCGCGGTGCGTTCCTCGAGCGCTGGCTGCCCGGGATCGCGCAACTCGTCCACTACCCGCCGGGCGCGCTGCGCGGCGACGCGGTCGCCGGCGTGTCCGTGTGCGTCGTGATGGTGCCATCGGTCCTCGCGTACGCGGAGCTCGCCGGCGTCGCGCCGGCCGCGGGGCTCTACGCGGCGCTCGCCGCGATGGTCGCCTACGCGGCGTTCGCGCCGAGCCGCAGGATCGTCGTCGGCCCCGACACGACGATCGCGCTGCTCGCGGGCTCCGTCGTCGTGCCGCTCGCCGCCGGCGACCCGGCGCGCGCCGCCACGCTCGCCGCCGTCCTCGCGCTGATGGCCGGCGTGCTGCTTATCGTCGCCGGGCGCATCGGCATGGGCAACGTCGCCGACCTACTGTCGAGCCCGGTTCTCGTCGGCTACGCCAACGGCGCGGCGCTGATCCTCGTCGGCACGCAGCTGCCCACGCTGCTCGGCGTCGCGCTGCCGCGCGACGCGTTCGTCTACCGCGTGTACGACGCCGTGCGCGCGCTGCCGCAGGCGAACCCGGCCACGCTCGGACTGGGCGCCACGCTGATCGCGCTCATCGTGCTGCTCTCCCGCGTCGCGCCGAGGGCGCCGGCCGCGCTGGTCGCGTGCGTCGTCGCCATCGCCGCCTCCGTCGCGCTCGACCTGCCGGCACGCGGCGTGGTGCACCTGCAGCCGCTCGCCCCGGCGTTTCCCGTGCCCGCGCTGCCGCGCCTGTCGCTCCCCGACCTGCAGGCGCTGGCCCCCGGTGCGCTCGCGCTCGCGCTGCTCGTGTTCGCCGAGGGCGTGCTGCTCGCGCGCACGCTCGCCGCCAGGCATCGCGAGCCGGTCGACGCCGGCCAGGAGCTTACCTCGCTCGGCGCCGCGAACGTGGCGGTCGCGTGCGTCGGCGGGTTCGCGGTCGGCGCGAGCACGTCGCGCTCGGTGACGGCCGACGCCAACGGCGCGCGCACGCAGCTCGCGCAGTGGATCGCCGCGCTGCTGCTCGTCGCGTTCGTGCTGTTCCTGGCGCCCGCGCTCGACGCGCTGCCGCGCGTCGCGCTGTCGGCGATCCTCGTCGCCGCGGGCATCCGGCTGTTCGACGCCGGCGAACTGCGCGAGCTGTACGCGCTCGACCGCCGGGCGCTCTGGCTGGCCGTCGCGGTCACGCTCGGCGTGCTGCTGCTGGGCGTCCTGCCCGGCGTGCTGCTGGGCGTCGCGCTCTCGCTCGCGCGGGTCCGGGTCGACGTCGCGCGGCCGCGCGACGCGCTGCTGCGGCGCCTGCCGACGGACCGGCGCTTCCACGACCTCGCCGACGACGAAGGCGGCGCCGCCGCGCCGGGCGTGCTCGTGTATCGCCTGTACGCGCCGCTCATCTTCGCCAACGCGCGGCACGTCGCCGACCGCCTGCGCGCGCTGGCCGCCGCCGCGCAGCCGCCGCTGCGCTGCGTGGTGCTCGACCTGCAGGCGGTGACGCAGATCGACGTCACCGCTCTCGGCAAGCTGCGCGAGCTCTACGAGGAGTTCGAGGGCGGCGGCATCGACGTCCGGTTCGCGCGCGCCAACCGCCCGCTGCGCGAGCAGCTCGTGCAATGGCTGGGCGACCATCGTTCGGGCAAGGAGCGCTTCTTCCCGTCGGCCTCCGCCGCCGTCGACGACTTCCGCGCCCCGCGCCCCGCGCCGCCCGCTGCTTCGTGACGGCGCGGGCCCGCGGCGATTTCGTCGCCGCACGTAGCAGCCTTTCGGCCGGGAAGCGCACGCAGCCGATCGTCACGCCGCTTCGAGCTTGGCGTACTCCAACGCGAGCCACTTGACACCCGTGTCGCGAAAGTTGACCTGCACGCGCGCGTCGCTGCCGCGGCCTTCGGCGTCGATGATGACGCCGAGCCCGAACTTCGCGTGCCGGACGCTCTGCCCGATGCGCCAGCCGGGGGCCGCGGGCGTCGCCTGCGGCGCGCCGGTAACGCGCCCCCACTCGGCGTCGTCGACGTCGACGGCGCGGCGGCGGTACGCCGACAGCCACTGCACGAGGTCGGCGGGCAGCTCGCTCACGAAGCGCGAGGGAATCGCATAGCGCGTCTGCCCATGCAGCATCCGGCTCTGCGCGAGCGTCAGGTACAGCCGGCGCCGCGCGCGCGTGATCGCCACGTACATGAGGCGCCGCTCCTCCTCGAGGCCGTCGGCTTCCGACAGGCTGTTCTCGTGCGGGAACAGCCCCTCCTCCATGCCCGTGACGAACACCGTGTGGAACTCGAGGCCCTTCGCCGAGTGCACGGTCATGAGCTGCAGCGCAGGCTTGCCTTCGGCCGCCTGCGTCTCGCCGGCCTCGAGCGCGGCGTGCGCGAGGAACGCCGTCAGCGGGTCCGTCGCGCCCTCGTTCGCGCCGTCCTCGGGCGCCGGCGCCTCGGGCTCGATGCGCTCGGAGAGCATCGGTGCGTCGGTCGCGATCTCCGCCTCGCGGACGAAGGCGTCGGCCGCCGCGACGAGCTCGGCCAGGTTCTCGACGCGGTCCTGTCCGTCCTTCTCCGCCGTGAAGTGCGCCAGCAGCCCGGAGCGCTCGACGACGTGCTCGACGGCCTCGGGCAGCGGCAACTTGCGCGCCTCGTCGCGCAGCCGGCCGACGAGCGCGACGAAGCCCGCGAGCGCGGCACCCGCCTTGCCGCCCAGCGTGCCGGCGGCCGCCGTCTGCCACAGCGACGTCCCGCCCGCCCGCGCCGCGTCCTGCAGCTGCTCCAGCGTGCGCGCGCCGATGCCGCGCGGCGGGAAGTTGACGACGCGCAGGAACGCGCCGTCGTCGCCGGGCTGCGCGAGAAGGCGCAGGTATGCGAGCGCGTGCTTGACCTCGGCGCGCTCGAAGAAGCGCATGCCCCCGTAGACGCGGTACGGGATGCCCGCGCCGAACAGCTTGTGCTCGAGCACGCGCGACTGCGCGTTGGAGCGGTAGAGCAGCGCCACCTCGTCGAGCGCGACGCCGTCGGCCGCGAGCCCGCGCACGACGTCGACGACGAAGGCCGCCTCGTCCTGGTCGGTGGGCGCCGTGAACGCGCGCACCGGCTCGCCCTTGCCCTCGCTCGTCCACAGGTTCTTGCCGAGGCGCGCCCGGTTGTGGCGGATGAGCGCGTTGGCGGCGTCGAGGATGTGGCCGTGCGACCGGTAGTTCTGCTCGAGCTTGATGAGCTTGACCGGCTGCTCGGGCGTGGCGAAGTCGCGCTCGAACTGCTGCATGTTCGCGACCTTCGCGCCGCGGAACGCGTAGATCGACTGGTCGTCGTCGCCGACGGCGAACACGGCCGTGTGCGGCCCCGCGAGCATCCGCAGCCACTTGTACTGCAGCGTGTTCGTGTCCTGGAACTCGTCGACCAGCAGGTGCGAGAAGCGGCGCCGGTAGTGCTCGCGCAGCGCCTCGTGGCCGGCCAGCAGTTCGTAGCTCCGGAGCAGCAGCTCGGCGAAGTCGACGGCGCCCTCGCGCTGGCACATCGCATCGTAGAGCGCGTAGTGCTCGACCTGCCGGCGCGCGAACTCGTCGCCCGCCTCGACCATGTTCGGCCGCAGCCCCTCCTCCTTGGCGTCGGCGATGAACCACTGCAGCTGCTTCGGCGGGTAGCGGTCGTCGTCGATGCCGTGCGCCTTGTACATGCGCTTGATCAGCGACAGCTGGTCCTGCGTGTCGAGGATCTGGAAGAGCTGCGGCAGGTTCGCGTCGCGGTGGTGCGCGCGCAGCATCCGGTTGCACAGGCCGTGGAACGTGCCGACCCACATGCCGCGCGTGTTCACCGGCGTCAGCGCCGACAGCCGCAGCAGCATCTCCTTCGCCGCCTTGTTGGTGAACGTCACGGCGAGGATCGACAGCGGGCTCGCCTGCCCGGTGGCGAGCAGCCACGCGATCCGCGTCGTCAGCACGCGCGTCTTGCCGCTGCCCGCCCCGGCCAGGATCAGCGCCGACGCGTGCGGCAGCGTCACCGCGGCGAGCTGCTCCGGGTTGAGGTTCTCGAGAAGAGGGCTGGACATGCGCGAACGGCGGCGAAAGCGGAATGATAGCCGACGGGGAAGGCGCGGCCGGACCGCGGGTCGGGGCGTGCCCGCATCCGGCAAGCGAAGGCCGGGGTCCGCCCCCCTTCCCGCTATAATCGGGCGCTCCGCTCCACGCCGCTGCCCATGGCCCGCGCCCCCGTCGAACCGCCCGCCGCCAACTCGGCGACGATGCGCGCGTTCGTCCACCTGATCCGCTCGGCGGCGCCGTACGTGCACGCCTTCCGCGGCCGCACGTTCGTCATCGCGTTCGGCGGCGAGGTCGTCGCCGACGAGCAGTTCCTGGGCGTGATCCACGACCTCAACCTGCTGCACAGCCTGGGCATCCGGCTCGTCGTCGTCCACGGCTGCCGGCCGCAGGTCGAGGCGATCCTCGACGCGCAGGGCATCCCCAGCAACTACGCGCACGGCGTCCGCGTCACCGACGTCGACGCGATGGACTGCGTGCTGGAGGCCGCCGGGCAGGTGCGCGCGCGCATCGAGGCGCTGCTGTCGCTCGGCCTCGCCAACTCGCCGATGGCGGGCGCGCGCAACCGCGTGTCGAGCGGCAACTACCTGACCGCGAAGCCGATGGGGGTGGTCGGCGGCGTCGACATGCAGCTGTCCGGCGAGGTGCGGCGCATCGACACCGAGGCGATCCAGCAGCGGCTGGACGACGGCGACATCGTGCTCATCTCGCCGATCGGCTATTCGCCGACCGGCGAGATCTTCAACCTGACGGTCGAGGAGGTCGCCACCCAGGTGGCGGTGCGCGTCGAGGCGACGAAGCTCATCTTCCTGATGGACGCCGACGGCGTGCGCAACGGCCGCCGGCGGCTGCTCACCGACCTCTCGACGACCGACGCCGAGGCGCTGCTCGCGAAGGGCGAGAAGCTCACGCCCGACGTGCGCCTGTACCTGCCCGCGGCGATCCGCGCGTGCAACAACGGCGTCAAGCGCGCGCACCTCATCAGCCGCCGCCTCGACGGCGCGCTGCTGCTCGAGCTCTTCACGCGCGACGGCGTGGGCACGATGATCGCGTCCACCGCGCTCGCGCACATCAGGAGCGCGACCATCGACGACGTCGGCGGCATCCTCGCGATCATCGAGCCGCTCGAGGAGCAGGGCGTGCTCGTGCGCCGGTCGCGCGAGCGCCTCGAGAGCGAGATCGAGCGCTTCCTCGTCGCCGAGTACGACGGGCACATCATCGGCTGCGCGGCGCTCTACGCGTTCCCCGAGGAGAGGGTCGGCGAGCTCGCCGCGCTCGCCGTGCAGCCCGACTTCCGCCGCGAGGGCTACGGCGAGGCGCTGATGCGCGAGATCGAGGCGCGCGCGCGCAAGCTCAAGCTGACCGGGCTGTTCGTGCTCACGACGCGCACCGCGCACTGGTTCCTCGAGCGCGGCTTCCGCAGCGCGACGATCGCCGACCTGCCGCAGCAGAAGCAGGCGCTCTACAACTACCAGCGCAAGTCGCTGGTCTACCGCAAACCGCTGTGAGGACGACAACGATGGCCCGCATGGTCCACTGCGTCAAACTCGGCCGCGAGGCCGAGGGGCTCGACTTCCCGCCCTATCCGGGCGAGCTCGGCAAGCGCATCTACGAGAGCGTGTCGAAGGAGGCGTGGCAGGCCTGGATCCGCCACCAGACGATGCTCGTCAACGAGAACCGGCTCTCGCTCGCCGACGCGCGCGCGCGCAAGTGGCTGGCCGAGCAGATGGAGAAGCACTTCTTCGGCGGCGGCGCCGAGATGCCGACGGGGTTCGTGCCGCCGAGCTGACGGCCGTTCCCGCGCGTCGCTCCGATCGCGTCGCCGGCGACGGATGCCGCGATCCGGCGTGCGGCCGGCACCGGAACGCCCGCCGAACGCCTGCCTCACAACGGCCTGATCTCGACCTTGCGCCACTTGATGACGCCTCCCGGCGCACCCTGCGCGCCGAGACCGTATTGAAGGGCGAACGGCCCATCCGGCCGCTTGTCGTCGTCCATGCGGGCCGAGACGACGCCATCGAACTTCACCGTCACGGTCTTGCCCTTGGCGGTGATTTCGTAGGTGCTCCACTTGCCGGCCGCCTTGAACACGATCGGAACCGGAACGGCCGCGTAGTTGACGATCGCGCCGGTCGCGTACTTGAGCTCGGGACGCGTGTCCCAGATGTTCACCTCGTAGCAGTCTGCCGCGTTGATCTTGGCCGGATCGGCGCAGCGGATGAAGATGCCGCTGTTCGTGCTCGACTCCGCCCAGAACTCGGCCCTGATCTCGAAGTCCCGGTACGAGTTCTTCGACACCAGGTAGCCTTCCTTGCCGGGGTTGGCGACGATCGCGCCGCCTTCCGGGTGCCAGTTCGCGTCGCCGACGCGGTTCCAGTTGTCGAGGCCGGCGTCGCCGTCGATCAGCGTGACCCATCCGCCCGACGGCAGGCCCGCGCAAGCCGAGAGCGCCAGCGCAAGGACGATTGGAGCGAAGACTCTGCTGTAGCGCCGATGCGTACTCATGGTGGTTTCCCCCCTCTTTGTCGTCGAAGACGCACACGCGTGCGGCGCGCACTGCCCGATGACCGGGCGGAGGCTCGCGCCACGGCCACCTCCGCAGGTCGTTGCTTGCGCACGCTGCAGCCATTATTTCACGGCGTCGCCGCCCGCGCGTGCGGGGCGCGACGGCCGGCCATCGCGGCCCGCTCCGCTTCTTCGAGGGCGGGCGCCGGATGCCTTATGATCGAGCCATCGTTCCGGCCGCAGGTGCGGCCCACCGCGTGAGGCGCAATCATGAACGTCCCTGCCATCAGCCGCTACCCCGTCCCGAAGCTCGAGGACCTCCCCGACGACATCCGCGCGCGCATCCTCGCCGTACAGGAAAAGGCGGGGTTCGTGCCGAACGTATTCGTCACGCTCGCGCACCGCCCTGCGGAGTTCCGCGCGTTCTTCGCCTATCACGACGCGCTGATGGAGAAGGACGGCGGGCTCTCCAAGGCCGAGCGCGAGATGATCGTCGTCGCGACGTCCGGCGCCAACGACTGCCTGTACTGCATCGTCGCGCACGGCGCGATCCTGCGCATCTACGCGAAGAACCCGCTCGTCGCCGACCAGGTGGCCGCGAACTACCGGAAGGCCGACGTCACGCCGCGGCAGCGCGCGATGCTCGCGTTCGCGCTGAAGGTCGCGCTGCACAGCAGCGAGATCGGCGACGACGATTTCGCCGCGCTGAAGGCCCACGGGTTCACCGACGAGGACGCGTGGGACATCGGCGCCATCGCCGCCTTCTTCGCGCTGTCGAACCGCATGGCGAACCTGATCGGCATGCGACCCAACGACGAGTTCTTCCTGCTGGGGCGGGTGCCGCGCAGCAAGTGACGCGGCCGGCCCGGTCGCCCGCGCTCAGGCGACCGCCGGTGCGCCCGCGCCGGGCCGCCGCTTCATCTGCGCCGCGGCGAGCGCGTAGCCGCCCGCCGCGCCGTCGATGAAGTGGACGTGGTCGCTGCGCGCGGCGGAGGGCACGATGCACGTCATCGTCGCCGCCGCCTGGCGGTGAACCCCGAACCGCACGGCGCCCGCGCGCTGCGCGTCGGAGAGCGTCCGCTCGATCCGGTCGGCCAGCGCCGGCGTGCAATCGAGCGTCATG
>JAYRNW010000309.1:0-6440 GCA_041911995.1 Casimicrobiaceae bacterium | reverse complement strand
GGCTACCGGATGCTGCCGGACCGCGCGCACGCGCACGCGCCGTCGTGGCGGCGGCGGCTCGTCGCGCGGCTGACGGGCAAGCCGCCGCCGGCGCCGGACCCGCACGCGGCGCATGCGGCCATCGACCCCGAGGCCGTCTACCGGACGCCGTTCTACGACGGGCTGCGGCGCCTCATCGCGTGGTGCGTCGGGCACCGCGTCGTCGTGCTGGCCGGCACGCTCGCGGTATTCGCGGGCTCGCTCGCGCTGTTCCGCTTCGTGCCGCAGCAGTTCTTCCCGGCGTCGTCGCGCCTCGAGCTGCTGGTCGACCTGCGGCTGCCCGAGGGGAGCTCGTTCGCCGCGTCGCTCGCGGCGACGAAGAAGCTCGAGGGCGTGCTCGACCGCGACCCCGGCGTCGAGAGCTACGTCGCCTACGTCGGCAGCGGCTCGCCGCGCTTCTACCTGCCGCTCGACCAGCAGCTGACGCAGGCGAACTTCGCGCAGTTCGTGCTGATCGCGAAGAGCTTCCCCGAGCGCGAGGAGGTGCGGCGACGGCTCATCGACCTCTTCGAGGCCGACTTCCCCGAGCTGCGCGGCCGCGTGTCGCGGCTGGAGAACGGCCCGCCGGTCGGCTTCCCCGTGCAGTTCCGCGTGTCCGGCGAGAACGTCGCCACCGTGCGCCGGATCGCGCAGCAGGTGGCCGCCGCGATGCGCCGCGACCCCGACACCGCGAGCGTGCAGTTCGACTGGGACGAGCCGTCGAAGGTGATCCGGGTGGCGATCGACCAGAACAAGGCGCGCGTGCTGGGGCTCTCGTCGCAGGAGCTCGCGACGTTCCTCAACAACTCGCTGTCCGGCTACACCGTCACGTACTTCCGCGAGCGCGACAAGCAGATCGAGGTGCTGCTGCGCGGCACGGCGGACGAGCGGGCGAAGATGAGCTTCCTCAAGGACCTCGCGATCCCCGCGCGCAACGGCCGCGCGGTCCCGATCACGCAGGTCGCCGACATCCGCTACGAGCTCGAGGACGGCATCGTGTGGCGGCGCAACCGGCTGCCGACGATCACCGTGCGCTCCGACGTGCGCGGCGACGCGCAGGGGCCGGACGTCGCGAAGCGCGTCGACCGCGAGCTCGCGCAGCTGCGCGCCGAGCTGCCGCTGGGCTACCGGATCGAGCTGGGCGGCGCGATCGAGGACTCGACGAAGGGCCAGCGGTCGATCGTCGCCGGCATCCCGCTGCTGGTCGTCACCGTCCTCACGCTGCTGATGATCCAGCTGCGCAGCTTCAAGCGCACGCTGCTGGTCGTGCTCACCGCGCCGCTGGGGCTGATCGGCGTCGTCCTGGCGCTGCTCGCGACCGGCAAGCCGTTCGGCTTCGTCGCGATGCTGGGCACGATCGCGCTCGTCGGCATCATCATGCGCAACTCGGTGATCCTCGTCGACCAGATCGACAAGGACATCGCCGCCGGGCTGGTGCCGTGGGAGGCGGTCGTCGGCGCGACCGTGCGGCGGTTCCGGCCGATCGTGCTGACGGCGGCGGCCGCGGTGCTCGCGCTCATCCCGCTCGCGCGCAGCGACTTCTTCGGGCCGATGGCCGTGGCGATGATGGGCGGCATCGTCGTCGCGACGGTGCTGACGCTGGTCTTCGTCCCGGCGCTGTACGCGACGTGGTTCCGCGTGCGGCCGGCGACGACGCCCACGCCCGCTCCCGAGTGAACGTGCGGCCGCGGGTCGGCGGCGCCCATCCGCTGCGGTAGACTTGGCGGTCGGGTCGGCGGGAACGACCGCCGCGCCGCACGCCCTGGAGCTGCCTGCCCATGCCGCTTGCCACCGTTCCGGAAATCGTCGCCGAGCTGAAGTCCGGCCGCATGGTCGTGCTCGTCGACGAGGAGGACCGCGAGAACGAGGGCGACCTCGTGCTCGCGGCGGACTTCGTGACGCCCGACGCGATCAACTTCATGGCCAGGCACGCGCGCGGGCTCGTATGCCTTACGCTGACCGAGGAGCGCTGCCGCCAGCTCGGCCTGCCGCTGATGGTCTCCGCCAACCGCTCCGGCACCGGCACCAACTTCACCGTGTCGATCGAGGCCGCCGAAGGCGTGTCCACCGGCATCTCGGCGGCCGACCGCGCGCGCACCGTGCAGGCGGCCGTCGCCGCCGACGCGAAGCCCGCGGACCTCGTGCAGCCGGGCCACGTCTTCCCGGTGATGGCACAGGCGGGCGGCGTGCTCGTGCGCGCCGGTCACACCGAGGCCGGCTGCGACCTCGCGCGGCTCGCCGGGCTGACGCCGGCGACCGTCATCTGCGAGGTGATGCGCGACGACGGCACGATGGCGCGGATGCCGGACCTCGAGGCCTTCGCGCGCGACCACGGCCTGAAGATCGGCACGATCACCGACCTCATCCACTACCGGAGCCGCACCGAGCGGATGGTCGAGCGGATCGCCGAACGGCCGCTCAACACGGCGCACGGCGCGTTCCGGCTCGTCGTCTACCGCGACAAGATCACGGACGCGACGCACCTCGCGCTGGCGCGCGGCCCGATCGCGCCCGACGCCGAGACGCTGGTCCGCGTGCACGAGCCGCTGTCGGTGATGGACCTGCTGGAAGCCGACGGCACCGCACACTCGTGGACGATCGGCGGCGCGCTGGCCGCGATCGCGCAGGCCGGCCGCGGCGTGGTCGTGCTGCTGCACCGGCCCGAGAGCGCCGGCGAGCTGCGGCAGCGCGCGATCGCCGCGGCGAAGCCGCCGGCATCGTCCAAGCTCGACCTGCGCAACTACGGCATCGGCGCGCAGATCCTGCGCGACCTCAACGTCGGCCGTATGCGGCTGCTCGCGAAGCCGCGGAAGATGCCCAGCATGGCGGGCTTCGACCTCGAGGTCACCGGCTACGAGAGCGAGCCCGCCGTCGGGCGCGCGCGCTGACGGACGACCAACGTGGCCGTCAAGCGCATCCCTGCCCGCGTGGACGGCACGCACGCGCGCGTCGCCGTCGTGCTGTCGCGGTTCAACCCGGCCATCGGCGAGGGCCTGCTCGCCGGCGCGCTGCGGGGCCTGGCGGAGGCCGGCGTGGCCGACGAGCGCGTCACGCTGGTCACGGTGCCGGGCGCGCTGGAGACGCCGCTCGCGCTGCAGCGCCTCGCGCAGAGCGGCGACTACGACGCGCTGGTCGCGCTCGGCGCGGTGATCCGCGGCGACACCTACCACTTCGAGATCGTGTGCAACGAATCGGCGGCCGGCGTGTCGAGCGTCGCGCTCGAGTTCGGCATTCCGGTCGGCAACGGCATCCTGACCTGCGACACCGACGCGCAGGCCGAGGCGCGCATGGACCGGAAGGGCTACGAGGCCGCGCAGGCCGCGCTGGAGCTCGCCAACCTCTTCGACGCGATCGATGAGCTCGACTAGCCCGCGCCGCCGGTCCCGCGAGCTCGTGCTGCAGGGCCTCTACCAGCGCCAGCTGTCGGGCAACGCGGCGGCCGCCGTGCGCGACGACCTCGCGGGCAGCCCCGGCTTCCGGCGCGCCGACCAGGCGTACTTCGACGAGCTGTGGCGCGGCGTGGCCGACGAATACGACGCGCTGGTCGCGGCGCTCGCGCCGCACCTCGACCGCAAGCCGACCGCGCTCTCGCCGGTCGAGCGCGCGATCCTCGTCATCGGCGCGTGGGAGCTCGCGCACCGTGCGGACATCCCGTACAAGGTCGTCATCAACGAGGCGGTCGAGCTCGCGAAGGCCTTCGGCGGCACCGACGGTCACCGCTACGTCAACGGCGTGCTCGACCGGTTCGCCGCCGACGCGCGCGCGGCGGAGATCGCCGCGCCGTCGCGCTGACCCCCGCGCCCATGCGCAGGCGACGCCTCGCGGCCTGCGTCGCGCTGTTCGCGGCGGCCGCCTGCGCCGGCGGCGCGGGCGCGGCGCCGCGCACGCTCGTCCTCTACTGCAGCCACGACGCCGACGCGTGCGAGCTGGCGGCGAAGACGTTCGAGCAGGAGACCGGCATCGCGACGGCGATCACGCGCAAGCCGACCGGCGAGAACTTCGCGCAGATCCGCGCCGAGCGCGACAACCCGAAGGCGGACGTCTGGTACGGCGGCACCATCGAGCCGTTCCTGCAGGGCGCGGCCGAGGGCC
Organism: Casimicrobiaceae bacterium; assembly: GCA_041911995.1. Lineage (GTDB taxonomy): Bacteria > Pseudomonadota > Gammaproteobacteria > Burkholderiales > Casimicrobiaceae > VBCG01. Next base: position 2,330 of record JAYRNW010000309.1, on the reverse strand, counting down.
TGTTCGCCGAGCACCGGTCGCCGCGGCTGCCCGAGCTCGCGCCGTGGGCGCGCACGGCGACCGAGCGCAGCGGCTACCGCGTGGCCGCGATCTACCGGATCGTCATCGGCTTCGGCACGAATCCGGCGCTGCTCGCGAAGCGCGGCGCTCCCCCGCCGCGCTGCTGGTCGGACCTGCCGCTGCCGGCGTACGCGCGCGACGTCGAGCTCGCGAACCCGGTCACCAGCGGCACCGGCTACACGATCCTCGCGACGCTGATCACGCTGTACGGCGAGGACGGCGCGTTCGCGTACCTGAAGCGTCTCGCGCCCAACGTCGTCCGCTACACGCAGTCGGGAACCGCGCAGGGGCCTGCGGTGGCGCGCGGCGAGGTCGCGGTCGGCGTGACGTTCGCGCACGAGTTCGTCACGCAGCAGCTCGCGGGCTTCGCCGTCGACGTCGCGATCCCGTGCGAGGGCACCGGCGCCGCGCTGGGCGGCATGGCGATCGTCGCCGGCGCGCCGCATCCGGACGAGGCGCGCGCGTTCTACGACTGGGCGCTCACGAAGTCCGCGCAGGAGCTCGCGAACCGTACGCGCAACCTCATCGTCCCGGCCAACGCCGCCGCGACGATCCGCCCCGAGGCCGCGCGCTTCGCGAACGCGGCCACGCTCGACGTCGACCCCGCGAAGTTCGGCCAGCCCGACGAGCGCCGGCGCCTGCTCGCCCGCTGGCAGCGCGAGATCGGCGACGTCGCGCGATGAACGAGTTCGAGCTCATCGACCGGTACTTCCGCCGCGCGGTCCGCGACGCGGCCGTGCGCATCGGCGTCGGCGACGACGCGGCGATCGTCGCGCCGCGGCCGGGCTGCGAGCTGGCGCTTGCCGTCGACATGCTGGTCGAGGGCCGCCACTTCCTGCCCGGCGTCGATCCGGCGGCGCTCGGCCACAAGACGCTCGCCGTCAACCTGTCCGACATGGCGGCGATGGGCGCGACGCCGCGCTGGGCGCTGCTCGCCGGCGCGCTTCCCGACGACGACGCCGGCTGGCTCGCCGCGTTCAGCGGCGGGCTCTTCGCGCTCGCGGCGCGGTACGCGGTGACGCTCGTCGGCGGCGACACGACGCGCGGCCCGCGCAACCTGTGCCTGACGATCGTCGGCGAGCTGCCGGCCGGGACGGCGCTCACGCGCGGCGGCGCCGCGCCCGGCGACGACGTCCACGTGTCGGGCCGGCTGGGCGACGCCGCGCTCGCGCTCGCGGGCCTCGCGGGGCGCACGCGCCTCGACGCGGCGACGCAGGCGGCGCTTTCGCGGCAGCTCGACTGGCCGGAGCCGCGCGTGGCGCTCGGCGCGCAGTTGCGCGGCGTCGCGTCGGCCGCGATCGACGTGTCCGACGGCCTCACCGGCGACCTCGGCCACATCCTCGAAATGTCGGGCGGTGGCGCCGTCGTGGACCTCGCCGCGATCCCGTGCGCGCCCGCGCTCGCGCAGCGGCTCACCGGCGCCGAGCGCGACCTGGCGCTCGCGTGCCTGCTGGCCGGTGGCGACGACTACGAGCTTCTGTTCACGGCGCCGCCGGCCGCGCGCCCGCGGCTGGCCGCGCTCGCGGTCGAGCTGGCGGTGCCGATCACGCGCATCGGCGCGGTCGTCGCGGCGCCGGGGCTCGTCGTCCGCGACGCGGCGGGTGCGCCGCTGCCGGCGCTGCCGCAGGCGTTCGACCACTTCCGATGAGCGAAGAAGGGCCGTCCCGAGGCGTGGATCCATGAGCGCGCGCCCGAACGTCGCGTTCCTGTTCCGCCACCCGGCGCACTTCCTCGCGCTGGGCTTCGGCGCGGGCCTCTCGCCGGTGGCGCCGGGCACGTTCGGCACGCTGGTCGCGATCCCGATCGCGCTCGCGCTGCGCGCGCACGCCGGCGACGGCGCCTATGTCGCGACGCTCGCCGCGCTCACGGTCGCCGGCGCATGGGCGTCGCAGGTGGCCGGCCGCGCGCTGGGCGTTCCCGACCACGGCAGCATCGTCGTCGACGAGATCGCGGCGTTCCTGCTCGTGCTCTTCTTCACCGGCACGACGCCGCTCGCCATCGCGGTCGCGTTCGGGCTGTTCCGGTTCTTCGACATCGTGAAGCCGCCGCCGATCCGCCACCTCGACGCGACGCTCAAGAACGGAATCGGCGTGATGGCCGACGACTTCGTCGCGGCGCTGTACGCGCTGCTCGTCTATGCGGTCGGCTTCCGGGTGCTGGGATGAAACGGCCCCCACGCTCGCTGCGCTCGCGGCACACCGAGCCGCCCCCGCGCGCGGGGGGGGGCCCCCGCGCGCCGCGCGCCGCCCCCCGCGGGGGGGCCGGGCGCC
>JAYRNW010000308.1:0-2326 GCA_041911995.1 Casimicrobiaceae bacterium | reverse complement strand
CTGCGGCTTCATCCAGCGCCTGAGGTTCTTCGCCGCGTCCTGGATCGTCTCGAGGACGACGAAGTACTCGGCGAACAGCGTCTCGAACTCGGAGCGGTTGCCGTAGTCGAGATTGATCGCGGTGACGAGCGCGTCCCGGTTGTCCTTCAGCAGCCGGGCGAGCGCCTGCAGGTCGGCGCTGCGCTCGGCGTGGGTCGGCTCGGGCTGCGCCAGGTACGCCGCGCGCTGGGCGTCGAAGCAGCGCTTGAACTCGGCGGGCATCATCACGGCGTCGACATTGAAGACGGGGGCGTTCATCGCGGGACTCTCCGTGGCACTGACGATCGGCCGATTGTGACCGCGGGAACTAGAGCGTGCACCCTCGGCCTCGACGGCACGCGGGCGGTGGCCCGGCGGCAGCCTCGGCGCGGCAAGACCGCACTGCGGCGGAGGCAGTAACTGTGCCGATGACGGCGAATTCGCCCAAGGCTTAGACTCCGCGGGCACCGCGAGGCTCGCGCACCACGGTGCCGGTCGGAGGCAATGGGCCGCGTACCGCACAGGAGACCTCGTTGCTACCGTCGAACATTGCCGATCCCGCCTATTTTCACAAGGTCGTCGATTGCCAGTGGGCTTGTCCGGCCCACACCCCGGTCCCCGAATACATCCGCCTGATCGCCGCCGGCCGCCACGCCGACGCGTACATGGTCAACTGGGTGTCCAACGTCTTCCCCGGCATCCTCGGCCGCACCTGCGACCGGCCGTGCGAGCCGGCGTGCCGCCGCTCGCGGGTCGAGGAGGGCGGCGACGCGACGACTCGCGCCGAAGGTCCGTCCGCAGGGGGGCCGGGCGAAGCCGGCGCAGGTCGGGCCCGACCCGAACCGGTCGCGATCTGCCGCCTGAAGCGCGTCGCCGCCGACCACAAGGGCGACGTGCGCGCGCGCATGCCGGCGGCGTCGACGCGCCAGGGCAAGCGCGTTGCGTGCATCGGCGCAGGCCCGGCATCGCTTGCCGTCGCGCGCGATCTGGCACCGCTGGGCTATGCGGTGACGGTATTCGACGCCGAAGCGAAGGCGGGCGGCTTCATGCGGACGCAGATTCCGCGCTTCCGGCTGCCCGAGTCCGTGATCGACGAGGAGACTGGCTACATCCTGGACCTGGGGGTCGAGCTGCGTGCCGGCGAGCGCATCGAGTCGATGAAGGAATTCCTCGTCCGCGGCGCGTGGGACGCGGTCTTCGTCGGCTGCGGCGCGCCGCGCGGGCGCGACCTGTTGCTTCCCGGCCGCGACGAGGCGAAGGCGTTCATCCACATCGGCATCGACTGGCTGGCGTCGGTCTCGTTCGGCCACGTCCAGGCGATCGGCGCGCGCGTCATCGTGCTCGGCGGCGGCAACACGGCGATGGACTGCTGCCGCTCGGCGCGCCGGCTCGGCGCGGACGACGTGAAGGTCATCGTGCGCAGCGGCTTCGACGAGATGAAGGCGTCGCCGTGGGAGAAGGAGGACGCGCAGCACGAGGGCATCCCGATCATCAACCTGCACGTGCCCAAGGCCTTCGTGCACGAAGGCGGCCGGCTCGTCGGCATGCGTTTCGAGATCGTCGCGGCGCGCTACGACGCCGAAGGCCGCCGCTCGCTCGTGCCGACCGGTGCGCCCGAGGTGTTCTTCGAGTGCGACGACGTGCTCGTCGCCGTCGGCCAGGAGAACGCGTTCCCGTGGATCGAGCGCGACAGCGGCATCGACTTCGACCGCCACGGCCTGCCGGTGCTCGACGCCGCGACGCTGCAGTCGACGCGGCCGGAGGTCTTCTTCGGCGGCGACGCCGCCTTCGGGCCGAAGAACATCATCACCGCCGTCGCGCACGGCCACACGGCGGCGGTCTCGATCGACCGCTTCCTGCACGGCGAGGACGTGCGCCAGCGGCCCGCGCCGCACGTCAACCTGATGTCGCAGAAGATGGGCATCCATGAATGGAGCTACGACAACGCGGTCTCGAACGACGCGCGCTTCAAGGTGCCGTGGGCGGCGGCCGAGAAGACGCTCGCGAGCATCGCGATCGAAGTCGAGCTCGGCTTCGACGCGGCGACCGCGTTCAAGGAGGCCGAGCGCTGCCTGAACTGCGACGTGCAGACGGTCTTTGCCGAGCCGGCGTGCATCGAGTGCGACGCCTGCGTCGACATCTGCCCGATGGACTGCATCACCTTCACCGCGAACGGCGACGAGGCCGAGTTGCGCCAGCGCCTGAGCGCGCCGGCGCTGAACCTGGCGCAGGACCTGTACGTCTCGCGGCCGGTGAAGACCGGGCGCGTGATGGTGAAGGACGAGGACGTCTGCCTGCACTGCGGCCT
>JAYRNW010000307.1:0-6852 GCA_041911995.1 Casimicrobiaceae bacterium | reverse complement strand
GGAGCTGCCGACGCCGCCGGGCGACGTGATCGCCGACATGGGCCGGGGCAACCGCGCCTACGAGGCCGGCAACTGGCGCGAGGCCGAGGCGTACTTCCTGCGCGTCGTGCAGGGCGTCGCCGACGAGCCGAACTCGTGGGCGCGCGTGTGCCACGTGCAGGTGATGCTGCAGAAGTTCCGCGCGGCCGCCGAGTCGTGCCGCGCGGCGGCCCGGCACGCGGCGCGCGAGGCGAGCGTCTACCAGAACCTGGGCTACAGCCTGTTCCGGCTGGGCCGCGCCGCGGATTCGATCGCGCCGTACCGCAAGGCCATCGAGCTCGCGCCGGACCGCGCGCAGGCGTACGCGGCCCTCGGCGCGTCGTACTACGCGCTCGGCGACTGGCAGAAGACGCAGGAGACGTTCGCGCAGGCGGTGGCGCGCGATCCGCAACAGGCCGCGGCGTGGCAGGCGCTGGGCGACGCCGAGGCCGAGCTCGGGCGCACGGCGGACGCGATCGCCGCATACCGGCGAGCCCTCGCGCTGCGCACGGGGTCCGACGAGCTCTACCGCAGCCTGGGCTGGCAGCTCTACCGCAGCGGCGACCTGCCCGGCGCGGACGCGGCCTTCCGCGAGGTCAACCGGCTCAACCCGAAGGACGCGAACTCGCTCGTGATCCTCGGCATCGTCGCGGACCGCCTCGGCCGCACGGCGGCGGCGCGCGAGGCGTGGCAGCGCGCGGCCGAGCTCGAGCCCGGCACGCCGATGGGCGCGATGGCGCGCCAGAACCTCGCGAGCCTCGACGCGCGGCTCGCCACCGGGCGCGCGGCGCCGATCGCGGAGCCGAGCCCCCCCACGCGCGCGGCGACCGCCGCGATGCCGCGTTCCGCCACGGCGGTCGAGGAGCCGCGCGCGATCGCGGAGCCCGAGAGCGACACCGGCAACTGAACCCCGCGCGGCCGAGCGCGTGCGAGGCGCCGTGGCGCGGCCACGACGTCCGGGGGACAGGAGTGCGGGAAGAAAGCGATGGTAGGCGCGATTGGACTCGAACCAACGACCCCCACCATGTCAAGGTGGTGCTCTAACCAGCTGAGCTACGCGCCTGCGAGCCGCGCATTATAGCGGCTTTTCGACCCGCGGCCAACGCGGAGCGCCTCCCCGGCCGCAGACGCGCCCGCGCGTGCAACGGGTTGCTAGCGCGGATCCGCCGCGGCGAGCGCTTGCACGCCCGCGGCATCGCCGTGGCACGCGCGCGCCGCGTCGACGGCGCCGATCGCGAACTCGAGGAGCCGCGTGTTGCCGCCGCGCGCCGCGGCCTCGTCGCGGGCGAGTGCCAGGTCCTTGCGGAACATGCCGAGCGTGAACGTCGCCGCGCCGCTGCCGGTCACCATCCGCTCGATGTAGGCGTCGAACAGGAAGCCCGACGCGGTGCCCGCGGACAGCGCGTCCTTCACCGCCGATGACGAGAGGCCGCCCGCACGCGCGAGCGCCGCGCCGTCGGCCAGACCGAGCAGCACGCCGGCGACGATCGTCTGGTTGACGAGCTTCATCCGGTAGCCGGCGCCCGCGGCGCCGCAATGCACGATCCGATTGGCGAACGCGGCGAGCACCGGGCGGACGCGCGCGAGCGCGGCTGCGTCGCCGCCGACGAACGCCGTGAGCGACCCGCGCTCGGCGCCGGCGACACCGCCGGTCACCGGCGCGTCGAGGACGAGCACGCCGCTTGGCGCGGCCAGCGCCTGCGCCGCGGCGGCGTCGGCGGGCGCCGCGGTCGTCATCTCGACGAACACCGCGCCGCGCCGTGCGTGCGGGAGCATCGCGGCGTGCAGCGCGCGCACGTCGGCGGGACCGCCGACGATCGTTACGACGACGTCGCAGGCGCGCGCGAGCGCTTCGGGACTTTCGGCGAGCGTCGCGCCCGCTGCGACCAGCGGGTCCGCGCTCGCAGGCCGCCTCGCCCACGCGACGACGGGAAAGCCTGCCGCGAGGACGCGCCGCGCCATCGGCAGGCCGATCCGGCCCAGGCCGATCCAGCCGACGGTCGGCCGGGACGTCGTCATGCGTCGTTCCACGCGCGCCGGTCCGGACGCGCGTTCGCTACTGGACCTGGATCTTCGCGTCGCGCACGACGTTGCCCCACTTGACCGTCTCGGCCGCGAGGTGGTCGGCCAGCTGCTTCTGCGTGCCGCCCAGCGGTGTCGCGCCCATGTCGGACAGGCGCTTGCGCACGGCCGGGTCCTTCAGCAGGTCGTTGACCTCCGCGTTGACGCGCGCGACCACCGCGGGCGGCGTGCCCTTCGGCGCGAGCAGCGCGAACCACGTCGACGACTGCAGCTGCGGCTGGCCCAGCTCGACCGTCGTCGGCACGTCGGGCAGCGCGGGCGAGCGCGTCGGCGCCATCACCGCGATCGCGCGCACCTTGCCGCCCTTCACCTGGCCCGCGATGCCGGGCACGAGCTGGAACATGAGCTGGATGTCGCCGGCCATCAGGTTCGTCGTGGCGGTGCCCGGCGCGTTGTACGGGACGTGCACCATCTGCGCGCCCGTCTCGCGCGAGAAGAGCTCGGCGGCCAGATGCATCGAGCTGCCCTGGCCCGTCGAGCCGTAGTTGAGCTTGCCGGGGTTGGCCTTGGCGTAGCGCGTGAACTCCGCCAAGTCCTTCGCCGGCAGGTCGTTGTTGACGACCAGGATGTTCGGCACGTCGGCGATCAGCACGATCGGCACGAAGTCCTTCTGCGGGTCGAACGACAGGTTCTTGTAGAGGGCCGGGTTCACCGCGAGCGTCCCCGCCCACGAGAACAGCAGGTGGGAGCCGTCGGGTGTGGCAGCCGCGGCCGCAGCGGCGCCGATGTTGCCGTTGGCGCCGGGCTTGTTGTCGATCACCACGGCGGTCTTCAGGCGCTTCGCGAGCTCCTCGCCGACGACGCGCGCGATCGAATCCCCCGTGCCTCCGCCGCCGGGCGCGGGGACGACGATCTGGACCGTCTTGCCGGCGGGCCAGTCCTGGGCGAATGCTGGGAGGGCAAGGGCGGCGCCGAGTGCCGCGGCGGTGGCGAGACGGGTGAAGGATCGCAGCATGGGGTTCCTCCTCGCGGAACGTGAGCGACCGCGCGGTCGCGGTCAGGGGGTCGGAACGGGTTGCCGGGCGGGTTCGCGCGTCGCGCGGATCGCGGTCTCGACGGCGGCGTCGGTGACGGCCACCGGCACGACGCAGCCGGGACCGACCATCAGCCGCCGGCCGCCGGTCTGCGCGATCGCGTCGTCGACCTGACGCGCGATCGTGGCAAGGTCGCCGCGCCCGAGCGGGCCGTGCTCCTCGAGCCCGCCGACGAGCAGGCCGGGAAAGCGCGGCAGCGCGTCGCGCAGCGCGGGCTCGGTCAGCCGGTCGTGCCAGTTGATCATCTCGACCGGGTAGCCGGCGAGGAGGTCGAACATGACGTCGTCGCCGTGCGCGTGCAGCATCGACAGCCGCGCCCTCCCGGCGAGTGCGGCGAGCACTTCGAGGTCGTACGCGCGGCCGAAGCGCTCGTATTCGTCCTGCGACAGCAGCCGGAAGCTCGCGAGCTGCGTCGCGAAGAAAACGCCGTGCGCGCCGGCGGCGAGCGCGTCCTGCGCGAACCGGATCGTGACGTCGGTGATCGTGCGCAGCGCGCGATGAACCGTATCCGGTGCGCGGCGCAGGTCCGCGAACAGGCGCTCGGTGGCGAGCTTGCGCGCCGTCGTGAGCGGCGAGAAGACGGTCTGCAGGATCGGCACCGCGCCGCGCAGTTCCGCTGCTGCTGCGGCGAGCGCCTCGTTCTGGCGGCCGTAGCACCCCCGGCGCACGTCGAGCTCGCCGATCGCGTCCCAGTCCTGCGTGCGGAGCACGGCAGGCTTCACGACGACGCGCGCGCCGTTGGGCTGCCCCGTGTACGCGCTGACCGCACCCCAGTCCTCGACGCCGTAGGTGCCCGACGGCATGAACTTGACGACGTCGAAGTCCCAGCGCCGCTGCCACCCGAGCGTGTGCGCGACGAGCTTGTCGACGTGCTGGTCGTCGTCGGGAAAGTGGCGCCACAGCGCGATCGGCGGGCGGTCGACCGCCTCGCCCCGGAGGGCGGCTTCGACGCGCTGCCAGTGGTCCATCGACGGCATCAATCCTTCCTTCGCTTGCGTGGCGACGCGCGGCGGGCGCTTGCCGGCTCGGGTTGCGCAGTCTTGCACCGCGTGTCCGCGGCGGCAAACGGGCTTGCGCGAACCGAGCCTTCGTCCGCGCCGAACGCTGCCGCCGCCGGCGCGAGCAGCCGGGCGAGCAGGGCGCTCGCGGGACCGGACAGCCGCGTGCGGTCGCGCGGCACGCACACGGCGAGCCGGCGCAGCGCCCAGCGCTCGGCGAGCTTCGCGACCGCCACGCCTTCGGCATTGAGGTTGCGCAGCACCGACCGTGGCACCACGCCGATGCCGGCGCCGGCGCGCACCAGCGCCACGACGGCGGGGAAGCCCGCGACCTGGATGCGCACGTCGAGCGGCCGGCCGAGCGCGGTGGCCCGCTCGGCGAGGTAGCTGTGGATCGCCGAGCCGCTCCACAACGAAACGAGCGGGCGCGCGAGGCAGTCGGCGAAGCTCACGGCGCCGCGCGCGGCGAGCGGGTCGCCCTCCGGCGCGACGACGACCAACTCGTCGCGGCGGTACGGCAGGAAGTCGAGGTCGGGGTGGCCCTCGTCCCACGTGACGACGCCCAAGTCCGCACGGCCCTCGGCGACGGCCGCGACGATGTCGTGGCTCATCCGCTCCTCGAGCGAGACGCGCACGTCCGGGTGTGCGCGCAGGAACGCGCCCAGGTCGTCGGGCAGGAACGAGGCGATCGCGCTGCTGTTGGCGTAGAGCGTGAGCTGCGACGTCACGCCCTGCGCGTACGGCGCCAGGTCCGCGTGCATCTGCTCCAGCTCGGCCAAGCACCTTCGGCAGTGCTCGAGCATCACGCGGCCCGCGCGCGTGAGCGTGACGCCGCGCGCCTCGCGCCGGAACAGCGCCGCGCCCAGCGAGTCCTCGAGCTGGCGCAGCCGCTCGCTCGCCGACGACGGCGCGAGATGACAGCGCGCCGCGCCGCGGGACACGTTGCCGGCGTCCGCGATGGCGACGACGAGCTTCAGGTCGACGAGGCTGTAGCGCAAGGCGTTCGTGCGCGGCGAAAGCCGGGTTCGGGCAAGCCCGCTTGTCGCACAGTATGCCCGATGCGAGACTGGGCACCGTCCGCTTCGGCGCTCACGCGCCCGCGCCGGACGCCCTTTCCCGAATCCACGAGAACGGAGCACCGCGATGTCGCGCGCCTGGGTCAGCGAAGCCATCCACCACATCGAGCGCGACTTCCGTCGCTCGGCCGACACGCATCTCGTCCCCGTCGAGCTGCCGGCGCTGCCCGGCGTCCTGCTCTACCTCAAGGACGAATCGACTCACCCGACGGGCAGCCTGAAGCACCGGCTCGCGCGGTCGTTGTTCCTCTACGCCCTCGCCAACGGCTGGCTCGACGAAGGCTCGACGGTGGTCGAGGCGTCGTCGGGCAGCACCGCGGTGTCGGAGGCGTATTTCGCGCGCATGCTCGGCCTGCCGTTCGTCGCCGTGATGCCGCGCAGCACGTCGCCGGCCAAGGTGCGGGCGATCGAGTTCCACGGCGGCCGCTGCCACTTCGTCGACCGGGCGGCCGACGTCTACGCCGAGGCGGCGCGGCTCGCGCGCGAGCGCGGCGGCCACTACATGGACCAGTTCACGTACGCCGAGCGCGCGACCGACTGGCGCGGCAACAACAACATCGCCGAGTCGATCTTCGCGCAGATGCGCGACGAACCGCGCCCGGAGCCGCGCTGGATCGTCGTCGGCGCGGGCACGGGCGGCACGTCGGCGACGATCGGCCGTTACCTCCGCTACCACTGCACCGCGTCGCAGCTGTGCGTCGTCGACCCGGAGCAGTCGGTCTTCCTCGACTACTACGCGACCGGCGACGCGTCGCTCACGGCGGCAGGCAGCTCGGACGTCGAGGGCATCGGCCGCCCGCGCGTCGAGCCGTCGTTCGTGGCCGGCGTCATCGACCGGATGATGCGCGTGCCGAACGCGGCGTCGTACGCGGCGATGCGTGTGCTGGAGCGCCTGGTCGGCCGCCGCTACGGCGGGTCGACCGGCACCAACTTCTGCGGCGCGCTCGCGATCGCGTGCGAGATGGCGGCGCGCGGCGAGGCGGGCGCGATCGTGACGCTCGCCTGCGACGGCGGCGACCTCTACCTCGACAGCTACGGCAGCGACGCGTGGCTCGCGGCGAACGGCTACGACATCGCGCCGCACGTCGCGCACCTCGAGCGCGCGTGCGCGACCGGCGTGTGGTCGGCGGCGTGGCCGTCAGCGACGCAGCGCGAGCCAGAGCGCGGCGAGCAGCAGCGGCTGGTGCAGCATGTAGACGGCGAGGCTGTGCCGGCCTAGCCACGCGACGGCGCGCGGCAGCCGCGCGAGCGCGGCGATCGGGCGGAAGTCGGTGCGCACGAGCACGTGGCCCGCCGCGACGCCGGCCAGCATCACGCCGGTCCACGGGAAGAGCGGCACGTAGTCCTCGGTGACGGGCTTGACCGTCGCGAACCCCAGCCATCCCCACGTTCGGTTGTCGAACCACGGCGACGTCCACGCGTTGCCGGCGACGACGACGGCGACGCCCACGGCGAGCGCGACGCGCGGATGCGCGGCCAGCGGCCGGATCAGCACCAGCGACAGCGCGATCGCGTGCAGAACGCCGAACCAGATCCAGCTCTTCGGGAACACGAGCCAGCTGCCGACGCTCACCAGCAGCGCGCAGGCCGCGACCCGCGCGACGTGCAACGGGAACCGCGCGCGGCCGCGCGCGCTCCGCTGCG
>JAYRNW010000306.1:0-5735 GCA_041911995.1 Casimicrobiaceae bacterium | reverse complement strand
CGAGCGCGAGCCCGCCCAGCAGCAGCAGCGCGTACGGCGAGTACGCGCGCGCCGGGTCGACGGCGAACAGCAGCGTCAGCGCAAACGGTGCGACCGCCTTCAGCACGAACTGCGGCAGCGCGAGGCGGCCCAGCAGCGCGCCGTAGTCGCGGTGGCCGAAGAGCTCGGCCGGCACCGTGCCGCGCACGATGGTCATGATGCCGTTCGCCCAGCCGTACGGAATCGCGAACGCGAGCGCGACGATCCAGACGCCGTGCACCTGCGTGAACACGGCGAGCGCGCCCGCCATCAGCGCGAACGCGAACGTGCCCATCGCCAGCGCGCGCACGTGCCGGTTGAACGCGAACTCCATGATGCGCCCCGCCACCTGCATCGGCCCGATCAGCGAGCCGATCAGCACGGCGTCGCGCGCCGACAGCCCGGTAGCGGTCAGCAGGCCGATGAGATGCGCGGCGACCGCGGAGCCGATGAACGCGGAGAGCGCCAGCGCGGCGGCCAGCCACACGAACGTCGGCCCGCCGCGCGGGTGCGGGTCGGTATCCGCGTCCGGCGCGTGGTCGCGCTCCCACGCGCCGCGCCCGGCCGGCACCGCGGCCACGTGCAACGGAAGGCACAGGACGACGTGCAGCACCGCGTAGACCGCGAACGTCTGCCGCCACCCGACCGACTCCAGCAGGTATTGCGACAGCGGCCAGAACACGGTGCTGGCGAAGCCGCCGAACAGCGTGAGCGCGGTCACCGCCCGCCGGTAGGACAGCCCGCTGATCTGGTGCAGCGTCGCGAACGCGGGATCGTACAGGCACGCCGCCATCGCGACGCCGGCCAGCAGCCAGCCGGCAAGCAGCGACCACGGCCCCTGCGCGCCGGCGAGCACGGCGCACGCGAACGCGCCCAGCAGCGAGCCGCCGGCGAGCACGCGCCGGCCGCCGCGGGCGTCGATCTGCCGCCCGACGTACGGCGACGCGATCCCCGACAGGAACAGCCCCGCGGTGAAGCTGCCGAAGAGCCACAGGTCGCCCACGCCGGTGTCGGCGCGCATCGCGGTGCCGAGCACGGCGATCGTGTAGTAGAGCGTGCCCCACGAGACGATCTGCGCGACGCCGAGCGCGCAGACGCGGCGCCAGAGGAACCCGATGCGCGGCCCGGGCACCGCGGGCGCGTCAGGGGGCCGCGAGCAGGTCGGCGAGCGCGAGCGCGACGACCTCGGTGGCCTTGTGAAGATCGGCGAGCACGAGCCGCTCGTCGGCGCGGTGGCCGTTGGCTTCCACCAGCGTCCGCGGCCCGGCGCCATACAGGACCGCCGGAACCCCGGCCGTCGTGTACAGCCGCGCGTCGGTGTAGATCGGCACGCCGTGCGTGCGCAAGTCCTCGCCGACGACGGCCTTGCCGTGGCGCTGCAACGCCGCGACGAGCTTCTCCTGCCCCGGGATCGGGACGAACGGCACCGCGAGCAGCACGCGCCGCACGGATACGTCCACGCCCTTCCACTTGTGCCCGAACGCCGCGATGTGCGCCGTCAGCGTGGCCTCGACCTCGGCCGGACTCTCCTCGGGCACGATGCGGCGGTCGAGGCGGAACACGACGCTGTCGGGCACCACGTTGGTGTTGATGCCGCCTTTGATCAGGCCGACGACCAGCGTGGGCGACGCGATGCCGGGCACCGCGGACCTGATCGCGCCGTAGGTGCGGCGCAGCGCGTACAGGTCGGTGAGAATGCCGGTGGCGGCCTCCAGCGCATCGACGCCCTTCTCCGGCTCCGCCGCGTGGCCGGACTTGCCGGTCACCTCGACCTCGAGGTGCAGGCAGCCGTTGTGCGCGGTCGTGATGCCGTACGCGAAGCCGGCGGAAATGACGTAGTCGGGCCGGCTGATCTTGCGCGCGAGCAGCCACGCGGGCCCGATCGCGCCGCCCGACTCCTCGTCGTACGTGAAGTGCAGCTCGACCGTGCCGTCGAGCCGCGCGCCGGCCGCCGCGGCCGCGGCGAGCGCGCGCAGCGCGAACGCGTACGTCGCGAAGTCCGACTTCGACACCGCGACGCCGCGGCCGTACATGACGCCGTCGCGCACCTCGGCGCCGTACGGGTCGGCGGTCCACCCGAGGCCCGGCGGCACGACGTCGCCGTGCGCGTTGAGCGCGATCACCGGCCCGCGGCCGGCGCCGAAGCGCACGCGGACGACGAGGTTCGTGCAGCTGACCATGCCGTTCGCGGCGACCTCGGCGGCCGGCACCGGATGGCGCTCCACCGTGAAGCCCATCGCTTCCAGCAGTGCCGCCGCGCGCGCGGCGTGCGGCGCGCAGTCGCCGGGCGGGTTGTCGGACGGCACGCGCACCAGCTCGGCAAGAAAGCGTTCCTGCTCCGCGCGGTGCGCGGCGAGCCAGTCGTGGAGGGTCGCGGCGGGCGTCACGGCGGTCAGCCGCGCGTGGGCGGCGTGAAGGCGAGCACGAAGCGCAGCAGCACGCGCAGCGCCGTCGCGACGTCGTCGAGCGTCACCGCCTCGGCCGGATGGTGGCTGATGCCGCCGGTGCAGCGCACGAACAGCATGCCGATCGGCGCGACGTCGATGAGCGCCATGCCGTCGTGGCCGGCGCCCGACGGCAGGTGGTGCACGCGCACGCCCTCGTCGTGGACGGCGGCGGCGATCTGCCGCTGCATGCCGGGAGCGCACGGCGCGGTCTTCGCGTCCCACAGCCGCACCATCGCGAGGTCGACGGCGCGCCGCTGCGCGATCGCGTCGAACTCGGCGCGGATCGCGGCGAGCGCGTCGCGGCGCTTCTCGTCGGTGGGCGCGCGCACGTCGAGCGAGAAGCTCGCGCGGCCCGGGATCACGTTCATCGCGCCCGGCCGCACGTCGATGCGGCCGACGGTGCCGACCGCCTCCGGGAACGTCGCGACGATGCGCTCGACGGCGAGCACGCATTCGGCGGCGGCCGCGAGCGCGTCGCGGCGCAGCCCCATCGGCACCGTGCCCGCGTGCCCGGCCATGCCGGTCACTTCCACCAGATAGCGGTTGCCGCCGTTGATCGCGGTGACGATGCCGACCGGCAGCCCGGCGGACTCGAGCACCGGTCCCTGCTCGATGTGCAGCTCCGCGTACGCCAGCACGTCGCCGGTGCGCCGCGCCACCGACGGGATCGCCGCAGGGTCGAGGCCGAACGCGGTCAGCGCGTCGGAAAGCGTCGTGCCGGAAGCGTCGGCGCGGTCGAGCAGCGACGCGTCGAACGTGCCGGCGACGGCGCGGCTGCCGAGCAGCGTCGAGCCGAAGCGCACGCCCTCCTCGTCGCCGAAGCCGACGACCTCGATCGCGAACGGCAGCCGCGTGCCGGTCGCGTGCAGCGCCGCCACGCACTCGATCGCGCCGATCACGCCGAGCATGCCGTCGTAGCGGCCGGCGTCGCGGACCGTGTCGAGATGCGAGCCCAGCATCAGGCACGGCAGGCCGGGCGCAGCACCCTCGTAGCGCCCGACGCAGTTGCCGATGGCGTCGACGCGCGCGCGCATGCCGGCCGCCTCCATCCACGCGAGCACGAGGCGGTTGGCCTCGCGCTGCTCGCGCGACAGGAACACGCGCGTGAGGCCATCCTCCTGCTCGGTCAGGCGCGCGAGCGCGTCGCAGCGATCCCACACGCGCTGCGGCTCGAGCGCCGTCAGGGCGGCGGCATGGGTCGCGGTCATCGGCTGGTCTCTCCCCTGGGTACGCGCCGATTCTAGCGCGTCGGGCGGCCTCGGAAAATGTGAAAGTCCGTTTCACAAACGCGGCCGGCGACGGCGCCGGTGCTAGAATCGCCGCGACCCGCTCCCGCCATGACCGCCCGCACGCGCTCCGCCCCGTCGTCGCCGCGCCCTGCCAACGCGCCGGCGCGCCGTACCGCGACGCCGCGACCGGGCAGCGACAAGCGCACCGGCCACACGCAGGCGCTGTCGCGCGGCCTCGCGGTGCTGGAGGCGCTCGCGGCGACCGACGGCGGCGCGACGCTGACCGCGCTCGCCGCGCGGCTCAAGATGCCGGCGCCGACCGCGCACCGGCTGCTCGCCACGCTGGAGGCGGCAGGCTACGTGCAGGCCGGTCCCAACGGCGAGTGGCTGATGGGCGTGCGTGCGTTCCGCGTCGGCGCCTCGTTCCTGTCGCACCGCAACCTCGTCGTGCAGGCGTACCCGTACCTCAAGGACCTGATGGAGCACGCGGGCGAGACCGCGAACCTCGCGGTCATCGAGGGCGGCGAGGCGGTGTTCGTCGAGCAGGTGCAGTGCCGCGAGCTGATGCGGATGAGTGCCAAGCTCGGCGCGCGCTCGCCCATCCATGCGTCCGGCGTCGGCAAGGCGATGCTGGCCGCGATGGACGAGCGCGGCGTCGCCGCGATCGTCGGCGGACGCGAGCTCGCGCGGTACACGGCGCACACGGTGACGTCGGCGGCCGCGCTGGCGCGCGAGCTCGCGGCCACGCGCGCGCGCGGCTACGCGATCGACGACGAGGAGCACGCGAACGGCATGCGCTGCGTGGCGGCGACCGTGTACGACGAGAACGGCGAGCCGTGGGCCGCGGTGTCGCTCGCGGGCCCGACAACGCGCTTCACGCGCGAGCGCATCGCAGCGCTCGGCGCGCTGGTGCGCGCGACGGCGCACGCCCTCACCGCCGCGCTCGGCGGCCGCGACCCGCACGCGCCCGCGGCCGGCTGACGCTCCCCACTGCGCAACGAACGGAGGCGACTGCGATGAACACGATCCGCCTGCTGCTGTTGTTCCTCGCGCTCGCGGTGGCCGGCTGCGCGCTGCGCGATCCGGGACACGCACCCGGATCGGGCGCGCCGTCGTACGGGCCGGCCGGCGCATCGCCGCCGGCGCTCACCGCCGCCGCCGACGCGCTGACGGGCCCGATGTGGCAGTGGCAGCGGACGCAATGGCCGGACGGGCGGGTCGTCGCGGCCACGGTGCCGGAGCGCTACACGCTGAAGTTCGAGGCCGGCGGCCGCGTGCTGCTGCGCGCCGACTGCAACCGCGGGTCGGGGAGCTACCAGGTCGACGGCAATGCGCTCGTGCTGGGGCCCGCCGCCACCACGCGGATGGCGTGCCCGTCCGATTCGCAGGACGACGCGTTCCTGCGCCAGCTCGCGCGGACCGCGACGTACGCGATCGCCGGCGACGAGCTCGCGGTCACGCTGGCCGACGGCGGCACGATGCGGTTCCGGCGCGCGCCGTAGAGACTTCGGTCGGGCCGGCGCGACGCCGGACATATCCACTCCCCCTCCCCGTGGGAGCGGAGATAGAGCCGGGGCGAGGGGTGAATTTGGCTGGCGGCGCGGGGCAGGAGCGCAAGGAACCCTCGCTCGGGTAAGCCGGAACAAGTCGGCTACCCCACCTTTACCAACGTCGTCGACATGCGCGATGGGGCTGCAACGCCAAAGCGTGCAAGCATTGACGCTATCGCTCTGGCGCTACTGGGAAGTTTGCCGTGTAGGCTTTAGCGGGCATAGCGATTGCTTCGTCAAATATCCCGGATCGCCTGATCTGAACGCTTCCGAACTATGCAAGCCGTGTCCGGCCCGTCCGGTTCACCGTCGCGTATCGTCACCGATCTGCCGGGACCGGTTCGAAGCACCAGTAGTGTGCTGATTTGTGTGCAGAACCGCCTTTGAGAGAGGCGGGGTGGTCATGGTATGAGGTTGATTGTCGAGATCGACCTTAACCCTGGAGAGGGCCACACCATGACCGTTCGGAAGCTTAAGGCAGTTCCGCGTCG
>JAYRNW010000305.1:0-10390 GCA_041911995.1 Casimicrobiaceae bacterium | reverse complement strand
GTCCCGGCCCCACGCGCGGCCCCACCTCCCGCGTCTGCGCCCCCCAACCCTCCGGCTCGCACCCCAATGGACCCGCGCGACATCACGCGGCCGTGCCCCGGAACCTTACGGCTCTGACCCCAAGCTCTGACCCCAATGAACCCAACCTCAGTGCAGGACGGCCCCCGAGAGGAAGCGCAGCTGCGTGCCGTTCTTCAGCCGGAACACGCCCGAGCCCTCGTCGACGGCGCCTTCCACCTCGGCGCGCGTCAGGTCGATCTCGGTCTCGCCGTGCCGTGCCTCGAGCACGACGTCGTCCGCGACGGTGAATTCGTCGGGCACGCGCAGATAGCCGGTCTCGAAGATCACGCCGTCGATCAGCACGTATTGCGCGTCGTTCATCGTTGCGAACAGGCTCGGCATGGATGCTTCCTCGCTTGCTGCGGGAGGCCCTCGCGGGCCGTTCCCTCGCCCCTCATATCGGGGCGGCCACCGGCCGTTCAAGCAGGCCGCGGTCGCACCCGTGCGACCAGAACGCGGAAGGGGGACACGAAGCAAACGGGCCCCGCCGGGCGGGGTTGCGGACGCGACGAACGGCGCGTCGAGGGGAAGAACCGTCGCGGAAGGCGCCCGCCGGCGCTACGCGACCAGCGCGCGGACGAAGTTCGGCAGCGCGAACGCCGCGCGGTGCGTGTCGCCGTTGTAGAACTGGAGGTCGCGCACCGCGCGCTGCGCGATCCGGCGGTCGACCTGCAGCGGCGTCATCGTCCGCGGGTCGAGCAGCGCCGAGCAGCACGCCATCATCCACATGCCGCCGTACAGCGGCACCGACGTGAGGTACGGCGCGACGATCGCGAACGCGGTGCGCAGGCTCGCGAGCGTCGCCCGGACGCGGTCCGGGTGCGCGACCGGGCTCGCGACGTGCAGCGTCAGCGCGCCCATCGGCGTCAGCCGCGCCGCGCACGCGCGGTAGAACTCCGGCGTGTAGAGCTTGAGCGAAGGCCCGCCGGCGTCGGTCAGGTCGAGCACGATGAGGTCGTACTGCTCGGACGTCGTGCGGACGAACTCGAAGCCGTCGCCGATCTTCAGCGTGAGCCGCGGGTCGTCGAGGGCGCCGCGGTGCACGCGCTGCAGGTACTTGCGGGCGACGTCGACGACCGCGAGGTCGATCTCGGCCAGCGTCACCGACCGCAGCGACGGGTGCTTCAGCAGCTCCTCCGCCGAGCCGCCGTCGCCGCCGCCGACGACCAGTGCGCGCTCCGGCTGCGGGTGCGTCATCGCCGCCACGTGCACGAGGTTCTCGTGGTAGAAGAACTCGTCGCGCTCCGACGTCATGAAGTGCCCGTCCAGCCGGAACAGCTTGCCGAACGGGGCGGTGTCGTGCACCTCGACCGTCTGGTACGGCGAGTTGAAGCGCTCGTACTGCCGCGACGACCGGACGAAGAAGCCCCATTCGTCGGTCATGAACTCGGTCATCGCGCCCGGAGCGATGTAGCCCGCCGGCGGCGGGGCATCGTCCGGCCGGTCAGGCATCCCGGCCTCCGCGGTGGATCGCCTGGAAGCGCGTGCGCTGCGGCCGCAGCGCCGCCTCCAGCGTGCGGAACACCCGCTCGGCCTTCGCCGTGTTGTCGGTCCGGTAGTTGCACACGTAGACGTCGACGGTGACGAATCCCGCCTCCGGCCACGTGTGGATGGCGATGTGCGACTCGGCGAGCAGCACGGTCCCGGTGACGCCCTGTGGCTCGAACTGGAAGAAGCGCTCTCCGACGACGGTAAGGCCGGCGTCGCGCGCCGCGCCCACGCAGAGGTCGCGCAACGGCGCCGCCTGCGTGAATTCCGGCGTGTCGGGCGGACAGCCGTACCATTCGCCCAGGAGATGGATTCCGTCCATCGGCCGTTCCCGTTCCTTCGCTGCGCCAGAAGCGGCGGGTCCCGGTGCGAAAATGGCGCACCGCCGCCGACGTAAACATTGAATTATTGCACAACGATCGTGCGGAAGCGATAATCGATCGCCGTTTCGCATTGCGTCATCGACGATCCGCGGCACGCGCATCGCCGAAACCCTTCACTTTTTCGCACGATTCCCGCCATGAACGCAGCGCCGGCCGACCGCGCCACCGACATCGAACTCGCCAACGCCATACGCGCGCTCGCGATGGACGCGGTCGAGGCCGCGAAATCCGGGCATCCCGGCATGCCGATGGGGATGGCCGACATCGCGGTCGCGCTGTGGAACCGGCATCTCGCCCACAACCCGGGTAATCCGCACTGGCCCGACCGCGACCGGTTCGTGCTGTCGAACGGCCACGGCTCGATGCTGCAGTACGCGTTGCTGCACCTGACCGGCTACGACCTGCCGATGGCGCAGCTGCGCAACTTCCGGCAGCTGCACTCGAAGACGCCGGGACACCCGGAGACGGGCGCGACGCCCGGCGTGGAGACGACCACCGGCCCGCTCGGGCAGGGGCTCGCCAACGCCGTCGGCATGGCGCTCGCGGAGGCGCTGCTCGCGAACGAGTTCAACGCGCCGGGCCACGCGATCGTCGACCATCACACGTACGTGTTCGTCGGCGACGGCTGCCTGATGGAAGGCATCTCGCACGAGGCGTGCTCGCTCGCCGGCACGTGGAAGCTGGGCAAGCTGATCGCGTTCTACGACGACAACGGCATCTCGATCGACGGCCACGTCGCGGGCTGGTTCACCGACGACACGCCGCGCCGCTTCGCGGCGTACGGGTGGCACGTGATCTCCGGTGTCGACGGCCACGACGTCGAGGCGGTCGACGCGGCGATCAGGGCCGCGCAGGCGGAGACCGGCCGCCCGACGCTCATCTGCTGCCGGACGATCATCGGCAAGGGCGCGCCGCACAAGCAGGGGACCGAGGCCGCGCACGGCTCGCCGCTCGGCGAGAAGGAAGTCGCGCTGGCGCGGACGACGCTGGGCTGGAGCTACCCGCCGTTCGAGATTCCCGACGCCGTGTACCGCGGATGGGACGCCCGCGCGGCCGGCGCCGCGCGCGAGCGCGACTGGAACGCGAAGTTCGCCGCGTACGCCGCCGCGCATCCGGAGCGCGCCGCGGAATTCACGCGCCGCATGGCCGGCGACCTTCCGGGCGACTTCCGCGCGCAGGCGACGGCGTTCGTCGCGGCGCAGGCCGCGAAGGGCGAGACGGTGGCCACGCGCAAGGCGTCGCAGCAGGCGATCGAGGCGTACGCGAAGCTGCTGCCGGAGCTCGTCGGCGGCTCCGCCGACCTCACGGGCTCGGTGTTCACCGACTGGTCCGGCAGCCGCGCCATCGTCGACGGCCCGGGCGGCGCGGTGTCCGGCAACTACGTGCACTTCGGCGTGCGCGAATTCGCGATGAGCGCCATCGCCAACGGCCTCGCGCTGCACGGCGGGTTCGTCCCGTACGTCGGCACGTTCCTCACGTTCTCCGACTACGCGCGCAACGCGCTGCGGATGGCGGCGCTGATGAAGGTCCGGTCGATCTTCGTCTACACGCACGACTCGATCGGGCTGGGCGAGGATGGCCCCACGCACCAGTCGGTCGAGCACGCCGCCAGCCTGCGCGTGATCCCCGGCATGGACGTCTGGCGGCCGTGCGACACCGTCGAGACGGCGGTCGCGTGGGCGGCGGCCATCGAGCGCAGGCACGGACCGAGCTGCCTGCTGTTCACGCGGCAGAACGTGCCGTTCGTGCCGCGCGCCGACGCGCAGGTCGCCGCGATCGTGCGCGGCGGTTACGTGCTCGCGGACTTCGACCCGGCGGTGACCGGCGCGCTCGCGGTCGTGCTGGCGACGGGCTCGGAGGTGGCACTCGCGCTCGCCGCGCGCGGCGCGCTCGCGAAGGAAGGCGTCAACGTGCGCGTCGTGTCGATGCCGTGCACCGGCGCGTTCGACCGGCAGGACGACGCGTACCGGGCGGCGGTGCTGCCCGCGGGCGTCCCGCGCGTCGCGGTCGAGGCCGGCGTCTCCGACTCGTGGCACAAGTACGTGGGCGCCGCCGACTACGCGCGCGGCGCCATCGTCGGCATCGACACGTTCGGCGAGTCCGCGCCGGCGCCGGTGCTGTTCAAGTACTTCGGCCTCACCGTCGAGCGCGTCGTCGCCGCCGTGCGCAGCCTGCTGTAGCGGCGGGCGAACGCCTCCCGTCAACCCAACCGCATTTGCCACGAAGGGCACGAAGCACACGAAGAAACCCCGGCGCGGGATTTGCCTTTCTTCGTGCTCTTCGTCCGCTTCGTGCCCTTCGTGGTGAATGCGTTTGCATTCGGATCCAATGAGCGAAGCCGTCATCCGTCCCGCCGTTCCCGCCGACGCGGCCGCGATCGGGCGGGTGCGCGTCGACGCGTGGCGCACGACGTACCGCGGCATGATTCCCGACGCGTACCTCGCGGCGATGAAGGTCGAGGACAGCGCCGCGCACTGGCGGCGCGTGCTGACGGCGGGCCCGAACACGACGAACACGGTCGTGGCGACGGTCGGGGACGACGTCGTCGGTTTTGCGGCGGGGCTCATGCTCGCCGAGCCGAAATTCGGGCTGGACGCGGAACTCGCGGCCATCTACCTCGACCGCGACCGCCAGCGCGCCGGGCTGGGCACGCGGCTCCTCGCGGCCGTGGTCGCCGCCCAGCGCCGCCACGGGGCGACGGGGTTGTTGACGTGGGTCATCGCGGGCAACCGGGGTGCTCGGGCATTCTATGAGCGATTCGGGGCCGAGCTCCTCGTGGAGCAGCCGTTCCAGTGGGACGGCATGGACCTCGTCGAGGCCGGCTACGGCTGGCGCGACCTCGACGCCCTGACGGCCGCTTGCGCCGCCGCCGGCGGCGCCGCAGGGCACGACATCCATTGACATTCCCAGCGAAGGGCAGGAGACAGGCATGGCGATCAAGGTGGGCATCAACGGCTTCGGCCGCATCGGGCGCATGGTGCTGCGGGCGGCGGCGCGCGACTTCCCGGACATCGAGGTGGTCGGCATCAACGACCTGCTCGAGCCCGACTATCTCGCGTACATGCTGCAGTACGACTCGGTGCACGGGCGCTTCAAGGGCACGATCGCCGTCGACGGCAGCACGCTCGTCGTCAACGGCCGGCGGATCCGGCTCACCGCCGTCAAGGACCCGGCGGAGCTCAAGTGGAGCGAGATCGGCGCCGACGTGATCGTCGAGTCGACCGGGCTCTTCCTGACCAAGGAGACCGCGGAGAAGCACCTCGCCGCGGGGGCGAAGAAGGTGATCATGTCGGCGCCGTCGAAGGACGACACGCCGATGTTCGTCTTCGGCGTCAACGACAAGACCTACGCCGGCCAGGCGATCGTCTCCAACGCGTCGTGCACGACCAACTGCCTCGCGCCCGTGGCGAAGGTACTCAACGACACGTGGGGCATCAAGCGCGGCCTGATGACGACCGTGCACGCGGCGACGGCGACGCAGAAGACCGTCGACGGCCCGTCGAACAAGGACTGGCGCGGCGGCCGCGGCATCCTCGAGAACATCATCCCGTCGTCGACCGGCGCGGCGAAGGCCGTCGGCAAGGTGATTCCCGAGCTCAACAAGAAGCTCACCGGCATGGCGTTCCGCGTGCCGACGTCCGACGTGTCGGTCGTCGACCTCACGGTCGAGCTCGCGAAGCCGGCGACGTACAAGGAAATCTGCGCGGCGATGAAGGCCGCGTCGCAGGGCCCGATGAAGGGCGTGCTGGGCTACACCGAGGACAAGGTCGTCGCGACCGACTTCCGCGGCGAGAGCTGCACGTCGGTGTTCGACGCCGACGCCGGCATCGCGCTCGACGACACGTTCGTCAAGGTCGTCGCGTGGTACGACAACGAGTGGGGCTACTCGTGCAAGGTCCTGGACATGGTCCGCGTGATCGCGAAGTAGCCGCCGGCGACCCGAACCCCGCAGCGAGAACAGCCATGAGCTTCAAGCGCCTCTCCGATGTCGACGTCGCCGGCAAGCGCGTGTTCGTCCGCGCCGACCTCAACGTGCCGCAGGACGACAGCGGCCGCATCACCGACGACATGCGCATCCGCGCGTCGGTCCCGGGCATCCGCGACGCGCTCGCGCGCGGCGCGGCGGTGATGGTCACGTCGCACCTGGGCCGCCCCACCGAAGGCGAGTGGAAGGCCGACGACTCGCTCGCGCCGGTCGCGGCGCGGCTGTCCGAGCTTCTCGGCGTGCCGGTGCCGCTCGTCCGCGACTGGGTCGACGGCGGCGACTGGAACGCGGGCTTGAAGCCCGGGCAGGTCGTGCTGCTCGAGAACTGCCGGTTCAACAAGGGCGAGAAGAAGGACAACGAGGAGCTCGCGCGGAAGATGGCGAAGCTCTGCGACGTCTACGTGAACGACGCGTTCGGCACCGCGCACCGCGCGGAGGCGACGACGCACGGCCTCGCGCGGTTCGCGCCGGTCGCGTGCGCGGGCCCGCTGCTCGCCGCCGAGCTGGACGCGCTGTCGCGCGCGCTCGCGCAACCGGAGCGCCCGCTGGTCGCGATCGTGGCCGGGTCGAAGGTGTCGACCAAGCTCACGATCCTGCGCGCGCTGGCCGCCAAGGTCGACACGCTGATCGTCGGCGGCGGCATCGCCAACACGTTCATCCTCGCCGCCGGCGGCCACATCGGCAAGTCGCTCGCCGAGCCCGACCTCGTCGCCGAGGCGAAGGCGATCCTCGACGAGTTCCCGGGCAAGGTCCCGATCCCGGTCGACGTGGTGGTCGCCAAGGAGCTCTCCGCGACGGCCACGCCCGAACTCAAGGCCGACGAGAACATCGCGCCCGACGACATGATCCTCGACATCGGCCCGACGGCCACCGCCGTGATCAAGATGGTGATCGCGACGGCCGGCACGATCGTCTGGAACGGCCCGGTCGGCGTGTTCGAGATCGACGCGTTCGCCGGCGGCACCAAGGCGCTCGCGGAAGCGATCGCCGCGTCGCACGCGTTCTCGATCGCCGGCGGCGGCGACACGGTGGCCGCGATCGCCAAGTTCGGCGTCGGCGACAAGATCGGCTACATCTCGACCGGCGGCGGCGCGTTCCTCGAGTTCCTCGAAGGGAAGACGCTGCCTGCCGTCGCCGCGCTCGAAGCGCGCGCGTGAGCGAATCGTGAGCGGGGCGGGCTGCGCCCCGCCCCTCGCGATTCGCTCCCGAAGCCGTCAGCGCGAGAGAAACGCGCGGATGGCGTCGCCCTGCTTCGCGACGTTGAGCAGGCCGTCGAGGTGCCCGCCGTCGCCCTCGATGACGACGACCTCCGCCACGCCGCCCTGCGCGCGGTAGCGCTCGGCCGCGCGCTTCGACAGCTCGGGCGGGAAGATCTCGTCCGACGACGCGGGCACGAACAGGATCTTCGCCTTCATGCCCTTGACCTCGTCGTCGGTGAGCCGGTAGAGCTGGTTCGCCTTCGACATGTAGATCATCGAGTTGCCGTCGGTGGTCTTCGCGCGCGCGATGCCGGTCTTCGCGAGCGTGTCCTGGATCGCGAACGTGTTGAACACCGCGTCCGCCGGGTTCTTCGCCGGGTCCGCCCACTTGTAGCCGAACGTGCGCTCGGCCCAGCCGAACGAGCGTGCCGTGATCGTCACGTTCATCAGCGCGACGGCCACGCCGTCGACGGGCTCGTCGCGCCCGTAGTAGTCGCCCTTGTTCCAGCGCGCGTCGACCATGATCGGCGCCGACCAGACGTCGAGCAGCTGGACCACGTACGGGTGGATGTCGAAGCCCGGCCCGATCACGTGCACGACGCGCTCGACGAGCCCCGGGTACAGCGCCGCCCACTCCATCGCCTGGATCGAGCCGCCGGACGCGCCGGCGACCGCCTGCAGCTTCTTCACGCCGAGCGCGTCGACGAGCGCCTTGTGCACGCGGACCGAGTCGCGCATCGCGACGACCGGGAACGACATGCCGTACGGCTTGCCGGTGGCCGGGTCGGTGCTCGCCGGCCCGGTGGTGACGACGTTGGGATCCTTCGTGTTGAGGTTCGACAGCGTGTCGGCGCTGATGACGAAGTACTTGTCGGTGTCGATCGGCCGGCCGGCGCCGATGATCGGGTCCCAGTAGCCGGGAGCGGCGTCGCCCGGCGCGTACTTGCCCGCGGCGTGCGACGTCCCGGAGTAGAAGTGCGCGACGAAGATCGCGTTGTCGCCGGCCGCGTTGAGCTTGCCGTACGTCTCGTAGCCCACCTTCACGTCGCGGATCGTCTTGCCTGCGACCGTCGTATAGGTCGGCAGCGTGAACGTCTTCTTCTCGACCGGCCCGTCGTACGCAGCGGCGCCGCCGGCGGCGAGCGCGGCGGCGAGCGCGAGGACTGCGGCACCCAGCTTGTACATGCGCATTCGGCTTCTCCCGTTTTCGTTCGCGGCCGGCATCGCCGGCACCCGCCCGGCATTCTAATCCCGGCGGCCGGCGACCCGGCGGTCGTATCTCGCGGCGCGGAATTGCCGTAACATGCCTGCCCCATCGCCGCCGCACGAGAACAGGACGCGCCGTGCCCCGCAACACGAAGATCGTCGCCACGCTCGGGCCCGCGTGCAGCGATGCCGACACGCTGCAGCGGATGCTGGCGGCCGGCGTCGACGTCGTCCGCCTCAACTTCTCGCACGGGGTCGCGGCCGACCACGTCGAGCGCGCGCGCGTCGTCCGCGAGTGCGCGCAGCGCCTGGGCCGCGAAGTCGCGATCATGGCCGACCTGCAAGGCCCGAAGATCCGCATCGGCCGGTTCGCCGACGGCAAGGTCGAGCTCGTGCCCGAGCAGGCGT
The DNA here is from genome assembly GCA_041911995.1 of Casimicrobiaceae bacterium. Lineage (GTDB taxonomy): Bacteria > Pseudomonadota > Gammaproteobacteria > Burkholderiales > Casimicrobiaceae > VBCG01. The sequence goes on along the minus strand of JAYRNW010000305.1, from coordinate 1,661 downwards.
TCGTCCTCGACGCCGAGTGCGAGCTGGGCGACGCCACGCGCGTCGGGCTCGACTACCGCGAGCTCCCGCGCGACGTCGCGCCCGGCGCCGTGCTGCTGCTCGACGACGGGCTCATCCGGCTCGACGTCGAGGCGGTCGACGGCCCGCGCATCCGCACCCGCGTGGTCACCGGCGGCACGCTGTCCAACACCAAGGGCATCAACCGCATGGGCGGCGGGCTGACGGCGCCGGCGCTCACCGCCAAGGACATGGAGGACGTGAAGACGGCCGCGCTGCTCGACGCCGACTTCCTCGCCGTCTCGTTCCCGAAGAACAAGGAGGACATGTACATGGCGCGGCAGCTCTTGCGCGCCGCCGGCGGCCACGCGATGCTCGTCGCCAAGATCGAGCGCGCCGAGGCGATCACGTACCTCGAGGAGATCGTCGACGCGTCCGACGGCATCATGGTCGCGCGCGGCGACCTCGCGGTCGAGGTGGGCAACGCCGCCGTACCGGGGCTGCAGAAGCGGATGCTGAAGCTCGCGCGCGAGCGCAACAAGCTGACGATCACGGCCACGCAGATGATGGAGTCGATGATCCACGCGCCGGTGCCCACGCGCGCGGAGGTGTCCGACGTCGCCAACGCCGTGCTCGACGGCACCGACGCCGTCATGCTGTCCGCCGAGACCGCCGCCGGCCGGTACCCGGTCGAGACCGTCGCGGCGATGGCGCAGATCTGCGCCGAGGCGGAGAAGTCCGACCCGGTCGAGCTCGACCGCGACTTCCACGACCGGACGTTCACGCGCGTCGACCAGTCGATCGCGATGGCGACGCTGTTCACGGCGTTCCACCTGAAAGTCACCGCGATCGCGTCGCTGACCGACTCCGGGTCGACGGCGCTGTGGATGTCGCGGCACAACTGCGGCTGCCCGATCTTCGCGCTGACGCCGCGCGTCCAGACCCAGCGCAAGATGGCGCTGTACCGCAACGTCCGGCCGCTCTACCTCGAGCAGAACGGGGGCCGCGACAGCGTGCTGCTCGCGGCCGAGGCGCTGCTCGTCGCGAAGGGCCAGGTGAAGGAAGGCGACCTCGTCGTGCTCACGATCGGCGAGCCGATGGGCAAGTCCGGCGGCACCAACACGATGAAAATCGTCCGGGTCGGGGAGCACCGCTCCTGACCCCGACGATTTCGGCGACCGCTGACGTGAGCGCATGCGAACGTCAAGCGAACGGAGCGAGCGGCGGTCGCTCAGATCGTCAGGGTCGGTGAACACCGATCCTGACAATCTCGGCGTTCGCAAACTTGCGCGCCTGCGAACTTTAAGCGAGCGACCGCGCGCGGCGAACGCCACCCTTACATGTCATCCCGAGCGGAGCGAGGGATCTGCTTTGCCGGACGGCGCTGACGCAGCGCAGAGGCAGATCCCTCGCTGCGCTCGGGACGACACGGCGAAGCAATGTGTCGCAGCAGATCCCTCCCTGCGGTCGGGATGACACGGTAGGGAGGGAGGCGACCCACCGGCGCGCCCCGTTGCGCCGAGTTAACCAACTGGTTAATATGGTGGGATGACTCCGATCGCCGCGCGCCGCGCCGCCGCCCCCTCCCGCGCCCGCGCGGCGCGCCCGACGCGCGGCCCCGGGCGCCCGCAGGCGGCGCTCCGCGCCGCCGCCACGCAGGGGGT
>JAYRNW010000304.1:0-28841 GCA_041911995.1 Casimicrobiaceae bacterium | reverse complement strand
TGGGGCCGTAGGTCTTGTGCGACGCCAGGCTCATCAGATCCACCGGCAGCGTCGCCAGCTCGATCGCGACCTTGCCCGTCGCCTGCGCCGCGTCGACGTGGAAGACGATGCCGCGCTTGCGGCAGGCCTCGCCCATCGCCGGGCTGTCCTGGATCACGCCGATCTCGTTGTTGACGAGCATCACCGACGCCACCGTCGTGTCGGGGCGCAGCGCCGCCTCGAACTTCGCGAGCGGGACGAGACCGTCGGGCTCGACGTCGAGGTACGTGACCTCGAAGCCCTCGCGCTCGAGCTCGCGCATCGTGTCGAGCGTGGCCTTGTGCTCGGTCTTCACCGTCAGGAGGTGCCGGCCCTTGTCCTTGTAGAAGTGCGCGGCGCCCTTGAGCGCGAGGTTGATCGACTCGGTCGCGCCCGAAGTCCAGACGATCTCCTTCGGGTCGCAGCCGACGAGCGCCGCGACCTGCGCCCGCGCTTCCTCGACGGCGGCTTCCGCCGCCCAGCCGTACGCGTGCGAGCGCGACGCCGGGTTGCCGAACTCGTCGGTCAGGTACGTCACCATCTTCTGCGCGACGCGCGGGTCCACCGGCGTCGTCGCCGAGTAATCGAGATAGATCGGGAGCTTCATGGCGTTTCGTCAGTGGAAATGGTCGCGCCGCGTCAAACGGCCTCGGGCTCCGCCACCGCCGGCGCTTCCGCGCCCGCGCGGCGATGGTCCTGCAGCACCGACACGTCGCCCGCCTGCTGCTGCTGCCGCACGAGCTGCGCGAGCGTGACGCCCGACAGGAACGAGAAGATGTGGTCGTTGAGGCTCTGCCAGAGATCGTGCGTCATGCAGCGGCGGTCGTCGTGGCAGTTCTCGCGGCCGCCGCATTGCGTCGCGTCGATCGGCTCGTCAACCGCGAGGATCACGTCGGCGACCGAGATCTGGTCGCCGGCCTTCGCGAGGTTGTAGCCGCCGCCGGGGCCACGGACGCTGTCGACGAGCCCGGAGCGCCGCAGCTTGCCGAACAGCTGCTCCAGGTAGGAAAGCGAGATCCGCTGCCGCGCGGACACTGCGGCGAGCGTGACCGGCCCGTTGCCGCCGTGCATCGCCACATCGATCATCGCCGTGACGGCGAACCGCCCTTTCGTGGTCAAGCGCATGGTGTGGTCCTCTCGGGAGTCTCCCGGACAGGCCGTACCGCCGCATGGCGGCAAGGGCACACTTTGTCCAAGACAAACATATTATCCTATACCCGAATGATTTGGTCAACTAATGTGCCAGGAAGTTCACTCCAGCATCTTGTTGATCTGCTGCGGGTCGAAGCCGTCGGCCGTCGCCCTGGCGTCGCTGCACTCGACGCCGTCGCGTGCGAGCTGCGCGACCAGCCGGTTCATCCGCTCGTCGGTCGCCGCCGCGTGGTCGAGCAGGCTGTGGATCGCCCGCACCATCGGATCGTTCATGTCGGCGGCGATCGCGTAGGCCGAGAAACCCATCTTCGACGCCTGCGCCTCGCGCCGCTCCTGGTCCTGCGCCGAAACCACGCGCGCCGGAATGCCCACCGCCGTGGCGCCCGGCGGCACGTCGCGCACGACGACCGCGTTGCAGCCGATCTTCGCGCCGTCGCCGATCAGGATCGGCCCCAGGATCTTGGCACCGGCGCCCACGACGACGCTGCGCGCGAGCGTGGGATGGCGCTTGCCCTTGTTCCACGACGTGCCGCCCAGCGTGACGCCGTGGTAGAGCGTGCAGTCGTCGCCGATCTCGGCGGTCTCGCCGATCACGATGCCCATGCCGTGGTCGATGAACACGCGGCGCCCGATCGTCGCGCCCGGGTGGATCTCGATGCCGGTCAGCCACCGGCTGCCGTGCGCGAGCCAGCGCGCGAGCCAGCGCCAGCCCCAGCGCCACAGCCGGTTGGTCACCGCCCGGTGCCAGACCAGCGCGTGCAGGCCCGGATAGCACGTCAGGACCTCCCAGCCGCTGCGGGCGGCGGGGTCGCGGTCGAACACGACGGCAATGTCTTCGCGGAGCCTGGCGAACATGGGGTGATTATGCCATTTCCGACAAATTCACTCAACCATTGGCGGACAACAACCTTTCCCCGACCGCGGGACGAAGCCAGCATACGACTTTGCTAAACTCACCTGCCTTGCCGCCGATCAACATCGGCGCAGCACCGCCCAGCCGCACCGCGCCGATGGAGGCCCCCATGTCCCGTCCGTTGAAGCTCGCCGCGCTCGCGTGCGCGTGGCTCGCCGCCCTGCCCGCCGCCGCGCAGGACGTCGTGCTCAAGGTCCACCATTTCTGGCCGCCGGGCGCGATGCCGCCGTCGACGATCCTCGTGCCGTGGTGCGACCGGATCGCGAAGGACTCGGGCGGCCGGATGAAGTGCCAGGTGTATCCGGCGATGCAGCTCGGCGGCACGCCGCAGAACCTCATCGACCAGGCGAAGGACGGCGTCGCCGACATCGTGTGGACGCTGCCCGGCTACACGGCCGGCCGCTTTCCGCTGATGGAGGTGTTCGAGTTGCCGTTCATGTCGAGCAGCGCGGAGGCGACGAGCCAGGCCGCGTGGGACTACTACACGCAGGCCGGCCACAGGGAATTCCCGGGGATCAAGGCGCTCGCCGTCAACGTGCACGACAACGGCTACATCCACACGAACCCGCGGCCGATCAAGGTGCTGGCCGACTTCAAGGGCCTGCGGATGCGGGCGCCGACGCGGCAGACGAACAAGATGCTTTCAGCGCTCGGCGCCACGCCGGTCGGCATGCCACTGCCCGCGCTCGCGGAGTCGATCTCCAAGGGCGTGATCGACGGCTACCTGCTGCCGTGGGAGGTGATCCCGTCGATCAAGGCGCACGAGCTCACGAAGTACACGAGCGAGACCGACCCGAAGTCGCGCGCGCTGTACACGGCCGTGTTCGTCCTCGCGATGAACCAGGCGAAGTACGACGGCCTGCCCGCCGACTTGAAGCGGGTCATCGACGCCAATTCGGGCGCCGCGCTGTCGCGGCAGATGGGCGCGCAGTGGGACGCGTCGGCGCCGCCGGCGCGCAAGCTCGCCGTCGACCGCGGCAACACGTTCTACGTGATCCCGGCGGCCGAGCTCGACGCGTGGCAGAAGGCGACGGCGAGCCTCGCCGACGACTGGGTGAAGGACGTGTCGGCGAAGGGCAACGACGGCGCGGCGCTGCTCAAGTCCGCGCGCGACCTCATCGCGAAGTACGAGAAGAAGTGACGCGGGACTCCCGCGTCAACGGGCCGTGAGCAGCTTCGCATCCGTACGCCGGCGTTGGGTCGCCGCGCTCGCCCTTGCGGCGTTCGCCGGCGCCGCGCTGGCGCAGGGCACGGCCGCGCCGACGCGGAGCGGCAAGCCGTGCGACACCGCGCGCAAGAAGGTCGTGCGCGAGGAGCGCGCGATCGCCGAGACCGACGACGCGATCGCCAGGGCGAAGCGCGCGCGCGAGACCTGCGTGTCGCGCTCCGCGTGCGCGCGCCACGACGACGCGATCGCCGACGGCGAGCGCCGGCGCGTGCGCCACGAGACGCGGCTCGCGCGTTTTCGCGAGGAGGCGGCCGCCGCCTGCGCTCCGCGGTAGGCCAGCAGGCTGTGGAAATTCGCGTCGTCCTTCATGGATTTGTGTCATCCCGAGCAACGCGAGGGATCTGCTGTCGCCACAAATCAGCGGGTTGCGCCAATGCAGATCCCTCGTCGCTGCGCTCCTCGGGATGACACGGTGGGAATGTCAACAGCCTGCTAAGAGTCCTCCAGTAGCGCGCTTCGCGCGCCTCCCCCGGAGAAGGCGCGCCCCGCCGGCGTCAGCGCAGCATCACGGTCAGCGCGACGAGCCCCGCGACCGCGAGCCCCATCAGCGTCAGGTAGACGATCGCGACGAAGAACGCGCGCACGAGGCCTCCCCACCAGCGGCCCTGGTAGACGCGTTGCCGCGCGCGGATCACGTACCAGACGATCCACAGCGCGAGCAGCGCACGCAGCGGCGGCACCGGCACCAGCAGCAGCGCGAGGATGGCGACCGCCATGAACGCGTGCAGGTGCGCGCTGTACACGAGGTGCTCGGCGTAGCGGCGCGGGCGCCCCGGGTAGCGGTTCGCGCGTCCGGCGTAGGCGATCTTCAGCAGCAGCGCAAACGCGGGCAGCAGCGCCGCCGCCGCGTACGGCCCGTAGCGCAGCATGCCCGCGTACAGGCGCTCGGCCTTCTCCTCGCGCGACAGCTTGCGGAACTGGTCGTAGCGCTTGCGCACCTGCGCCGGCACCGGCAGGTCGGCGCCCGCCAGCCGCAGCACGACGTTGAGGTCCTCGTCGAGGCCGATCAGCGTGCTGCCGTCCTCGCCGGCCGCGGCGGCCTTCCGTCCGCGTGCCGCACCCGCGGGGGCATCGGCGCCGGCGCCCGGCGACGCCTCCTTCGCCGGCCCGGCGGCGCGCCGGCCGGCGGCGGCCGGCGTGTCGCTGTCGACGAACACGACCTCGTCGCTCAAGTCCGCCGGCGACTGCAGCACGCCGATCACGGCGAACAGCACGAGGTAGAGCACGAGGAACAGCCGCGCGGGCCGGATGTAGCGGCGACGGCGTCCGTGGAAGTATTCGAGCGTCAGGAAGCCCGGGCGGGCGACCAGCGCGAACAGCGTGCGCCACAGCCGGCCGTCGAGCGCGACGTAGCGCCCCGCCGCCTCGCGCATGAACGCGGCGAACGACGGCAGCGCGACGCGCGTCTCCTGCCCGCAGTTCGGGCAGTAATGCGACGGCGCGTGCGCGCCGCAGTTGCGGCACGTGTGCGCCGGCGGCGTGGCGTCCGCCGCGGCCGCGGCACGCGTCGCGGCGCCGCCGGCGTCAGCGGCGGGACGCACGGTGGCGGTACACTGCGCGGCGAAGGGAGCGCATGGCGTGCACAGGATACCCGGGTCGACGTTGCGGCGCTGCGCGGCGCTCGCCGCCGTTGCGCTCTTCGCGCTCACCGCCGTGGCGGCGCCCGCCGGCGACGACACCGACCGCCGCGACAATCCGCCGACCGCCGTGCGCAGCGGCGCCGAGGCGCCCGCGGCGCTGATCGCGCCGTTCGTGTCCACGCCGATGCCGGTCGTCGACGCGATGCTCGCGCTCGCGCGCGTCGGCCCCGGTGATTTCGTGATCGACCTGGGGTCGGGCGACGGGCGGCTCGTGCTCGCCGCGGTCGCCGCGTTCGGCGCGCGCGGCGGCCTCGGCGTCGACATCGACCCGCCGCTCGTCGACTACGCGCGCCGGAAGGCGCTGGAGATCGGCGTCGCCGACCGCGCGAAGTTCGAAGTGCGCGACCTCTTCGTCACCGACGTCCGCGAGGCGACGGTCGTGACCGTCTACCTGCTGCCGATCGCGATGAACCGGCTGCAGGACAAGCTGCTCGCCGAGCTCGCGCCGGGCACGCGCGTCGTGTCGCACGACTATCCGTTCCGCGCGTGGACCGCCGACCGCGTCGTCGCGCTCGACGTCCCCGAGAAGAGCGACTACACGGGCCGGCGCAGCACGTCGCTGTACCTGTACACGGTGCCCGCGCGAGCCGCGGGCGGCGCGCAGTGAGCGGCGAGCCGGCGGCACCGGCGGAAGGCGGGCCGCGCGCCGCGCTGTCGCAGCGGGACGCGGTCGCCATCATCGTCGGCATCGTGGTCGGCGCCGGCATCTTCCGGACGCCGCCGCTCGTCGCGCAGATCGCCGGCGACGCGGGGTGGATGCTGGCGGCGTGGGTCGCGGGCGGCGTGGTGTCGCTGATCGGCGCGCTGTGCTACGCCGAGCTCGCGTCGACGTATCCGCACGCCGGTGGCGACTATCACTTCCTCACGCGCGCGTTCGGCCGCGACGTGAGCTTCCTGTACGGCTGGGCGCGCGCCACCGTCATCAACACCGGCTCGATCGCGCTGCTCGCGTTCGTGTTCGGCGACTACTTCTCGCGCCTGGTCGACTTGGGCCCCCGGTCGCCGGCGCTGTGGGCGGCGCTGCTCGTCGTCGCGCTGACGCTCGTCAACGTCGCGAGTCTGCGCGCGTCGGCGCGAACCCAGAACTGGCTGACCGTCGTCGAGGTCACCGGGCTGCTCGTCGTGTGCGCCGCGGGGATCGCCGTTGCGCCGGCCGCGCCCGCCGCGCCGTCGTGGTTCGCGACGACGCCCACGCCCGGCGCGCTCGGCTTCGCGATGGTGTTCGTGCTGCTGACCTACGGCGGCTGGAACGAGGCCGCGTACATCTCGGCCGAGCTCTCCGGCGGCCGGCGCGCGATCCTGTCGACGCTGGTCGTCAGCGTGCTCGTGCTCACGGTGCTCTACGTCGGCGTCAATGCGGCGCTGCTGCACGGGCTGGGGCTGCCCGGCCTCGCGGCGAGCAACGCGGCGCCGGCCGAGCTCGTGACGCGGGCGTTCGGCGCCGCCGCCGGCGACGCGCTCGCCGCGTTCGTCGCCGTCGCCACGCTGACGTCGATCAACGCGACGATGCTGGTCGGCGCGCGCACGAACTACGCGATGGGCCGCGACTGGCCCGCGCTGGCGCGGCTCGGCGGCTGGAACGCCGTGCGCGGCACGCCGACACAGGCCTTCCTGCTGCAAGGGGCGTTGGCGCTCGCGCTGGTCGGCTTCGGCGCGCTGGAGAAGAACGGCTTCGCCGCGATGGTCGAGTTCACGGCGCCCGTGTTCTGGGGCTTCCTCACGCTCGTCGGCGCGGCGCTGATCGTGCTGCGCACGCGCGACCGCGCGCGCGAGCGTCCGTTTCGCGTGCCGCTCTACCCGCTGACACCGCTCGCGTTCATGGCGGTCTGCGCGTTCCTGTTCTACGCGAGCGTCGACTACGCGGCCGGGCGCAACGCGCTGCACGTCTGCCTGCTGGTGATGGCGGTGGGCGCCGGCGCGTGGCTCGCCACCCGCGCGCGCGGCTCCGCGCGCTCGAATCGTCCGGGTCGCTCGGGCCACTCGGGGTCAGATCCTCGAGCATGATCTTTCGCTCGAGGGTCTGCCCCCGAGTGTTCGGCGCAACGGTCTGGCCCCCGGGACGTTACGGCTCTGACCCTTGCTTAAGGCTCTGACCCTTGCTTAAGGCTCTGACCCTTGCTTACGGCTCTGACCCGGAGCCGCGCCCGCGCGCGCGCTCGACGAACTGGTCGACGCGGGCCAGGATGCCGCGCAGGATGTTGACCTCCTCGCGCTCCAGGCCGGCGCGGCCGAACAGGCGGCGCAGCCGCGGCAGCAGCCGCTTCGGGTGCGCGGGATCGAGGAAGCGCATCGCCGTCAGCGTCGCGCGTGCGTGCGCGTACAGCGCCTCGACCTCGTCGTGCGTCGCCTCGCGGAAGCGCGGCGCCGACCACACGCTGCCCGCGCCGACCGCCATCCGCATCTCGTAGGCGGCGACCTGCACGGCCGCGGCGAGGTTGAGCGACGCATAGCCGGGATCGGCCGGGATCGTCGCCGCGATCGCGCACTGCGCGAGCTCGTCGTTGGACAGGCCCGACATCTCGGTGCCGAACACGAGCGCGACGTCGCCGGCCGCGGCGCCGCGCGCCGCCTCCAGCGCGGCGTCGCGCACCGGAAGCACGCGCCCGGCGAACGCCCGCGGCCGCGCGGACAGCCCGACCGCCAGCGCGCAGCCGGCGAGCGCCTGGCGCAGCGACCCGACGACCTGCGCCGACGCGAGCACCGCGTCGGCGCCCGCCGCCATGGCGGTGGCTTCCGGATCCGGCAAGCGCTTCGGGTCGACGAGCACGAGCCGCGTGATGCCCATCGTGCGCATCGCGCGCGCGGCGGCGCCGACGTTGCCCGGGTGCGTCGTGCGGACGAGCACGACGCGCACGCGGGCGAGCGCGGCGGCGGGCGGGGCGGACGAGTCCACGGGGGAAGCGGCGCGAAGGCGGGAACGGAAGCGGGTAAAATAGCCGTAATCCGCACTCTTGGCACGCGACCGGCGCCGCCGGCGGCGTGCCCGCCTGCCATGCACCCCATGCTCACGACGGCCGTGAAGGCCGCCCGCCGCGCCGGCAACATCATCAACCGCGGCGCGCGCGACCTCGACCTGCTGACCGTCACGGCCAAGGGGCCGAAGGACTTCGTCAGCGAGATCGACCACGCGGCCGAGGCGGCGATCGTCGAGACGCTGCACGGCAGCTATCCCGACCACGCGATCCTCGCGGAGGAAGGCACGAAGAAGGGCCACAACCCCGATTCCGACTACGTGTGGATCATCGATCCGCTCGACGGCACGACCAACTTCCTGCACGGCTTCCCGCAGTACTGCGTGTCCATCGCGCTCGCGCACCACGGCGTGGTCCAGCAGGGCGTCATCTACGACCCGGTGCGCAACGACCTGTTCACGGCGACGCGCGGCCGCGGCGCGTTCCTCAACGACCGCCGGATGCGCGTGTCGCGGCGCACGCACCTGCGCGAGTGCCTGATCGGGACCGGGTTCCCGTTCCGCGACGGCAGCTACCTCGACACGTACCTCGCGATGATGAAGTCGATGATCACGCAGACGGCGGGGCTGCGCCGGCCCGGCGCCGCGGCGCTCGACCTCGCCTACGTCGCCGCCGGCTTCTACGACGGCTTCTGGGAGGTCGGCCTCAACCCCTGGGACGTGGCCGCCGGCAGCCTGCTCGTCCTCGAGGCGGGCGGCCTCATCGGCGACCTGTCGGGGGAAGGCGACTATCTGTACGGCGGGCAGGTGATCGCCGGCAACCCCAAGATCTTCGCGCAGATGGTCACGGTCCTCGCGCCGTACCGCGCCGACATGGCGCGCGACCGCGCCGCCGCGGTGGCCAAAGCCGCCAATCCCTAGCGAATTCACGCGGTTCCGCTGGCTTTTTGACGTAGTGTCAGCGTATGCTGGCGGCATGCCGCCCGCGCGTGCTGGCATCGGATTTGCTGCACTGCGCGCTGGAACCTGGCGTCCGACGACGAGGGAGTTAACCATGCGTCCGCTGCAACACCGGATGTGGACCGCCTGCGCGGCGCTGGCCGCGCTGTTGGCCGTCGTTCCGGCCGAAGCCGGCACGGTGGGAGCGTTGCGCGTCATGCTGCATCCGTACACCGCGGCGCCGGGAACGCTGCCGGCGGACGCGCGCGCCATGCTGATCACCGCCGCGGGCGCGCCGCTCGCGCTGACCCGCACCACGCGCACGGGTGCGCTCGAGCTCGCGCTGCCCGAGCCGGTGACGGACGCGGTCGCCGACGCGATGGTCAAGGCGCTGCGCGTCGAGCGCGGCGTGCTCTGGGCCGAGGCCGTGCGGCCCGCGCCGGTCGCGCGCAAGGCCGCACCCGAGGACCCGCGCGCGGAGACGCCCGGCCGACGCCTGCTGGTCCGGCTGAAGGACGGCGTCGTCCCGGACTGGACCGGCATCGCGAACCGGCTCGCCAAGCGCATCGGCATGGCGGTGAGCGTCGAGCGCCAGATCGCGCACGTGTGGGTGCTGTCGGTCCCGGTGCCGCAGAGCCCGGAGGCGCTCGCGCAGCTCGCCGCGGCGATCCAGGAGGATCCCGAGGTCCAGTACGCCGACCCGGTTCGGCGCGCGTGGGCGAGCGCCGCGCCCAACGATCCGCTCTACGCGCGGCAATGGTCGCTCAACGACCCGCTGACGGGGATCAACGCCGAGACCGCGTGGACGCTGCAGCCCAGCGCCGCGAACGTCACGGTGGCCGTGGTCGACACCGGGATCCTGCCGCACCCGGACCTGGTCGGCCGCGTGCTCCCGGGCTACGACTTCATCTCGGACCCCGGCCGCGCACGCGACGGCGACGCCCGCGATCCCAATCCCCGCGACGAGGGCGACTGGAGCGACGGCGAATGCGGCGTCACGCAGAACAGCTTCTTCCACGGCCTCTTCGTCGCCGGCCAGATCGCCGCCAACACGAACAACGGCATCGGCATCGCGGGCGTGGCGGGCGGCGTCAACATCCTGCCGGTGCGCACGCTGGGCCTGTGCGGCGGCACGTTCGAGGACGTGCTGGAAGGCATGATGTGGGCGTCCGGCGTGAAGATCGCCGGCGTGCCGCCGAACACCACGCCGGCCAAGGTGATCAACATGAGCCTGGGCGGCTTCGGCCTGTGCGACCAGTCGATCCAGGAGGCGATCGACGACGCGCTCGCGCACGGCGCGGTGGTCGTCGCGTCGGCCGGCAACGAGACGATGGACGTGGCGAGCTTCTCGCCGGCGAACTGCAGCGGCGTGATCGCCGTGGCCGCGCACAGCGTCGACGGCGACCTCACCAGCTACTCGAACTACGGCAGGCGCATCGACGTGTCCGCGCCGGGCGGCGACCTGCCGGTCACCGACCTCATCGTCTCGCTCGGCAACGACGGCAAGACCGTGCCCGGCAACCCGACGTACATCGCGGCGCGCGGCACGAGCTTCTCGGCGCCGCTCGTGTCCGGCACCGCGGCGCTCATGCTGGCCCGCGACCCGCTGCTCACCGGCGGCCGCGTGCTCGACGTCATCACCGGCACGTCGCGCGGGTTCCCCCCCGGCACGATCTGCACGCTGCCCAACCTGTGCGGCGCCGGGATGCTCGACGCGGGCGCGGCGGTCGGCAGCATCATGCCCGGCGGGCTGCCGCCGCCCAACACGTACCGCGTCGTCGAGTTCTACCGCGCCGACCTCGATCACTACTTCATCTCGGCGGACCCGGCCGAGATCCACTTCGTCGAGACGTTCCTGGGCGGGATCTTCCAGCGCACCGGCCTCTACTTCTTCGCGTACCTCAACCGGAGCCTCGCGCCGGCCAGCGCGCAGCCGGTGTGCCGCTTCTACGCGAACGCCGACGTGCAGATCAACTCGCACTACTACTCGGCCACGCCGCAGGAGTGCCTGTTCGTCGTGCTCAACTGGGCGGGGACGTGGAACCTCGAGACGGCGAACGCGTTCTTCATCCAGGTGCCCGACGCGAACGGCAACTGCCCGGCGAAGACGCTGCCCGTCTACCGCTTCTTCAACAACCGGCGCGACGCCAACCACCGGTACGTGGTCGACCTCTCGGTGCGGCGCGCGATGCTGAACCGCGCGTGGGCGCCGGAAGGCTCGGGCCCGAACAGCGTCGCGTTCTGCTCGCCGATCTGACGGTCCGCCGCATCGGCACGACGACGGGGGCCGCGCCTGCGGCCCTCGCCGCCTGCGCGCCCGCGGCGCCCTAGATCTCGTCGCCCGGCGGCGGCGCGGTCGGCGCCGCCCACTCCTTGACCAGCATGAAGCCGAGGGCGAGCAGCACCGGCCCCAGGAACACGCCGATGAAGCCGAACGCGACCACGCCGCCGAACACGCCCAGCAGCACCAGCATGAACGGCAGGTCGCTGCCGCGGCTGATGATCATCGGCTTCAACACGTTGTCGACCGACGACACGACGAGCGCGCCCCACAGCAGCAGGAACACGCCCCACGCGGTCTCGCCGGCGCCGAAGATGAGGTAGAGGCCGACCGGGATCCACACCATCGGCGGGCCCACGGGCACCGGCGACAGGAAGAACGTGACGAGCCCGAGCAGCGGCGCCGCCTTGATGCCCACGATCAGCAGGCCAATCGCCATCAGCACGCCCTGCGCGAGCGCGGTGCCGAGGATGCCGTAGACGACGGCGCGCGTCGTCGCGCCGGCGACGGCGAGCATGTGCAGCCCGCGCGTCGGCGAGATGCGGGACACGGCGCCGCGGACGCGCGTCATGATCGCCGCGCCGTCGCGGAAGAAGAAGAACGCGATCAGCACCGACAGCGTCAGCTGCAGCAGGCCCTCGCCGATGACGGCGCCGCTCTTGAACGCGAACTGGCGCAGCGGGTCGACGAAGCGCTTCAGCTCGTTCAGCAAGCTCGTGCCGTCGTGGGCGAACGAGGCCAGGTAAGCGGTCAGGCGCTCGCCGACGATCGGGATCCGGTTCAACCACGCCGGCGGGTCGGGCGGGCCGCCCTCCAGGATCCCGCGGACGTATGCGTACGTCCGCTCGGCGTTGTCCGCCATCGTCAGGCCGGCGATCAGGAACGGCGCGACCACCACGGCCAGGATCAGCAGCATCATCACCGTCGCCGCCACGGCGGGCCGGCCGAGGCGCCGGCACATCCAGTCGAACAGCGGCCACGTCGTCGCCGCGAGGATCGCCGCCCAGACGATCGCCGACACGAACGGCTGCAGCACCATGAAGATGCCGACGACCAGCACGGCCAGCACGACCATCGTGATCGTCCGGTCGATCCGGGACGGGGCGGGCGTGGTCATCGGGTGGGGATCGCGACGTTGGTGGAGGCGCGCGGGCCGCTGGCGGGGCGCGCCGCCACTTTAGCGCATGCGGCCGGCGGCCACCGGCACCGGGTCGGCGCGTTCGGCGTAATCGGTGGAGCCCCTCATTTGTGTAATTTGTAATTATGCATTACGATCATGAAACTCCCCGTCGCGATCCCCTCTCGCACGATGTCGGTCCGCCCCGCCCCCGAAGCTCCCATGGAGCGCCACCCCGCCGCCGTACCGGACGCGGCGCCGGCGGACGCGGACGCCGTCGCGCCGATCCGCCGGGGGTCGCTGCACGAGGAAGTCGCCGCGCGCGTGCGCGACATGATCGTCGACGGGCGGCTCGCCGCCGGCGCACCGATCGCCGAGCTCGACCTCGCACGGCAGCTCGGCATCTCGCGCACGCCGCTGCGCGAGGCGCTCAAGGTCCTCGCCTCGGAAGGCCTGGTCGAGCTGCATCCCGGCCGCGGCGCGGTGGTCCGCGTGTTCACGGCGAAGGACGCGCAGGACATGCTCGCGGTGATCGCGCTGCTCGAGGAGCACGCCGGCCGCGCGGCGTGCCGCGCGAGCGACGCCGAGATCGACGCGATCGTCGCGCTGCACGATCGCATGCGCGAGCACTACGCGCGGCGCGAGCGGCCCGAGTACTTCCGGCTGAACCAGGAGATCCACAACGCGATCGTGCGCGCGGCGGGCAACCCGACGCTCGCGATGCTGCACGGGATCCTCCGTGCGCGGATGCGCCGCATCCGCTACGTCGGCAACCAGTCGCCGGAGTTCTGGTCGGCGGCGATGGCCGAGCACGAGGGCTTCGTCGACGCGCTGCGCGCGCGCGACGCGGACCGCCTCGCGCGGCTGCTGCGCGAGCACCTCGAGAACACGTGGCCGCGCATCGCCGCGGTCGTGGCCGCGCCCGAGCGCGGCGTCTAGCCCCCGCCTCATCCTGCAGGAGGAACCATGCTGCATCGTGCCATCCGACTCGCCGCCGCCTGCGCGCTCGCGGCGCTCGCCGCGGCCGCCGCCGCGCAAACGTATCCGACCAAGCCGGTGCGCATCATGGTCGGCGCCAACGCCGGCGGCGGCACCGACATCATCGCGCGCATGCTCGCCGAGAAGTACCAGGCGGCGATGGGGCAGCCGTTCGTCGTCGAGAACAAGCCGGGCGCGTCGAACACGATCGCCGCGGACCTGACCGCGAAGGCGGCGCCGGACGGGCACACGCTGCTCGTCGCGACCAACACGGGCGCCGCGATCGCGCCGCACCTCATCAAGCTCCCCTACGAACCCAACAAGGACCTCATCCCGGTCGCGCTGATCGTCGTCGTTCCCAACGTGCTCGTCGTCGGCCCGAACGTGCCGGCGAACAACGTCCGCGACCTGATCGTGCTCATGAAGGCGAAGCCGGACGGGTTCTCGTACGGTTCCTCCGGCGTCGGCAGCACGCAGCACCTGGCCGGCGAGGCGTTCAACCTCGCCGCGGGCACGAAGGCGATCCACGTGCCGTACAAGGGGTCCGCGCAGGCGCTCGCCGACCTCGTCGGCGGCCAGATCCAGCTCGACTTCGACACGACGTCCTCCGCGATGGCGTTCATCAAGGGCGGCAAGGTCAAGGCGCTCGCCGTGATGAGCCCGAAGCGCACGCCGGAGCTGCCCGACGTGCCCACGCTCGCCGAGGCGGGGCTGCCCGGCGTCGAGATGACGACGTGGTACGGGCTCTTCGTGACCGCCGGCACGCCGAAGGCCGTCGTCGACCGGCTCTTTGCCGAGACGACGAAGGCGATCGCGATGCCGGACGTGCAGAAGCGCCTCACCGGGCTCGGCGGCGAGCCGGGCGCCGCGACGCAGGAGCAGTTCGCCGCGATGGTGCGCGCCGACTACGACCGCTTCGGCAAGCTCATCAAGGACGCGAACGTCAAGCTCGACCAGTGAAGCCCGCGATCGCCCTCTTCACCGGCGACCCCGCCGGCATCGGCCCCGAGCTCGTCGCGAAGCTCGTCGCCGACGGATCGGCGCAGCGCGCCGCCGACGTCCTGCTCGTCGGCGCGCGCGGCGTCCTCGACGCGGGGATGCGCGCGGCCGGCGCGACGTTCGACTACGACCGCGGCCCCGCGGCGCGCGGCGGCGCGCTGCCGCGCCTCGTCGACTGGGACCGCTCAGACGAGACCGGCTTCGCGCACGCCGAGGTCGCGGCGCGCAACGGCGCGTACATGCTGGCGGGCTTGGCACTCGGCGTGGACCTCGTGCGCCGCGGCGTCGCCGACGCGCTGTGCTTCGCGCCGCTCAACAAGGCGGCGCTGCGCGCCGGCGGCATGCGCCACGCCGACGAGCTGCACTACTTCTGCGAGCTGCTGGGCTTCACGGGGCCGTGCGTCGAGTTCAACGTGCTCGACACGCTGTGGACGTCGCGCGTCACCTCGCACGTGCCGCTGAAGGACGTCGCGTCGCTCCTCACGCGCGAGAACGTCGCCGAAGGCGTCGCGCTGCTGACGCGCGGCCTGCGCGCGTCGGGTGTCGCCACGCCGCGCATCGCCGTCTGCGGATTGAACCCGCACAACGGCGACAACGGCGCGTTCGGCCGCGAGGAGATCGACACGATCGGCCCCGGCGTCGAGCTCGCGCGTACGCGCGGCTTTCCCGCCTACGGCCCCTTCCCCGCCGACACGGCGTTCGTGCGCGCGACGCGCAAGGACGGACAGGGCTACGACGGCGTGCTCACGATGTACCACGACCAGGGGCAGATCGCGATGAAGCTGATGGGCTTCGAGCGCGGCGTCACCGTGCCCGGCGGACTGCCGATCCCGATCGCCACTCCGGCGCACGGCACCGCGTACGACATCGCGGGCCGCGGTGTCGCGAACCCGGGGGCGATGAAGAACGCGTTCGCGCTCGCGTGCCGGATGGGCGTGGCGCGGCAGCGCTGAAGGCGACGGGGCGAAAGGCCGCTATTCGACGCGGACCGTCGGCAGGAACTGCGGCGGCCGCCGCGCCTTCGTCGCCTGCTCGTACGCGTACGCGAGGCGGATCAGCGTCGGCTCCGACCACGCGGCGGCGAAGAACGACACGCCGATCGGCAATCCGAATGTGAAGCCGGCCGGCACCGTGACGTGCGGGTATCCGGCGACCGCGGCGGGCTGCGAGCAACTCGTGCCGTAGTGGTCGCCGTTCACGTAGTCGGTCAGCCAAGCCGGGCCGCCCGTCGGTGCGACGATGGCGTCGAGCCGGTGCTTCGCGAGCGTCGCGTCGATGCCCTCGACGCGCGCGAGCCGGCGGTTCGCCGCCACCGCCTTCCGGTACGCCGCGTCCGTCAGCGGCCCCTTCTTCTGCGCGTCGACCAGCCGCTCCTGCGCGAAGTAGGGCATCTCGTGCTCGGCGTTGCGCTCGTTCCACGCGATCAGCCCGGCGAGCGAGCGCACGCCCGCACCTGCGCCCGCCGTGCGCAGGTACGCATCGAGGTCGTGCTTGAACTCGTAGAGCAGGACTTCGTATTCGGTTGCGTCCAGCCGGTCGCGGTGGCGGATCTTCACGGGGTCGATCACGACCGCACCCGCGTCCTTCATCGCCGCGATCGCCTCGTCGATCACGCGGTCGACGCGGTCGTTGCCGCCGAAGAACTCGCGCGCGACGCCGATGCGCGCGCCCTTCAGGCCGCCGGCGTCGAGGAAGCGCGTGTAGTCGGCGTGCGCCTTGCCGCGGCTCGCCGTCGTCGCCGGATCGCGCGGATCGGCGCCGGCCAGCGCGGAGAGCAGCACGGCGGCGTCGGCCACCGTGCGCGTCATCGGCCCCGCCGTGTCCTGGCTGTGCGCGATCGGCACGATGCCCGCGCGGCTCACGAGCCCGACCGTCGGCTTGATGCCGACGATCCCGCAGATCGACGACGGGCTCACGATCGACCCGTCGGTCTCGGTGCCGACGGCGAGCGCGGCGAGGTCTGCCGCCATTGCCGCCGCCGAGCCCGAGCTCGAGCCGCTGGTGTTGCGGTCGAGCGCGTACGGGTTGCGCGTCTGGCCGCCGCGCGCGCTCCACCCCGACGTCGAGCGCGAGCTCCGGAAGTTCGCCCACTCCGACAGGTTGGTCTTGCCGAGCACGACGCAGCCCGCGGCGCGCAGGCGCGCGACGACGAAGGCGTCGCGCGGCGCGACCGCGTCCGCGAGCGCGAGCGATCCCGCGCTCGTCCGCATCCGGTCCGCCGTGTCGACGTTGTCCTTCAGCACGACCGGAATGCCGTGCAGCGGCCCGCGCGCGCCCTTCTCCTTCCGCTCGCGGTCGAGCGCCTCGGCGATCGCCAGCGCGTCCGGGTTGAGCTCGATGATCGCGTTGACCGCCGGCCCGCGGCGATCCACGGCGTCGATGCGCGCGAGGTAGTCCTGCGCGATCGACGCCGCCGTGCGCGCGCCCGACGCCATGTCCGCCTGCAGCCCGGCGACCGTCGCGTCGGCCAGCGCGAACGGTGCGACCGTGGGCGGAGCTGCGGCGCCCGCCTCCGCACGCGCCTGCGCGACGGCGGCACCCGGCCCGGCGGCGGACGCCAGCGACGCCGCGCCCGCGGCCGTCAGCTTGAGCATCGTCCGGCGCTTCATCCGGTGCGCACCATGCCACGTCGGCATTGCGTCATTCGGCCACGAACGTCACGTCGAACGGAAACTCGGCCGCGCACGGCTTGCCGCCGCACGTCGCCGGCTTGAAGCGCGTCTGCAGCAGCACGGTCGCCGCCTCGCGCGACGTGCGCGAATCCGGTGTCTCGTAGACGGCGACGGCGCTTCCCTGGCCGCGCTCGTCGACCTTGATGGTGACGAACAGGCGCCCCTTGCCGACCTTGCCGTCGGCGAGCGCCTGCGCCAGCGCCTCGGCGACCGGCCGCAACCCGCCCTCCGGATACGGCGGCTCGTCGGCGTCGGCGAGCCCGGAGAACTTCGCGCGGAACTGTGCACGCTGCTCCGGCGTGAGTTCGGCGTACGGCTTCTCGGCCGGAATGACGATCTTCACGAGCTCGCGGCGGATGCGCGAGCCGGTGTCCGGCCGCGCCTGCACGATGGGAATCGACGCCTGCCCGAACGCCGGCGGCACGGGCGCCGGCAGCAGCGCGACGGCGGCGAGTCCGGCAATCGCCCACGCGAGCTTCAGGCGGCACGCGGTGAATCGGAAATTCATGGCACGACGTCCGGTGTGCGGAAAGCGTGAGCTTAGCGCGATCCGCGGTCGCATGGCGCATGCGCCGGCTTTGCGGTAGATTGCCGCCGACCGCATGCGGCTCGCCCGCAGGGAGGAACCGATGATCCGCACCGCACTGGCGGCGTTCGCCGTCGCCGTCGCATCCGTCTCGACCGCCGTCGCGCAGGACTACCCGGCGAAGCCCGTGCGCATCGTCGTGCCGTTCGCGGCGGGCGGACCCGCCGACGTCTACGCGCGCTTCCTCGGCGCGAAGCTCCAGGAAACGATGGGGCAGCCGTTCGTCGTCGAGAACCGTCCGGGCGCGGGCGCCGTGACGGGCACCGACGCCGCAGCCAAGGCGGCGCCCGACGGCTACACGCTGCTGCTGATGTCCAACGCGCACACGGTCAACGAGACGCTGATCCCGAACAAGCCGTACGCGCTCCTGCGCGACTTCGCGCCGGTGGCGCCGATCAACTACTCGGACCTCGTGCTCGTCGTGAACCCATCGGTGCCGGCCAGCACGCTGCCGGAGTTCATCGCGCTCGCCAAGGCACAGCCCGGCAAGCTCAACTACGCGTCGTCGGGGCCGGGCACGCCGTATCACATGGCGGGCGAGCTCTTCAAGGCGATGGCGGGTGTCGACATCGTGCACGTGCCGTACAAGGAGAGCTCCGGCGCGCGCACCGGCGTCCTGGGCGGCCAGGTCGAGATGATGTTCGACGCCGTGACCACGATGAGCGAGCAGGCGAAGGCCGGCAAGGTGAAGGCGCTGGCGACGAGCGGGAAGACGCGCTCGACCGTGATGCCCACGGTGCCGACGGTGTCCGAGGCCGGCGTGCCCGGCTACGAGGCGGTGATCTGGCTCGGCGTGATGGCGCCGAAGGGCACGCCGCCCGCCGTCGTGAACAAGCTCAACGCCGAGATCACGAAGATCGTCAACAGGCCGGAAGTCCGCGCCGAGTGGGCGAAGCAGGGCGCGGTCGGCATGACGATGCCGCCCGACGAGTTCGCGCGCTACGTCGCCGACGACATCGCGAAGTGGGAGAAGGTCGTCAAGGTGTCGGGCGCCCGGGTGGACCGGTAGGACGCCGCGCGTGCCGGCGACGCCGGACCTCGTCGTCTTCAGCGCCGGCGCCGCCAAGGGCGTCGTCGAAGCGCTCGCGCCCGCATTCCGCGACGACGCGGGCGCGGATGTGGCCGGCACGTTCGGCGCCGTGGGCACGATCCGCGCGCAGTTCCTCGCGGCGCCCGCCTGCGACGTGCTGATCCTGACCGCAACGATGGTGGACGAGCTCGCGCGCGACGGCCGCGTGCTGCGCGACACCGTCGCGCCGCTCGGCGACGTGCTGACCGGCGTAGCCGTGCGTGCCGGCGAGGCGCATCCGCCGATCGGCGACCGCGCGGCGCTGTCCGCCTGCTTCGCGCAGGCGCAAGCGTTGTACTGCCCCGACGTCGAGCGGGCGACCGCGGGCATCCACTTCGTCAAGGTGCTGGGCGAGCTCGGCCTGTGGCCGGCCGTCGCGCCGCGGATCCGCGCGTATCCGTCCGGCGCCGTCGCGATGCGCGCGCTCGCCGACGCCGCGGGCCCCCGGCTCGTCGGCTGCACGCAGGTCACCGAGATCCTGTACACGCCCGGCGTCGAGCTGGTCGGCACGCTGCCGCCGGAGTTCGCGCTCGCGACGACGTACTCGGTCGCGGTCGCCGCGCACGCGACGCAGCCGGCGCTCGCCCGCCGCTTCGCCGCGCTGCTCGCGAGCCCCGCCGTGCGCGAGCTGCGCGTGCAAGGCGGATTCATTCCGGCAGCGACCGATTGACGTACCGGATTGCCGCGTCGCGTCCCCGCCGCGGCACGGCGTTGCGCAGGCACTCACCCACCACAGGAGGCACCATGCACTTGCACAAAGTGACCGCCGCGTTCGCGCTGGCGCTGGCGCTGTTCGTTCCGGGCGCGGACGCGCAGCAGCGCCCGTCGTACGGGCAGGCGATCAACCTCGAGAGCGCGAAGAAGGTCGCCGCGGCCGCGGCCGCCGAAGCGAAGAAGAACAGCTGGAACGTCGCGATCGCGATCGTCGACAACCACGGCTTCCTCGTCTACTACGAGATGATGGACGACACGCAGACCGCGAGCCCGCTCATCGCCGTCGAGAAGGCGAAGACCGCCGCGATGTTCCGGCGCCCGTCGAAGGAGCTCGAGGACAACGTGGCGGCGGGCCGCGTGGCCGTGCTCGGCCTGCCGGGCGCGACGCCGATCGAGGGCGGCCTGCCGATCGTCGTCGGCGGCAAGCTGGTCGGCGGCGTCGGCGTGAGCGGCGCGACGTCGGCGCAGGACGGCCAGATCGCCAAGGCCGGGCTGGAGGCGCTCGGCAAGTAGCGCCAAGGTCTCGCGCCGGGCACCGGCGCGCATGCGGCGAGTCCGCGCCCGCGAATGCGATCGACAGGCCCCGGAGCGCTGCCACGCGTTGATCCGTCGCCGGCGCCGCGGTACAGTACCGTACATTCATACGGTATCGACGCATGCGGTTCGCCGTCCTGCGGCTGCGCTATCGCGGCCGTCCCCTCCCGAAGCGCGAGTGGCAGGCGCGCCCGCCCGCCGTCGGCGACCTGCGCGTCGAGCAGCTCTACGACGAGGACCTGCTGCGCCACCTGCGCCTCGCGCGGCTCGTCGACCTGGCGCGCGCGGCCGGTCCCGACGCGCTGCCCGCGCTCTACGACCCGGTACTGATCGCGATGAGCCCGCAGGCGTTCACGCTGGCGGGGTTCGAGCGCATCGAGGGCGCCGACTATGCGCAGTCGTGGCTGGTGGGGCCGGCATGACGGCGGCACGGCAATTGCATAAGCACGCCCAATCCGTTCCTGCACGCCCCGGCGGCCGCGCGCCGCCGCCGGGGGCCTCGCCCGTGTTCGCCCTTTTCGCCCCCCGCCAATCCGGCCCCCCGGCCGGTGCCCGCCGTCGTAGGTTTCTGCCGCGAATCGTCGCCGTCGTCGCCCTGGCGACCGCGCTCGGCGCGCACGCCGACGACGAATTGATGACCCGGGCCCGCGGCCTGGAAGCCACGCTGCAGGGGTTCCCGCAGCGCACGCTCGCCGACCTGGAAGCGTTGCTTCCGCGCGCCGACGCCGCGCCGGCGCGCGAGCGCCGTTACGTGTACGCGCTCTACGGCCAGGCCCGCGTGCTGACGGGAGATACGCCGGACGCGGCGGATCTCGCCGATCGGCTGGCCGGCGAGGCCGGACGCACGAACGACCCGGCCACGGCGGCGGCGGCGCTCCTGATCCGCAGCGCGATCGAGTCGACGACCGGCGACGCCGCCCGGGCGGCCTCGCTCGCCCACGAAGCGCACGAGCTCGCCGCGATGTCGGGCGACGATTACCTGCGCTACTGGGCGGCGCTGGCGCTCGGCACCACCGAGCGGATGCGCGGCCTGCCCGACGTGGCGATGGCCAACCTGCAGGAAGCGCTGGCGCTCGCCGAAGCGGCGTCCGACGCGTACCGCCGTTCCAGCGCGCTCTACCAGCTCGCGATCCTGCAACTCGCGCTCAAGAACGGCCCCGGGGCGCTCGAGGCGAGCCTCGCCGCGTTCAAGGCCGGCGAGGCGGCGAAGAGCCCCTACGCGATGGCGAACGCGCGCATCGCGGAGTCCGCCATCATGGAGCTGCTCGGGCGGCCCGCGCGGGAGCTGGCCGCGATGGAAGAGGCGCTGGCCATCGCGCGCACGTCGCGTTCCACCGTCGCGGAGGCACGGGCGCTCGTCAACCTCTCGGACATCCGGCTGCGGCGCAGGCAGTACGCGGAGGCGCTCGACCTCGCGCGGCGCTCGCTGCAGCTCGCGCAGTCGCTGGACAACCCGGCGCTCGCGGCGGCGAGCAAGGCGAACACGGGGCTGTCGCTGCTCGGCATGGGCCGGATCGCGGAAGGCAAGCGGCAAACCGACGAGGCGCTCGCCGAGTACGAGCGGACCGGCGCCACCGCCGAGATCGCGGAGCTCACCCGCGAGTACGGCCAGACGCTAGAGCTGGCCGGCGATCACAAGGGCGCGCTCGCCCTCTATCACCGCGAGCGCAAGCTCAACGACGAGATCGCGATCCAGACGCGCCAGCGGGCGCTGCTCGAGGTCCAGGAACAATACGAGACCGAGAAGCGGCGCCGGGAGATCGAGCTCCTCAACCGCGAGAACGAGCTCAAGACCGCCGAGATCGCCAACCGCGTGCTGGTACAGCGCGTCTGGTGGCTGCTGGCCGGGCTCTTCGCGTTGTCGTTCGTCGTCGTCGTCATGCTCTACCGGAAGCTGCACCAGACCAACGAGCTGCTCGCCGTGAAGAACGCGGAGCTCTCGGTGCAGAGCACGCGCGATCCGCTGACGTCGCTGTACAACCGGCGCTACTTCCAGAACCTGATCGCGGCCGAGGCCGCGCAGCCGGCGCAGCGCCGCCGCGAGGACGACAACCTGACGCGCGCGCTGCTGCTCGTCGACATCGACCACTTCAAGGAGACCAACGACCGCTTCGGCCACGCGCTCGGCGACGCGGTCCTCGTCGCCGTGGCCGAGCGCCTGCGCAACACGCTGCGGGATTCGGACATCGTCGTCCGCTGGGGCGGCGAGGAGTTCCTCGTCTACGCGACGACCCGGGCCGACGGGCTCGACGACATCGCCGCGCGCATCCTGAAGTCCATCTCCGCGCAGCCGATCACGCTGGACCACAAGCTGATCCGCACGACGGCGTCGATCGGCTACATGGCGCTCCCGCTCCCGCCGGCGAGCGTTCCCGTGTCGTGGGACCAGGCGATCGGCCTCGTCGACATGGCGCTGTACATGGCGAAGGTGAACGGGCGCAACCGCGCCTACGGCATCAAGCAGCTGCTGCACGACGACGCCGAGTCTCTCGCCGCGGCGGAGCGCGACCTCGAGCACGCGTGGAAGGCCGGCTTCGTCGAGCTGCACGTGCTCTACGGGCCATCCCCGTGGAGCGGCGCGGGCGCCGACCTCTCGTCCGACGTCGACGCGGAGCCCGAGCCGCTCGACCTGCGTCCGGGCCTCGCGGCGCGGTAGGCGCCCTGCATCGTCCATCGCCGGCGATCGGTGGCGGCGAATCACCGAACCGCAGCGGCTTCCGGCGCGCGTGGTCGGCTGCTATTCTGGCGACGATGCACACCACCCGCCGCGCCTTCTTCTTCGCCATCGTGCTGCTGCTCGCCGGCTGCGCCGCGACGGCCCCCAAACCTCCCGCCGGTGCCGTCGCCGAGCTCGGTGGCACGGGCAGGCTGCGCGCGGCGATCAACTTCGGCAATCCGATCCTCGCGACCCGCGACGTGAACGGCATGCCCAAGGGCCTGTCGGTGGACCTCGCGCGCGAGGCGGGGCGCCGGCTCGGACTGCCCGTCGATCTCGTGCTGTTCACCTCCGCGGGTGCCGTCGTCGAGGCGGTCAAGGCCGGCAAGGTGGACCTCGCGTTCGTGGCGATCGACCCGGTGCGCGCCGCCGACATGGAGTACACGGCGCCCTACGTGATCATCGAAGGCGCCTATCTCGTGCGCAACAGCTCGCCGCTGCAGCGCAACGACGAGGTCGACCGGCCCGGCACGCGCATCGCCGTCGGCCGCGGCAGCGCCTACGACCTGTATCTGACGCGCGAGTTGAAGTCGGCGACGCTGGTGCGCGCGCCGACGTCGCCCGAGGTCACCGATCTCTTTCTCGCGCAGAACCTCGACGTCGCCGCCGGCGTGAAGCAGCAGCTCGAAGCCGATGCGAAGCGTGTGGGAGGCGTGCGCCTGCTGCCGGGGCGCTTCATGGTGATCGAGCAGGCGATGGGCGTGCCCAAGGGCCGCACGGCGGCGCAGGCGTGGCTCACCGACTACGTCGAGGAGATGAAGGCGTCGGGCTTCGTGGCCGCCGCGCTCGCGCGGCACGGCGTGGAGGGCGCCGTCGTGGCGCCGCCGCGCGCGGGACGCTGAGCACCGCACACCGGCATCCGCGCCTGCGCGTCGGATCCTCGATCGTCCTTCGTCGTCGCAACGAACGACCCACCGCCATGCAGTCGTACTGGATGCAGATGACCGATGCGACCACGGTGCTGGAACGACGCGACGTTCCGGTGCCCAAGCCTGCCCCGGCGCAGTTGCTCGTCCGCATGCACGCGGCCGCACTGAACCGCGGCGAGTTCCTGCTGGGGCATGGCCTGCACGGCAAGCCCGGCACGTGGAAGGCGATCGGCGGCGAAGGTGCAGGTGTGGTGGTGGCCGTCGGCAGCGACGGCGGCGGCTTTCGGCCGGGCGATCGCGTGATGGGCCGCTGCGCCGGCGCGTTCGCCGAGCACGCGCTGATGGAGGCGGCGGAAGCGATGCACGTGCCGGACGGACTCGCGTGGGAGGAAGCCGCGGCGATTCCCCTCACGTTCCTCGTCGCGTTCGACATGCTGGTCCTGCAGGGCCGCCTCGCGTCCGGCGAATGGCTGCTGATCAACGGCGTGTCGTCCGGCGTGGGCGTGGCGTCGCTGCAACTCGGCGGGACGCTGGGGGCGCGCGTCATCGGCACCTCGGGCTCGGCCGAGAAGCTCGCCGCACTCGCGCCGCTCGGCCTCGACGTCCCGCTGTGCACGCGCAACGCCGACTTCGCGACCGCGGTCATGGCGGCGACGAACGGCCGCGGGGCGGACCTCGCGATCAACACGGTCGGAGGCTCCACGTTCGCCGAGAACGTGCGCGCGCTCGCCTTCCAAGGCCGGCTCGCCACCGTGGGCTTCGTCGACGGCGTCGGACACGCCGACATCGACCTCGGCGCGCTGCACGTCCGGCGCCTGACGGTGTTCGGCGTTTCCAACAAGATGCGCACGAAGGAGCAGCGGTCGGCGGCCGTCCCGCGGTTCGTCGCGGAAGTCCTCCCCCACTTCGCGAGCGGCGCGATCCGCCCCCGCATCGACCGGGTGATGGCGTTCGCCGACCTCGAGGCCGCCAAGGCCCGCATGGAGTCCGGCGCGCACATCGGCAAGATCGTCCTGCGCATGCCGGTCGCAACGCAGGCCTGAACTCCCGACAGGAGAAGAGCCGGATGAAGCGCACGGTCGTCCTTCTGTTGCTCGCATTGGGCCCGGGCATCGGTGTTGCCTGGGCGCAGGCCGACAGCTATCCGAGCAGGCCATTGCGCCTCGTGGTCGGCTTCGCGCCCGGCGGCGCCGCCGACTACGTCGCGCGGGCGATGAGCGAATCGTTCGGCAAGGCGCTCGGCCAGCCGGTGGTGGTCGAGAACCGGCCCGGTGCCGGCTCCAGCATCGCCGCGGAACTGGTGGCGAAGGCGCCGCCCGACGGCTACACGCTGCTGATCGCGAGCCCCAGCAGCATCTCCGTCAATCCTGCGCTCAATCCCAAGCTCGGCTACGCGCCGCGCGACCTCCTGCCGGTGACCAAGGTGACCACGTCGCCGCTCGTGCTCGCCGTCAACGCGGACACCGGCATCCGCTCGGTGCCGGAGCTGATTGCCGCGGCCAAGAAGGAGCCCGGCAAGTTCAACTACTCGACGTCCGGCAACGGCTCCGCGCCGCATCTCGCGATGGCGCTGTTCTGCCAGCTCACCGACGTCCAGATGACGCACGTGCCCTACACGGGCGGAGCGCCGGCGATCCAGTCCGTCATCGCCGGCGAGACGCAGCTGACGTTCGGCACGTCGCCGACGGTGCTGCCGCACGCGAAGGGGGGCCGGCTGCGCGTGCTCGCGGTCAGCAACCGCGACGGCTCGCCGCTCGTGCCCGACCTGCCCGGCATGAAGCAGGCCGGATTGCCCGAGTACGACCTCGAGTTCTGGTACGGGATCTTCGTGCCGGCGGGAACACCGCCGGCCATCGTCCGGAAGATCTACGAGGCGGCCGTCTTCGCGATGCAACAGCCGCAGGTCCGGGCCGCGCTGGCGCGCGAAGGCACCGACGTTTCGCTGTCCCCGTCGCCGGAGCAGTTCGCGGCCTTCCTCGTCGAGAACGGGAAATTCTGGGTGAACCTCGTCAAGAGCGCCAACGTCAAGATCGAATGAAGCGACACGCCGCCGAACCGATCGCCGTGCCCTATCCGGGGCCGAACCCTCTGGAGCATCGTCATGCCGAACGCTGACATCACCGGACGCCTCGCGCGCTACATGGCGGAGGCGCGGGAGCGGCGCCTTTCGCCCGAGGTCGCACGCGAGGCGCGGCATCGCGTCCTGGACACGATCGCGGCCATGGTGTCGGGCGCACACCTCAAGCCCGGCGAAATGGCGATCAGGTTTGCCCGCGCGCAGGGCGGCGCACCGGAAGCGACGGTGCTCACGACGGACATCAGGACCTCGGCGATCAACGCCGCGCTGGCGAACGCGATGTTCGGCCACGCCGACGAAACCGACGACTTCGAGCCCGCGACGAAGGCCCACCCCGGCTGCTCCGTCGTGCCGGCCGCGCTCGCGATGGCGGAACGCGACGGCCGCTCGGGATCGGAGCTCGTCAACGCCGTCGCGCTCGGCTACGACGTGTGCTGCCGCTTCCTCATGGCGCTCGGGCCCGACCACGTGCGTGCGACGCACCGCAGCGCCGAGGGCACCAGCTCGACGTTCGGCGCCGCCGCGGCCGCGGCCTCGCTCGCGCGCCTCGACGAGCGCGGCATGCGGCACGCGCTGTCGTACGCCGCGCAGCAGGTCTCGGGGATCTGGAGCTGGGTGCGCGACGCCGAGCACGTCGAGAAGGCGTTCGACTTCTCGGGCATGGGCGCGCGCAACGGCGTGACCGCCGCCGTCATGGTCCAGATGGGATTCAGCGGCGTGTGGGACGTGCTCGACGGCGAGCACAATGCGCTCGTCGCGTTGTCCGCCAAGCCGGATCCGGAGGCGATGGTCGCCGGGCTGGGCAGCCGCTACTTCGTCACCGAGACCGCGATCAAGCCCTATTCGGTCGGCTATCCGATCCAGGCCCCGCTCGATGCGTTCCTGCGACTCGTCCGGGAGCACGGGCTCGCGCCGGCCAACGTGGAGCGCATCGTCGTCAGGCTCCCGGAGGACGGGGCGCGCATCGTCAACGACCGCGCGATGCCGGACGTCAACTGCCAGCACATCCTCGCGGTCGCGCTGGTCGACGGCGACGTGTCGTTCGACGCCAGCCACTCCTACGAGCGCATGCAGGACCCCGCCGTGCGCGCCGTGAAGGAGCGCGTGCAGCTCGTCGCCGATCCAAAGCTCGTGGATCCGGCCGCGCCCAGGAGCGGGCTGGTCGAGGTGACGCTGCGCGACGGCCGCACCGTCTCGCACTTCACGCGCCACGCGCCGGGCACGAAGGAAAACCCGCTGGACACGCAGGCCGTGAACGCGAAGGCGCGGGGGCTGATGGGGCCGGTCCTGGGCGCCGCGCGGACCGAGGAAATCATCCGTCGCGTGAACGCCGTCGAAGACGTGCGCGACGTGCGCGAGCTGGCGTCGCTGCTCTCCGCGCCCGCCGCAACCTGACGCGGGACGCGCCGGAACCCCGCAGCGCGCGCATGGACCGAGGCAAGGCGCGACCGCCGCGGCATCCGCGCAGCCCGATCGCGCGTCCGGCTCCGCGACCCACGCCGCCGCGGCCGCCGTCGGCGAACGTCGCGAGCGAGAAGCGAAAGCGGCGCGGTCCGGCCGGCGCTTAGCAGTCCGTTCGGAAAGTCACCGTGTCATGCCGAGGAGCACAGCGACGACGGCTCCGGCTCGGCACACTCTCTTATCCTGTCAGCCCGAGCGCAGCCAGGGATCTGCTGTTGCGCCATGCCGGCAGCCTGTGTCAAAAGCAGATCCCTCGCTGCGCTCGGGATGACATGGGGAGGATGTGGTTCTGCGAACCAGTGCAGCTCTTCTAGGCGCTCCGTCGACCGCGGCTACTCCGCCTTGATCCCCGCCTCCTTCACCACCTTCCCGTACTTCGCGAGGTCCGCCTTCATCTGCGCGCCGAATGCCTCCGGCGACCCCGGCGTCGCGGCGATCCCGAGCACGGCGAGCTTGTCGACGATCTCGGGGGTGGCCAGCACCGCGTTGAGCTCGCGGTTCAGCCGCTCGACGATCGGACGCGGCGTCTGCGCCGGCGCGAGGATGCCCACCCACGAGCTGACGTCGAAGCCGGGCACGCCGCTCTCGATGAACGTCGGCACGTCGGGCAGCGAGCCCGACCGCTGCGCGCTCGACACCGCGATCGCCTTGAGCTTGCCGGTCTTCACGTACTGGTGCGCGCCCGCGACCGCCGTGTAGACGAGCGGGATGTTGCCGCCGAGCGCGTCGCTCATCGCCTGCCCGCCGCCCTTGTACGGCACGTGGACGAGGCGCGCGCCCGTCTGCTGGTTGAGGAGCTCGCCGGCGATGTGCGGCGTGCCGCCCACGCCCGAGGTTCCGTAGGACACGCCCTTCGGCTCCTTCTTCGAGTACGCGATCAACTCCTGCAGGTTGGCCACGGGCACCGCGGGATGCGCGACGAGGATGAGCGTCGCGTCGCCGATCTTGCCCACGGGTACCAAGTCCTTCAGCGGGTCGAACGGGAACGGCACGAACACGTGCGGGTTGATGACCAGCGTGCCGTCGAACCCGAGCACCAGCGTGTAGCCGTCGGGCGCGGCGTTGACCACGCCCTGCGTGCCGATGTTGCCGGACGCGCCGGACTTGTTTTCGACGATCACCTGCTGGCCGAGGCGCCGCGACAGCGCCTCCGCAATCAGGCGGCCGCTGGTGTCCGTCACGCCGCCGGGCGCGAACGGCACGACGAGCTTGATCGGCCGGTCGGGATAGGTTCCCTGCGCCGCGGCAACGACAGGCAGCAGGCAGGCGGCAGCGAGGCAGAGCAGGCGCAGGCGTGTCATCCGGGGTCCTTCGTTTCGTCGGCGTGGTTGCGGTCGAAGTCCCAGACGTCCTCGAACCCCATGAGCCGCGACAGCGCGCCGAAATCATACAGCGGCGCGGGCACGCCCGCCGACGAGCCGGTGGACTGGAGATGCCCGAAGACGCCGGCCATCGCGTCGACGGCGGCGAGCAGCGCCGACACCGGGAAGATCGCGATCCGGTAGCCCAGCGCCTCGAGGTCGGCCTTCGCGAGCACGGGCGTGCGGCCCCGCTCGACCATGTTCGCGACCAGCGGCACGTCGAACCGCTCGCCGATGACGCGCATCTCCTCGACGCTCTCCGGCGACTCGACGAACAAGACGTCAGCGCCCGCGCGCGCGTAGGCGTCCGCCCGGCGCAGCGCCTCGTCGAGCCCATGCGCGGTGCGCGCGTCGGTGCGCGCGACGATCAGGAAGTCCGGACTCGAGCGCGCCTCGGCGGCCACCCGGATCTTCTTCACCATGTCCTCGGCGGGGATCACCCGCCGGCCGGGCGTATGCCCGCACTTCTTCGGTAACTCCTGGTCCTCGAGCTGGATCGCGCTGGCGCCCGCCTCTTCTTCGCCGCGGACCGTGTGCCGCACGTTGAGATGGCCGCCTTAGCCGGTGTCGCCGTCGGCGATGAGCGGCGCCGCGGCCTGCGCCGCC
>JAYRNW010000303.1:0-23573 GCA_041911995.1 Casimicrobiaceae bacterium | reverse complement strand
TACCGGCTGCGCAAGCTCGTCGACGTCGAGGGCGCCGTCCAGCTCGCCGACGGCAAGGTCTCGCTCAATCCGGCGCTCGTCTGGGTCGACACGTGGGCGCTCGAGGCCGCGCTCGACGCGGGCGACGTCGACGCGGCGCTCGCGCTGTACCGCGGGCACTTCCTCGCGCTCGACGCGCCGGCAGCGTGGGCGCTGCCCGCCCGCGACCGCCTGCAGGCGAAGCTCGTGCGCGCCGTGCTCGCGGCCGGCGAGGCGCTCGAACGCGCGGAGGCCTGGGACCGCGCGCGGGCGCTCTACGAACGTGTGCTCGTCGTCGACAACCTCGCCGAGGGGATCTACCGCCGGCTCATGGTGTGCCAGCGCGAGTCCGGCGACCCGGCCGGCGCGCTCAACACGTACCGGCGCTGCCGGGAGCTGCTGTCGATCGTGCTCGCACGGCCGCCCTCGCCCGAGACCGAAGCCGTCCGCCGCACGCTGTAAGCCCGCCGTCAGCCATCCGTCAGTCGTGACGTCAGCCGGCGCGCGCCGCGCCGAACCTCTGCGGCGGGCGCCCGCGCCACGCGGCGCGGCGAGCATGTTTCATCCGAAAATCAATGGGTTGCCGACCGCCCGGCCGACGCCGCGGCCGGCGCACGCCCACCGCCGGGCAATCGCACGATCCGTCAGCGATCCGCAAGGGGCCGGGCCTCACGATGCGCTCCGTCGAAGGCCACAACCCCGCATCCACCGGAGAGCCGCCATGCAACCGTTTCGCCTCATCCTGGCCACGCTGCGCATCGTCGCCGGCGCCGCGCTCGTCGTCGCGATGCTGAAGATCGCGCCGACGATCGCGAGCCACGCCGCCGGGCATTCCGTCACCTACACGCCGGCCGCCGCCGCGATGACGGCGCCGCGCACGCAATGAACGCGACCGCCGTTGCCGACGCACGCCACCTACCGCCCCATCCCCGAGGAGACCACGCCATGTTCGAGCTTCGCAGCCTGCTGATGAGTGTCACGCTTGCGGTGAGCGCCGTCACCGCCGTCGCCGCGCCGGTGCAGCCGCCGCGGATGACCGACGCGCAGGCGATCGAGCGCGGCCGTTACGTCGCGAAGACGTCCGGCTGCAACGACTGCCACACGGCCGGCTACGCGCCGAGCGGCGGCAAGGTGCCGGAGAAGGACTGGCTGACCGGCGACGCGCTGGGCTGGCGCGGCGACTGGGGCACGACGTATCCGACGAACCTGCGCACGTACATGCAGAGCCTCACGGAAGAGCAGTGGGTCAAGGTCGCGAAGACCATCGAGACGCGGCCGCCGATGCCGTGGTTCGCGCTGCACGACCTCTCCGAGCAGGACCTGCGCGCGTTCTACCGGTTCGTCCGGCATCTCGGTCCCGCCGGTGGCCCCGCGCCGGCATATGTGCCGCCCGGGCAGGTGCCGAGCGGGCCGTACATCCAGTTTCCCGGGGCGCCCAAGTGACGCGCGCGACGAAGCCGGTGCGCGCATGACGCGCCGGTCGCGCAAGGCGCCGCCGCCGGACGCGACGGCGCCGTTGCCCGCCGGCGTGTCGGTCGCGGCTTCCGGGCCGGGTCCCGACCGGCCCGCCGCCGCGCCGCCGCCGGCCGCGACGTCCACGCAGCGCAGGAAGCGGCGGCCGAAGTTCGTGTTCTGACGCCGCGCCGCGTGCGGCCAATGCCCGCGGCCGGCCCCGCGAGCGCGGGGCACGTATCATACGGTGATGCGTGTGTTCCGCCTGCTTCGCATCACGACCGTCGCGCTGCGCTTCGGGCTGGACGACCTCCTGCTGTCGCACGAGCGCCTGTCGGCGCTGCGGCCGTGGGTCAACGGCGTCCTGTTCTGGCGCGACCTGTCGCAGCCGCGCGCCGTGCGGTTGCGGCTCGCGCTGGAGGCGCTGGGCCCGCTGTTCGTGAAGCTGGGGCAGGTGCTGTCGACGCGGCGCGACATCCTGCCGCCCGACGTCGCCGACGAGCTCGCGAAGCTGCAGGACCGCGTGCCGCCGTTCCCGCCCGAGCAGGTCGTCGCCACGCTGGAGCGCGCGTACCGGAAGCCCGTCGACCAGGTGTTCGCGTCGTTCGACCGGACGCCGGTGGCGAGCGCGTCGGTCGCGCAGGTGCACTTCGCGCAATTGCCGGACGGCACGCCGGTCGCGGTCAAGGTGCTGCGCCCCGGCATCGAGGACGTGATCGCGCACGACGTCGCGTTGATGCACACGGCGGCGGGCCTCGTCGAGCGGCTGTCGGCGGACGGGCGGCGGCTGCGGCCGCGCGAGGTCGTCGCCGAGTTCGAGAAGTCGCTCGTCGACGAGCTCGACCTCACGCGCGAGGCGGCGAACTGCTCGCAGCTGCGCCGCAACTTCCGCGAGTCGCGGCTCCTGCTGGTGCCCGAGGTCTACTGGGACTGGTGCAACGAGCAGGTAATGGTGATGGAGCGGATGAGCGGGATCCCGGTCTCGCACGTCGACCGCCTGCTCGCCGCGGGCGTCGACCTGAAGCGCCTCGCGCGCGCGGGGGTGGAGCTCTTTTTCACGCAGGTGTTCCGCGACGGGTTTTTCCACGCGGACATGCACCCGGGCAACATCTTCGTCGCCGTGGACGCGCCCAACCACGGCAGGTACATCGGCCTCGACTACGGGATCGTCGGCTCGCTGTCCGACCGCGACAAGAGCTACCTCGCGCAGAACTTCATCGCGTTCTTCCGCCGCGACTACCACCGCGTCGCGACCGCGCACGTGGAGTCGGGCTGGGTGCCGCCCGACACGCGCGTCGACGAGCTGGAGAAGGAAGTCCGCGTCGTGCTCGAGCCGATGTTCGACCGGCCGCTGTCGCAGATCTCGCTCGGCCGCGTGCTGATGCAGCTGTTCCGCGCGTCGCGCCGCTTCAACGTCGAGATCCAGCCGCAGCTCGTGCTGCTGCAGAAGACGCTGCTCAACGTCGAGGGCCTCGGGCGCCAGCTCGACCCCGAGCTCGACCTGTGGACGACGGCCAAGCCGTACCTCGAGCGGTGGATGGAGGAGCAGATCGGCCCGCGCGCGCTGCAGCGCCGGCTGCTCGCGGAAGCGCCCTACCTCGTCACCGCGCTGCCCGAGCTGCCGCGCCTGCTGCACCAGCGGCTGCTGGCGCCGGCGGCGGCGTCCGACACCGCGCTGCTCGCTCTGGCCGCCGCCCAGAAGACGCGCAACCGCTGGCTCGCGGTCGTCGCCGTGCTGCTCGCGGTCGTCGCCGCGCTGCTGCTGCTTCAGCGAGGATAGGGCGTCAGGCCCGCTGCGGCGACGCCGGCTGCGGCGCGTCGCTGCGGCCGCGGATCAGCGCCAGCGGCGCGCGGCGCAGGAACGTGTTGGGCTCGCCCAGCATGAACCTGACCATGTCCTCGAGCGCCGGCTCGTTCAGCTTCTCGGGCGCGAACTCGAGCGACACCGACTCGAAGCGGTCGACGTTGCGCAGCGTCACCTCGACGACCTGGTGGTGGTAGTCGGGCTGGAAGCGCACCGACGCGGAGATCGCCGTCTGCACGGTGAAGAGGCCGTAGCGGACGACGCGCTTGTCGTCCTGCTCGGTCTGGTAGTGGTACGTCAGCGTGGAGCCGCGCAGCTTCTCCTCGACGGCGCCCGCCGATGCGGGACTCACGCGCAGCGCGATCGGCGCCCCGCCCTCCATCCGGTAGAAGAGCTCGACGTGCTCCAGCACTTCCATGCCGGCCAGCGCACGGCGGCGGAACGACACGAACCCGCGGTCGAACTTCGGCCGCTCGATCGTCAGCACGTTGTGCAGCCGGAAGCTGTGCCCGATGCTCGGGCGGATCACTTCGAGGTGGCCGATCGCCTCGTCCAGCCAGCGGAACGCCCGCCAGAGCGTGCGGTCGATGTCCTTGAGCGCCTCCTCCATCGGCTTGCGGGCGGCCTCGCCCTGGGCCCGCAGCGCCTCGGATTTCTCGCGCAGCTTGTCGAGCAACGTTCGCTTGTGCTGGTCGACCATGTTGAACGAATCGTGCGAATCGACGCTCTTCGTCAGTTGCAGCATCCCCCACCCCCGCGTCGCTGTCCGGACATGACATTGGCATGGCACCCCGGCCGGTGCGCGGGGACCGCCCGCCGGTGCCTATGCAAAGGTCGTGCCCTTCGCTACGCCCGGCGGCGACGAGGCGCCGCGTGGCGCATTTGGGCAGCCGCGCCGACGCGGCGCGTCACCCGGGCGACCGTCGCGGCCCGCCCTCCCGGGCCCCGGGGCGAAGTTCCGCGGTGCGTCCGTTGATACAATCGACGGGATCGCTTCCCGACCCAACGAGGACCCGCCCGATGGCGCTGCTCGAAGTCCGCAACGTCACCCGCCGCTTCGCGGATTTCACCGCCGTCGACAACGTCAGCTTCTCGGTCAACGCCGGGGAATTCTTCACGCTCCTCGGGCCCTCGGGGTGCGGCAAGACCACGCTGCTGCGGATGATCGCCGGGTTCGACCTGCCCGACGCCGGCGCCATCGTGCTCGACGGGGTCGACCTCAAGGACACGCCGCCGGAGAAGCGCCCGATCCACACGGTGTTCCAGAGCTACGCGCTGTTCCCGCACATGACGGTCGCGCAGAACATCGCGTTCCCGCTCAAGATGGCCGGCAAGTCCGAGGCGGCGATCGCCGCCGGCGTCAAGGAGGCGATCGGGCAGGTCAAGCTGACCGGCAAGGAGACGGCCTACCCGCACGAGCTCTCGGGCGGCCAGAAGCAGCGCGTGGCGCTCGCCCGCGGCCTCGTCAACCGGCCGCGGCTGCTGCTGCTGGACGAGCCGCTGGGCGCGCTCGACGCCAAGCTGCGCGAGCAATTGCAGATCGAGCTCATCCGGCTGCAGCAGGACGTCGGCGTCACGTTCGTGTTCGTCACGCACGCGCAGTACGAGGCGCTCGCGCTGTCGCACCGGATCGCGGTGATGGACCACGGCGTGATCCAGCAGCTCGACGAGCCGGACCGCCTGTACGGCTTCCCGCAGAACCGCTTCGTCGCCGACTTCATCGGCAACGTCAACATGCTGGAGGCGACCGTGGCGAGCCCGGGCCCGCCGCTCGCGCTGACGCTGCCGGCGCTGGGCGCCGTGACGGCGCCGCCGAAGGAAGGCGTGCAGCCCGGCGCCAAGGGCGTGTTCATCATCCGGCCCGAGCAGGTCGCGATCCGCGCCGCGGCGGAGCCCTCGGCCGACCCGAACCAGTTCGAGGGCAAGGTCGACAACTTCCTCTACGTCGGCGACGTCACCACGTACATCGTCGACCTGCCGGGCGGCCAGAAGATCGAGGCGCTGCTGCCCAACTCGGCGCCCGGCCGCGCGAAGTTCTTCGAGATCGGCGACCCGGTGCGCGTGTCGTGGAAGGCCGAGGCCGGCGCGTTCCTCGACCGCTGACCGCCGCCTGCCGATGACGTCCCCGCGCCGATCCCGAACGGGCCGCCGCTGATGCACGCCGACACCTCCACGCGCAGCCGGGCGGGCCGCATGACGCGGCTCGTCGTCAGCGGGCCGCCGTTCGTGTTCCTGCTGGTGTTCTTCCTGGTGCCGGCGCTCATCATGGTGGTGGCGAGCTTCCGCTACCCGGGCGAGTTCGGCGCGCTGGCGCCGATCTTCGGCAAGCCGGACGAGGAGCACGGGTTCACGCTCGAGAACTACGCGGTCTTCTTCTCCGACCCGATCTACGTCCAGATCTTCGTCAAGTCGTTCGGCGTCGCCGCGCTGACGACGCTCGTGTGCCTGGTGATGGCCTACCCGGTCGCGCTGCTGATCGCGCGCAGCCCGAAGCACCGCCGCGACTTCATGGTGCTGCTGTGCGTGCTGCCGTTCGCCAGCAACTTCCTCGTCCGCGTCTACGCGTGGATGATCATCCTCGGCCCCTTCGACCTGCTGTTCTCGCGCTTCGCCGTCGTCGTCGGCATGGTGTACGTGCACCTGCCGTTCATGATCCTGCCGCTGTACACGAACCTCGAGAAGCACGACCCCACGCTGCTCGACGCGGCGCAGGACCTGGGCGCCAACGCGTGGCAGCGGTTCTGGCGCGTCACGTTCCCGCTGTCGCTGCCGGGCATCTTCGCCGGCTCGGCGCTGGTGTTCATTCCCGTGCTCGGCATGTTCGCGATCCCCGAGATCCTCGGCGGCAAGGACGACTGGCTGATCGGCAACCTGATCAAGGAGAGCTTCCTCGGGACGCGCGACTGGCCGTTCGGCTCGATGCTGTCGCTGATGCTGACCGTCGCGGTGCTCGCGGTCGCCGGCGCGACGGCTTGGCTCGCGCGGCGGGGGGTGGCCCGTGCGTAGGTCGCCGCTCCTCTGGGCGTCGGCGGTCGGCGTGTACCTGTTCCTGTACATCCCGCTGATCGTGGTCGTGATCTTCTCGTTCAACGACTCGAAGCTCTCCGCCGAGTGGGTCGGGTTCACGACGTCCTGGTACGCGAAGCTCTTCTCCAACGCGGAGATGCTGGCCGCCGCGCGCAACTCGCTGCTGATCGCGCTGACCGCCTCGCTCGCCGCCACCGTGCTCGGCACGATGGCCGGCATGGCGATGCACCGCTACCGGCTGCGCATGCTGCCGTTCATGGTGATCACGCCGATCGCGATGCCGGAGATCCTGCTCGGCGTGTCGCTGCTCATCTTCTTCATCACGACGTTCGGCGACGAGTCGCTGTCGCTCGCGACGGTGATGGTGGCGCACACGACGTTCTGTATCGGGTTCGTCGCGATCATCGTGCGCGCGCGGCTGTCCGGCATGGACGAGTCGATCTTCGAGGCCGCGCGCGACCTGGGCGCGACGCCGTGGCAGACGTTCCGGCTGGTCACGTTCCCGCTGATCATGCCGGGCGTGATCGCCGGCGCGCTGATGGCGTTCACGCTGTCGATCGACGACTTCGTCATCACGTTCTTCACGGCCGGCGCCGGCGTCCCGACGCTGCCGCTGACGATCTACACGATGGTCAAGATCGCCGTGACGCCGGAGGTGAACGCGCTGTCGACGCTGCTCATGCTGATCACGCTGACGCTGATCGTCGTCGCGAGCCGCGTCGCGCCGGACGCGCTGAAGGGCAAGGGATGAGTCCGCCGCGCCTCTCGCGCCGCGCGCTGCTCGGCGCCGCCGTCGCCGCCGCGCTGGCGGCCGCCGGCTGCTCGCCCGCGGCCGACGCGCCGAAGGCCGACGCGGACAAGGACGACAAGGCGAAGACCGCCGGCAAGGCGGGCGGCAACGAGCTGCACCTGTACAACTGGAACAACTACCTGGCCGAGGACACGGCCAAGGCGTTCGAGGCGGCCACCGGCGCCAAGCTGGTGCAGGACTACTACTCGGACAACGAGGAGCTGCTCGCCAAGCTCGCGGCCGGCGCCACCGGCTACGACATGCTGGTGCCCACCGGCAACGCGGTCGAGACGCTGATCGCGCAGGGCGCGCTGCGCGAGCTCGACCACGCGAAGATCAAGGGCCTCGACAACATCCGGCCCGAGTTCCTCAACCTGTTCTTCGACCCGGGCAACAAGTACTCGGTCCCCTACGCGTACTCGGTGACGCTGGTCGGCTACAACACCGAGAAGATCAGGGAGCTCGGCCTGCCCACCGACAGCTGGGCGCTCATCTTCGAGCCGAAGTACCTGGAGAAGCTGAAGGGCAAGGTCACGGTGCTCGACAGCCAGCGCGAGCTCTTCGCCGCGGCGCTCATGTACCTGGGCTATCCCGCCAACGAGACCGACGAGGCGAAGCTCAAGGAAGCGCGCGACCTGATCCTGCGCGCGAAGCCGTACTGGGCGGCGTTCAACGCGTCGTCGTACATCAAGGAGCTCACGCTCGGCAACATCTGGGTCGCGCACGGCTACAGCAACGACATGTTCCAGGCGAACGCCGACGCCGAGAAGGCGAAGCGGCCGTTCCGCATCGGCTCGTACACGCCGAAGGAAGGCGCGGTGCTCGCCGTCGACAACATGGTGCTGCACAAGAGCGGCCCGCGGCCCGACCTCGCCTACGCGTTCATCAACTTCATGCTGCAGGGGAAGAACGCGGCGCAGCTCTCCAACATGATCGGGTCCGGCGCGGTCAACGCCGCCGCCATGCCGTACGTCGACGACGTCGTGAAGAACAACCGCGCGGTGTTCCCCGACGCCGAGGGCATGAAGAAGCTGCAGATGCTGAAGGACTACGACCGCAAGGAGCGGCGGCTGCTCAACCGCCTCTGGACCGAGGTGAAGGTCCGGTAGCGGCGGCCGTCAGGCCGGTTCCATGCCGTGCGTGCGCTTGGCGGCGGCGGCGTCCGGCGCCGCGAGGAACGCCAGCAGCTCGCGCGCCCGCGCGGGCTCCCGCGCCGCCGCGCACACGCCCCCCGAGAACGTCGTGACGATCGCGATCGGCGGCGGCAGCATGCCGGCCACGGCGACCCCCGGCGCGCTCATCATCTCGGAGAGCTGCTGGAAGCCCAGGTCGGCCTCGCCCGAGGCGACCAGCGCCGCGACCGGGACGCCGGCGCGCGCCTGCACCAGGCGTTCGGCGAGCGCGTCGGCGATGCCCCAGCGCGCGAAGAGCTTCAGGAGCTCGGTGCCGCTCGGCCCCGTCGAGTAGCCGATGCGCCGCGCCGCGAGCACCGCGCGGCGCACGGAATCCTCCGACCCGACGTCCGGCAGCGTGGCGCCGGCGGCGACCGCCACGGCGACGCCGGACGTCGTCACGTCGACCCGCGTGCCCGCGACGACGTGGCCCGCGGCGAGCAGCCGGTCGATCGCGTCCGACGCGAGGACCACGACGTCGAACGCCTCGCCGGCCGCCACGCGCTTCGCGGCGTCCACGCCGCCGACCGACTCGAAGGCCACGGCGCATCCGGTCCGCCGCTCGAACGCGGCCGCGAGGTCCGCGAGGACCGCGCGGGTGGCCATCGAGGAAATGCCGGTGATCGTCATCGCGGGCAACGTGCGTCGGTTGGGCGACCGATCCTACACCGGCGGCGCGCGGCGAGCTGCCCGAATGGCGCAGTCATCCCCCGCCGGCGGCGCCGCGATCCCAGGCCACCGGCGCGGCGGACACGGAGTAGAGCGCGCCGGGCGCGTTGCGCGTCGCGCGGAACGCGTCGATCGTCTCGCCGCGCATCGCGGCGTAGATGTGCAGGTTGGAGACGCCGACGACGGCGCCCAGCTTCTCCAGCATG
Source organism: Casimicrobiaceae bacterium (assembly GCA_041911995.1). Taxonomy (GTDB): domain Bacteria; phylum Pseudomonadota; class Gammaproteobacteria; order Burkholderiales; family Casimicrobiaceae; genus VBCG01. The sequence goes on along the minus strand of JAYRNW010000303.1, from coordinate 14,435 downwards.
AAGAAGATGACGCCGTAGTGGATGAGGCCGCGCCAGTCCCGGCGCAGCACGAGGTCGCGCTCCTCGTCGGTGAGGCCGGCGGCGCCGCACGCGGCGCGCTCGTCGGCGAGGAAGGCCGCGCGCGTCTCCGGCACGACGAGGTCGTGCAGGAAGCGGTTCAGCCGGAACGCCTTCACGCTGCGGGCGAAGTCGAACGGATACGTGCCCGGCAGGCGCTCGGCGCCCGCGAGCTGCGCGGCCGCGTGCCGCCGATGCCGGTCGACCTCCGCCGCGGCCGGCGGCGCCGCGAGGTTCTCGTAGACCGCGGTCGCGATGCCGGTCATCGACGGCAGCGTGTACGCCCGGTGGACCTTGCGCACCTGCGCCGACAGCGCGCCGCGCATCGTCAGCCACATGATCACCTCGGCGCCCTCGAGGCCGCCCAGTTCCGCGTACTCGGCGTGCGTCATGCCGGCGAGCCGCTCCGGATCCGTCTCGATCAGCTCGAGGAAGCGCAGGTCCCACGGCGTGTTGTTGAAGCCCGCGCGCTCGCCGTGCACCTGGTGCGAGAGCCCGCCGGTGGCGACCAAGACCACGCGCAGGTCCTCCGGGTACGTCTCGATCGCGCGCCGCAGCGCCTGCCCCAGCTTCCAGCAGCGGCGCGCCGTGGGAATCGGAAACTGCAGCACGCCCATCTGCAGCGGAACGATCCGCACCGGCCAGCCGCCGCGGTGGTCGTACAGCATCGACAGCGGCGAGAAGCAGCCGTGGTCGAGCGGCCGGCCCTGGAAGAACGCCATGTCGAACTCGTCGGCCATCAGCGAATGGCCGACGTGTTTCGCCAGCGCCGGGTGCCCGGCGACCGGCGGCAGGTCGCGCCGGCCGCCGCCCTCGTCGGCGACTTCCCACGCCGCACCGATCCCCAGCGCGAACGCCGAGTAGTGGTCGAAGAAGAACGACGTGACGTGGTCGTTGTAGACGAACAGCAGCACGTCCGGGCGCGCAGCCGCGAGCCACTCGCGCACCGGGTCGAACGCCTCGAATACCGGTGTCCACGCCGGGTCGGCGCGCTTGTCGCGGTCGAATGCGAAGCCGATGGTCGGCGTGTGCGAGGCGGCGATGCCGCCGATGATCTGGGCCATGCTCGCTCCCCGGGAGGTGCGGGATCCGGCGCGCGAAGACGCGGCCGTGCTCCCGCTCGGTGCCTACTTGCCCGTCGAGTGCTTCGCGATCAGCGACTTCGCCGTGTCGAGCAGCTGCTTGCCGTTCGCGCCCTTCGCGCCGACGTCGGCGATCCACTGGTCCGTCACGCCCTGCCCGACCTTCTTCCAGCTCTCGAGCTCGCTCTTCGGGATGACGTTGGTCGTGTTCTTCGCCGTGAGCTTCTTGCCCTCGGCGTCGGCCTGGATGAACACCTTGCCGATCTGCCCGGAGAACGCCTGCCCGCTGTTGGCGTCGATGACCTTCTTGAGGTCGGGCGGCAGGCTCGCGTACTTGTCCTTGTTCATCACGAACATGAAAGTCGACGTGTAGAACGCGGGCTCCGCCGGGTCCGTCTCGGAGTGGAACTTCGCGATCTCCTGGATCTTCACCGACGGCACGACCTCGTAGGGCACGACGGCGCCGTCGATGACGCCCTTCGCGAGCGACTCCGCGACCTGCGGCACCGGCATCGCGACCGGCGTCGCGCCGAGCGCGCCTAAGAACCGGTTGGTCTGGCGCGTCGGCGCGCGCACCTTGAGGCCCTTCAGGTCCGCCATCGTCTTCACCGGCTTGTCGCGCATGTGGAACACGCCGGGGCCGTGGACGTGGAACGCGATCGGATGCACGTCCTTGAACTCGGCGGCCGCCTGCTGCGTGTTGTAGTCCCACAGCGCCTTGCTGGTCGCCTCCGCGTCGCTCATCATGAACGGCAGCTCGAACACCTCCGAGAGCGGAAAGCGCCCCGGCGTGTACCCGGGCAGCGACCAGATGACGTCGGCGACGCCGTCCTTGACCTGGTCGAAGAGCTGCGGCGGCGTGCCGCCCAGCTGCATCGACGGATAGATCTGGCACTTCATCCGGTTGTTCGATTCCCTGGCGATGCGGTCGCACCACGGCTGGATGAACATCGTGTTGGCGTAGGAGCCGGCGGGCAGGAAGTGGTGAACCTTGAGCGTCACTTCCTGCGCGGCGGCGGTTCCCGCCAGGGTCGCCGCGGCCACGGCCGCGGCCAGCAGGTGCTGGGGCATCTTCACGAGCGTCTTCTCCTCGGAGTCGTACGGCGTTTGCGAAATCCTTGATGGGGGACAAGGCAGCGGCGCGCAGTCTATGGGCCATGCCCGCACGCGAGAAGATGCCGCGGCCGCGGACGCGATAACATCCGGTTATCGCCACGACAGGACCCCTCCGTGAAGCTCTCCGCCCTGCACGCGCTCGTCGCCGCCGTCGAGGAAGGCAGCCTGCGCGCCGCGGCGCGCAGGCTCGGCGTCTCGCAGCCGGCGCTGACCAAGCTGGTCCGCGAGCTCGAGCGCGAGCTGAACGCGCCGCTGGTCATGCGGTCGACGACGGGCGTGACGCCCACCGCGCAGGGCAAGGTGCTCGTGGACCGCGCGCGCGCCGTGGCGCGCGAGCTCGACCGCGCCGTCGAGGAAGTGCGGCAGCTCACCGGCGACATGGTGGGCGAGCTCGCGATCGCCGCGGTGCCGCTGGCCGTGCTGGCGCTGATCCCCGAGACGCTGCGCACGTTCAGCCGCGAGTTCCCCGGCATCCGCCTGCGCATCACCGAGGAGCTGTATATCGCGCAGCTCGGCCGGCTGCGCGCCGGCGAGGTCGATGTCGCCGTCGGCCCCATCCCGGAGAGCCTGCCCGTCGGCGAGTTCGCGACCGCCGCACTGATGCCGATCCAGATGGCGGTCGTCGTGCGCAAGGGCAGCCCGCTCGCCCGCGCCGGCTCGCTGCGGCAGCTCGCCCACGCGCGCTGGGTGTACACGAGCGCGACCGGCGCGACCGGGTACGGGCGGATGCTGTTCGAGCACCACGGCATGCCCGCCCCGCCGGCCGCGGCGGTCGTCAACTCGACGCTCGCACTGATGGCGGTGATCGGCAGCGGCGACTACGTCGGCCTGATGCCGATGCCGATCGCCACGCATCCGGCGGCGGCGCCGTTCCTCGCCGTGGTGCCGATCCGCGAAGGGCACCTGCGGCTGACCGTCGGTGCCATCACCCGGCCCGAGACGCTTCTCAAGCCGGCGGCGCGGCACTTCATCTCGCACCTCACCCGCGCGGCGAGCCACGTGCGGCGGGGCTAGCGCCGGGGTCGGATCCCGCTGGCCGAGGGGTCAGATCCCGCATGCACTCGTGTGCGCCGGGACAATGGCCATGGCTTGCGGGGTCTGGCCCCGCCTGTGGATGACGGTGGGGGTCAGACCCCGCAACCGGCCGCTGTTGCCTCGCCATGTGCCGGTGCCTGCGGGATCCGACCCCTAGGCCGCGCACCGACGCACGTGCCATCATCGCGCCATGACGGATTCCGGAACCGTGCGGGTGGAGCGCCTGACACCGGCGCGGCAGGACGACTACCTGCGCTTCTTCGACCACGAGCGCGGCCCCGCCTTCGCCGACAACCCGCAGTGGCGCACCTGCTACTGCCACTACTACGAAGTGCCGCCGGCGCTGAAGTGGGCCGACTTCGACGGCCCGATGAACCGCGCGGCGATGACCGCGCGCATCGCGACCGGCGAGATGGAGGGCTACCTCGCCTACGACGGGGGCGAGGTCGTCGGCTGGATGAACGCGCAGCCGTACGCGAAGCTCCAGCATGCGTGCGCGCGCATGCGCATCGCGCCGCCGCCGCTGCCCGTGCCGCCGCACGAGGCCGCGGCGATCGTGTGCTTCGTCGTGCCGGCGGCGCGGCGGGGCCAGGGTGTCGCGCGGGCGCTGCTCGCCGCCGGCGTGGCCAACCTCGCGGCGCGCGGACTGGCGCTCGTCGACGCCTTCCCGTTCAACACCGAACCGGGCGACACGAAGCCCGCCGCGCACTACCACGGGACGCGGTCGATGTTCGCACACGCGGGCTTCGTGCCGATCGCCACGCACGAAGACGTCACGGTCATGCGCAGGACGCTGCGGTGAACGCGCCGGCCGCCCGCCACCGCTCGCTGCTGCCGCACGTCCTCGCGCTGCTGTACGGCCTCGCCGTCGCGTTCGCGAGCCTGCAGCCGTTCGCGCCGTGGATCGCGCCCGAGGCCGGCACGCCGTTCTGGCTGTTCGCGCCGTGGCCGCCGCGCTGGACGCGCTTCGACGTCGTGGCCAACGTCGTCGCCTACGCGCCGTTCGGGCTGTTCGTCGCGCTCGTGCCGCGGCGCGCGACGCCGGCCACCCGCGCCGCGCTCGCGTTCGGCGTCGGGCTCGCGCTGTCGTTCGTGCTGGAGACGCTGCAGGCGTACGTGCCGCCGCGCGACGCGAACGCGATCGACCTCGCCGCCAACGCCGCCGGCGCGCTCGCCGGCGGCCTCGCGGGTGCCGCGCTCGCGCGCGCCGGGCGGTTGCGCGGCGCGCTGTCGGCGGCGCGGCACCACGTCTTCCTGGGCGGGAAGCTCGGCGACATCGGCATCGCGCTCCTCGTGCTGTGGATCGTCGCGCAGATCAACCCCGGCATCCCGCTCTTCGCCGTGACCCTCGACCCGGACCGCGTGCAGTCGGGAACGCTCGTCGCCAACGCGGCGCCCGACACGGCGGCGACGCTGATCGAGGCGGCGGCCTCCGCGTTCCAGCTCGCGGGCGTCGGCCTGTTCCTGAGCCTGCTGCTGCGCGATCGCCGCTTCGTCGGCGGAGCGGTGCTGCTGCTGATCGGCGCCGCGCTGCTCGCCAAGGGAGTGGCGGCAATGCTGGTGCTGAAGCCGGCCGTGTGGGAGACGTGGCTGAAGCCCGGCGTGTCGATCGGGATGGCCGGCGGCCTCGCGGTGCTGCTCGTCGCCGTGTTCCTCCCGCGCCCCGTGCAGATCGCCGTGTGCGCAACCGCGCTGCTCGCGTCGCTGCTGCTGCCGGTCGTCGCCGTCGACGTGCCGTCGGCGCGCGCGCCGGTCACGCTGTTCAACTGGCGCTACGGGCACCTGCTCAACTTCAACGGCCTCACGCAGTCGGTGCTGCTGGCCTGGCCGCTCCTCGCGGCGGCGTGGCTGTTCGCCTTGGCAGGGCGGCCGGCGTGGGGCGAGCCGCAGTGAACGGTCGGCTATAATTGCCGTTTTCCCGCGCGAAGCCCGCACCCCCGTGAGCTACTACCTCCGCCACGTGTTCTTCTGCTGCAACAAGCGCGACGCGCCGGAGAAGTGCTGCGCGGATGCCGGCGCCGCCGACATGCAGGCGTACGCGAAGGGCCGCGTCAAGGCGCTCGGGCTCGCCGGCAAGGGCAGCGTGCGCATCAACAAGGCGGGCTGCCTCGACCGCTGCGAGGAAGGGCCGGTGCTCGTCGTCTACCCGGACGCCGTCTGGTACACGTACGTGGACCGCGAGGACATCGACGAGATCATCGACCGTCACGTCGTGAAGGGCGAGGTCGTCGAGCGGCTCCGCATTTGACGCCGAGGACCACGCGGCGGACGCGCATCGACGGGCCGACCGGGCCGCTCGAGGTCGTCCTCAACGTGCCGGAAACCGCGCCGGCCGGCATCGCGCTGGTCGCGCACCCGCATTCGCTGCAGGGCGGCACGCTCGACAACAAGGTCGTGCAGACGCTCGCCAAGACGTTCTTCGCGCTGGGCTACGCCGTCGTGCGCTTCAACTTCCGCGGCGTCGGCGAGTCCGGCGGCGCGTTCGACGAGGGCGTCGGCGAGACGGACGACGCGCTGACGGTGCTCGCGTACGCGCACGGCGCGCTCGGCGACGCGTTGCCGGTCGTGCTCGCCGGATTCTCGTTCGGCTCCTACGTGCAGACGCGCGTCGCGCAGAAGGTGACGGCGCAGCGGATGGTGCTGGTCGGTCCCGCCGTGCGCCGGTTCCCGGTCGAGCGCGTCCCGGCCGACACCATCGTGATCCACGGCGAGGAGGACGACGTCGTGCCGCTCGCCGACGTGCTCGCGTGGGCGCGGCCGCAGCACCTGCCGATCGTCGTGTTTCCCGGCTGCGGCCACTTCTTCCACGGCCGGCTGCCGCAGCTGTCGCGCGTGATCGCGGGGATGTGGAAGCCGGCGTGACGATGGCGCAAAGCCCGAACGTCACGGGGGATCGGTCCCTCTCCGCCCGCGTCCAGGGAGAGGACGCTGCCGCGGCGGACGAGCGCCACGTCGTGCTGCGCGTGGCCGGGTTGCGCAAGCGGTACGGCGCGAACGAGGTCGTGCGCGGCCTGTCGTTCGAGATCCGGCGCGGCGACTGCTTCGGGCTGCTCGGGCCGAACGGCGCCGGCAAGACGACGACGCTGCGCTGCTGCCTGGGCCTCATCGAACCCGACGGCGGCACGATCGAGATGGTCGGGCAGCCGGTGCCGCAGGCCGCGCGCGAGGCGCGCATCCGCGTGGGCGTCGTGCCGCAGATGGACAACCTCGACCCCGACTTCACGGTCCGCGAGAACCTGCTGATCTACGGCGGCTACTTCGGGCTGCCGCGTGCGGTGCTGGAGGAGCGCATCCCGCAGCTCCTCGAATTCGCCGGGCTCGCCGCCAAGCGCGACGTGGGCATCCGCACGCTGTCGGGTGGCATGAAGCGGCGGCTCACGCTCGCGCGCGCGCTCGTCAACGACCCCGAGCTGCTGATCCTCGACGAGCCGACGACCGGCCTCGACCCGCAGGCGCGGCACCTGATCTGGGACGGCCTGCGGCAGCTGATGTCGCAGGGCAAGACGATCCTGCTCACCACGCACTTCATGGACGAGGCCGAGCGCCTCGCCACGCGGCTCGCCGTGATCGCCCGCGGCGTGCTCATCGCGAGCGACACGCCGCGCGCGCTGCTCGCGCAGCACGTCGAGCCGGAGGTGATCGAGGTGTACGGCGACGAGGCGAAGGCGTGGGCCGACATCCACGGCCGCCGCCTCGCGCGGCGGCTGGAGCTCGCGGGCGAGACGGCGTTCTGCTACGCGCTCGACGCGCAGCCGATGCTGACCGACCTCGCGACGCGCGCCGGCGTGCGCTACCTGCACCGGCCCGCGAACCTCGAGGACCTGTTCATCAAGCTCACCGGCCGCGAGCTGCGGGACTGACGCCGTGCGCGATTCTCGCGCACGGCGTCATCCCGAGCACCGCGAGGGATCTGCTTTTCCCATCCACATGCGAAACGGCCTCCGATGACCACGACCGCCAAGCTGCTCGCCCCGCCGCTCCTCTCCGCGCGCTTCGTGCCGGTCTGGCGGCGCAACCTGCTCGTCTGGCGCAAGCTCGCCGTGGCGAGCGTGCTCGGCAACATCGCCGATCCGCTGCTGTACATGCTGGCGCTGGGCTTCGGCATCGGCGCGCTCGTCGGCGAGGTCGGCGGCATGAGCTACATCGCGTTCATCGGCACCGGGATGGTCTGCCAGAGCGCGATGTTCACGGCGAGCTTCGAGGCGATGTACTCGGCGTTCTCGCGCATGCACGTGCAGCGGACGTGGGAGGGCATCATCAACGCGCCGATCGCGCTCGACGACGTCGTGCTCGCCGAATGGCTGTGGGCGGCGTCGAAGGCGGTGATCTCGACCGCGGCGATCCTCGTCGTCATCGTCGCGCTGGGCTACGGCCACACGTGGCTCGCGCTGTGGGTGCTGCCGGTCGGGCTGCTCGTCGGGCTGACGTTCGGCGCCGCCGGGCTCGTCATGAACGCGCTCGCGCCGAACTACGACTTCTTCACGTACTTCTTCACGCTGGCGCTGACGCCGATGCTGCTGTTCTCCGGCGTCTACTTCCCGGTCGACCAGATGCCCGCGTGGCTCGCTGCGGTGGCGTCGTTCCTGCCGCTCAAGCACGCGATCGACCTCGCGCGCCCGCTGATGCTCGCGCGCGTGCCCGACGACATCGCGCTGCACGTCGGCGTGCTGCTCTTCTACGCGGCGCTCGCCTACTACGCCGCGCTGGTGCTGACGCGGCGGCGGCTGCTGACGTGACCCAATCGCGACGGCAGGAACGGCAACGACGCAACCCTGAACCACGAAGGGCACGAAGGACACGAAGAAGATCCAATGCTCGTGCGTCGATCAACCGGCGCTCCGCCAGCGAAGCCCGAAGCCCGCCGTGTTCGAGGCGAAAAGAAATCTCGAGCTCGATCTTCTTCGTGTCCTTCGTGTCCTTCGTGGTTCAAGACCTCTCTCCGGCCCGCACGACCGAGCAGCGATGACCGAACGCTACTTCGCCCCCTGCCCGCGCGGCCTCGAGGCGGTGCTCGCCGCGGAGCTCGGTCGGCTCGCCGCGACGGACGTGACGGCGACCGACGGCGGCGTGGGCTTCGCCGGCCCGCTCGACCTGGCCTGCCGCGTCAACCTCGAGTCGCGGATCGCGAGCCGCATCCTCTGGCGCGTCGCCGGCGGGCCGTGCCGCGACGAGCGCGCGCTCTACGCGCTCGTGCAGGCGATCGACTGGAAGCGCCTGTTCGCGCCGACGCGGACGCTGCGCGTCGACGTCGCGGCGACGCGCTCGCCGCTGCAGAGCCTCGAGTTCGCCACGCTGCGCGTCAAGGACGCCGTGTGCGACCGGCTGCGCGCCGACACCGGGACGCGCCCCTCGATCGACAAGCGCGCGCCGGACGTGCGCGTCGCCGCGTACCTGACCGAGTGCGACGCGACCGTGTACGTCGACACGTCGGGCGAGCCGCTGTTCAAGCGCGGCTACCGGCGCGACACGGACGAGGCGCCGCTGCGCGAGAACCTCGCCGCCGGCCTGCTCGCGCTGACCGGCTGGACGCCGGGCACGCCGTTCCTCGACCCGATGTGCGGCAGCGGGACGCTCGCCGTCGAGGCGGCGCTGCTGGCCGCCGACCGCGCGCCCGGGCTCGCGCGCACGTTCGGGTTCCAGAAGCTCGCGTGGTTCGACGGGCCCGCGTGGCAGCGGATGAAGCAGGCGGCGCGCGACCGCATGCACGCGGCGCCGGCCGCGCCGGCGATCTTCGCGAGCGACCTCGCGGCCGGCGCCGTGGCCAAGGCGCAGTCCAACCTGCGCGCGGCGAAGGTGGACGCCTTCGTCGCCGTCGAGCAGGCCGACTTCCTCGCGCGCAACGCGCCCGCCGCGCACGGCGTGCTGCTCGCCAATCCGCCGTACGGCGTGCGGCTCGCCGACCAGGAGAAGCTCGCGCGCTTCTACCCGCTCGCCGGCGACGCGCTGAAGCAGCGCTTCGCCGGCTGGACCGCGTACTTCTTCACGGGCGACCTGCGGCTGCCGAAGCTCATCCACCTCAAGGTCGCGCGCAAGACCCCGCTGTTCAACGGCGCGCTCGAATGCCGGCTGTTCGAGTTCCCGATCGTCGCCGGCCGGCACGCCGCCGGCGGCTGACCGCCGCGATGGTACGATAGCGACCGGTTCCACGCGTCACGACCCACGCCATGCCCATGCTCCCGTCCCGGCACTACGTGTCGGACCACACGCAGTTCATCCGCGACTTGGTCGCGGCAAAGCCCGACCTCCCGAAGAAGCAGCAGGAAGGCCGCGCCATCTGGTGGGACAAGTCGGCCGACGACGTCGGCCAGCGGCGCCGGATGGACGAGGGCTGCGTGCCGCAGAAGGCGTACGTCTACCAGACGGACGGTTAGCAGGCTGTGGAAATTCGCGTCGACCTTCATAGGTCTGTGTCATCCCCAACAACGCGAGGGATCTGCTTTCGCCACAAATCAGTGGGTTGCGTCAATGCAGATCCCTCGTCGCCCCGCTCCTCGGGATGACACGGTGGGAATTTCAACAGCCTGTTAGTCCCCCCGCAGCGCGCTTTGCGCGCCTCCCCCACAGGGGGCGCGCCCTTGGGGCGGCCCGGCGGGCGCTGGCGTCAGGCCGCGGCGGGCGGCGCCACGATCGCGTCGCGCTGGCCGCTGCGGGCGAGCCCGTCGGCGACGAAGCCCGACGCCTTCAGCTCCTCGATCAGCGCGCGCAGGTACGCCACGCCGGCGGCGCGGCCCTTCGGCGCGCCCATCGCCTGCTCGATGGCCATGAAGCGGCCGGCCATGACGCGCAGGCCCGGATGCGCGCTCGCGAACGCGACCAGCGGAGACTTCACGCCGGCCGCCGCCTCCAGCCGGTCGCGCAGGAACAGGTCGATCGCCTCGGGGCCGGTGGGCGCACGCACGAGCTGCGCGTGGCGAATCGTGCGCGACAGGTAGAGCTCGTACGCGCTGCCGTTGCCCACGGCGATGCGCACGCCCGCGCGGTCGACGTCGTCGATCGTCCGCAGCGGCGAGTCCGCGGGCACCATGTACGAGCCCTCGATGATCACGTACGGCGCCGTGAAGTCGATCTCCGCGGCGCGCTTGGGGTCGATCGCCAGGAACGCGACGTCCCACGCGCCGGCCGGGAGCGCCGCGAACACCTTGCCGGCCGCGTCGAACGTGACGAGCTCGACCGGGACCCCGAGCCGCCGTCCGAGCTCGCGCGCGATGTCGACCGACACGCCGCGCGCCTCGCCGGTCACGGGGTCCTGCTGCGCGAGTACCGGGTTGCCGAAGTTGATCGCCGCGCGCAGCGTTCCGTTCGGCGCCAGCGCGGCGAGGACGTCGGGAGTAACGGGGTTCGGCATGCGGATCTCCTGCACCGGCCGGTCACCGCGTGACCGCGCCGTGGATGAAGTAGCGCGGCGTGTGCACGACGCGCGAGCGCAGGCCGAGCGCGGCCAGCCTGCGCGCGAGCGCCTCGGGCTCGTGGAAGACCTTGACGATGCGGAACTCGCGGCCGTCGTTGAGCTTGCGCACCGCGACGCCACCTTCGCGGTCCGGTCGCACGTGGTCGGTCGCGCTCGACGTCGTGTCCCAGCCGGAGTCGATCACGTAGGCGCTGCCGCCGTCGGCGAGCGCCGCGCGCACGGTCGTCCAGAATTCGTCGAAGCGGTCGTCCGGCACGTGCGACAGCCAGAAGCTCATGAACACGAGATCGTAGCGATGCGTCGGCCGCCACGCGAACAGGTCGGCGAGCTCGTAGTCGACGTTGGCGGCCGCGACGCGCGCGCGGTTGATCGCCTGCACTTCGGGCGAGGCGTCCAGCGCCACGAGGTGCGCGACGCGCGGCGCGACGAAGCGCGTGAAGAGCCCGGTCCCGCACGCGAGCTCGACCGCCGTGCGCGGCCGCGCGCCGTCGAGGAAGCCGACCAGCGCGGACTCGACCTCCGCGGCATCCGCGCGCCAGGCGGCGTTGAGCTCCGCGCCGCGGTCGTAGCGGCCGGTGCGCAGCCACCATTCGTCGTACTCGTCGGCGCGCGCGCGGTAGTACGCGGCCTGCTCGGCGAGGATCGCGGCGTCGGTCGTGCGTGCGCGCGGCGCGTCCATGGCGCATCGTAGCGCAGGCGGCGGCCGTCCGCGCGCGGGCGCTACAATCGCCGCCATGCGGATCGACCTGCGTCCTCCGCCCAACGCCGTCGGCACGCGCACGGCGGCGCAGGGCAGCGCGCTGCGCACGTTCGCCGCGATCCTCGCCGTCGTCGCGGCGATCGCCGGCGTCGAGATCTGGTCGCTGGTCGCGCACCGGCAGGAGCGCGCGTCGGCGCCGCCGGCGGCCGTCGTCGTCGCCCGCAAGGAAGGCCCGGTCGGCGCCATCGACGCGCCGGCCGCCGAGGCGGTGGTCGGGCCGCGCATCGCGATCAGCGGCTGGGCGCTCGACGCCGCCGGCGTGCGCGCCGTCGAGGTCCGCGTCGACGGCCGCGCGTTCGCGGCCAAGGTCGGCATCCCGCGGCCCGACGTCGCGCAGGCGAAGCCGGAGATCCCCGGCAACGCGAACGGCGGCTTCGAATTCACCGGCGACTTCTCCGCGTATCCGGCGCCGCCGGGCGTCGACCGGCGCTCGCTCGCGGTCGTCGCCATCGCCACCGACGGCCGCGAGACCGTGCTCGGCCGGCGCAGCCTGGTCGAACCCGCGGCGCACGCGCGCTGGGCGGCGTTCACGCCGCGCAACCCGGCACCGTTCCACCTGCTTCCCGCGCTGTCGGGGATCGACCTCGGCGGCGCCAACGAGCTCGACACCGTCTACGCGCCGTACTTCTCTGCGACGCTGCGCGGCGGGTTCCGCGTGCCGATCCTGTACCTGCGGATGACGAAGGGCGCCGCGCACGACTACGCGTTCGACCCGGACTGGGACCCGAAGCGCATGTGCGGCAAGCGGCGCATCGGCGACGACTCGCTGAACGCGGTGCTCGCGCACGCGCGGGCGAAGTCGCTGCCCGTCCTGGTGACGTTGAACGGCGGCATCTGGGCGGACGCCTACTGCGACGTGCCGCAGTGGGACGTCAACGACCGGCTCGAGCAGGACGCCGCCAATTGCCAGTGGAACGAGAAGAACGAGGTGATGCCCGACGACTTCCTCAAGGACCTTCCCGGCTCGCAGGAGGCCCCGGAGCTCGCGCGCTCGCTCACGTTCAACGTCCACGCGGCGGAGGTGCGCCGCTACAAGAAGCGCAACCTGCAGCAGGCGGGCGCGCTGCTCGCGGCGTTCGCGCGCGCGCATCCCGACCTCTTCGTCGGCGTCAACCTCGATCCCGACACGTACGTCAACCCGTTCTTCGCCGAGCGCCAGTGGTACGACTACAACCCGGGCACGCTGCGGCAGTTCCGCGAATGGCTGTCCGGCACGGGTCCGTACGCCGGGCATACGGCCGGCGGCGTTCCCGACCTCCGCGCGTACCGCCGCGCGCAGCCGCTGACGCTCGCCGACGTGAACCGCATCGCCGGCAAGCGGTGGCGCTCGTGGAACGACGTCGACCCGCCGCGCGCGTTCCCGCGCGAGGCCGCCGGCGGCGCGAAACCGTTCTGGCGCGACGCGTGGGTGCACGAGTGGGAGGTGTTCCGCCGCCACCTCGTGCACCTGCACTACGACGAGCTCGCGCAGTGGCTGGTCGAGGCCGGGGTCCCGCGCGACCGCATCTGGTCGTCGCAGGGCCTGATGGCACCGCGCGGCGACGCGATGCCGTTCGCGATCGACCTCGCGAGCCCCACGCGCAACTACGACTCCGGCGGGATGACGCTCGCCGGCGCGAAGCCGGCGATGGGCCACCTGGGCGTGATCCTGTACGGCGAGGCTGCCGTGAACGACGTGCCGATGGACAACGGCCGGTCGCTGTTCGCCACGCTCGCCGCCATCGACCCGCACTGGGCGATCGTCGAGTACAACACTTCCGATCTGCGCAACCCGAAGGCGCATCCGACGTACGCCGCCGCCTACCGCGGCCTGCGCGACATGTGGAATTTCGGCGCGCGCTACGTGTCGCCGATGGCGTGGAACGGCAGCAACGGCCTCTTCGCCGGGACACCGGGCTACGCGACGTTCACCGCGTGGCGCAACACCGCGCTCGAGAGCGCGACGCGCGACTTCCTGCTGGCGCGCGCAGGGCTGCCGCTCGGCGCGCTGCTGTACACGTTCGGCACGCCCGAGCACGCCGACGGCGACGGCTGGACCGCCGAGCGCGGGTCGCTCGCGCTCGGCAAGGGCTTCGTCACGCTGGACCCGGACGAAAACGGCCGGATGACGCTGCTGTCGCCGCGCGGGCTGCCCTCGACCACCCAGCACGTCGAGCAGTTCGTGCTCGGCCTGCCCGCCGACGCCGGGCTGCGGCGCGTCCGCGTGCAGGGCCGCCGCAGCGTCGACGCCGGGTGGGAAACGCTGGCCGACGCGGCGGGCGCGGCGCTGCGGCCGACGGCTGCCGGCATCGCCGTCGCGCGCAACGCGGGAGCGCGCCCCGCCGCGTACGACCAGCTGCGCGTCGAGCTCACCTTCGCCGCCAACACTCGGCGCGTGCTCACCCGCCTGGCGGCGCTGTAACGTCCGCAAATCGCGCTTCGGGGTGCTGCGCACCCGCTCGCGCGATTCGCGGCCGGCGACATCGAAACGCTGCGCGTTTCGATGTCGAACTGCAGTCACCGGGGAAAGCTCCGGGCGGCCGAGCGCTTTCCCCGCAGCAAGTTCAAGGAAGCGCGCCGATCACAAGGCGCTTCGCGCCCGTTCAGTAGCGCGCGTGTGCGCACTGACAGCCCTCGATGGTTGGCGCAGTATCGCGACCGCTACACCCTCACCCCAGCCCCTTCCCGCTAAGCGGGGCGAGGGAGCCCGACGTCGGCACGATGAAGTCAATCGCAGGGGCATTCAGCGTGCATGCGCGCGCTACTGAAGGGCCGCGAAGCGGCATCTGATCGGCGCGCTCGTTGAATTTGCTACGCGAAAAGCGCTCGGCCGCCCGGAGCTTTTCGCGCTGACTGCAGTTCGGCCGCAAATCGCGCGAGCGGGTGCGCAGCACCCCGGAGCGCGATTTGCGGACGCTATTTTCTTCTGCGAAGCGGGAGCGTCCGCGCCTCGGCGCCCGCGTCCGCAGGGCGCGCGATCGGCTTGACCGGCCCGCCG
>JAYRNW010000302.1:0-24763 GCA_041911995.1 Casimicrobiaceae bacterium | reverse complement strand
GTCCCAGACCACCCCCACCCGCTTCGTCGCCGGCACGGCCTCCGCAAGCAGCTCCAGCCACTTGCCGGCGAGCGCCGGCTGGTCGAGGAAGAGACCGGTGACGTTGCCGCCGGGCCGGCCGAGGCTCGCCACGAGGCCGGCGGCGACCGGGTCGGTCTCGAGGTCGAGCACGACGATCGGGATCCGCGAGGTCGCATCGCGCGCAGCCTTCACCGCGATCGGCCCGGTCGCGTAGATGAGATCGACGTTCATGCGGACGAGATCGGCCGCGAGCGCCGGCAGCCCTTCCGGATTGCCCTCCGACGAACGCCGCACGACGACGACGTCGCGGCCCTCGATGTACCCGAGGTCGCGCATCGCGTCGCGGAACTGCGCGAGCGTGTCCACGCCGCCGGTCGTCAGGAAACCGACCACCGGCACCTTCCGCGCCGGCTGCGCGAACGCGCGCGCTGCGCCGAGCGCGGTGAGGGCGGCGAGGAACGCGCGGCGCCCGGTCATCGGATCACCCGGTCCGCGCGCAGCAGCAGCCCCTGGGGCAGCGCGAGCCCGATCGCCTGCGCCGTCGCGGCGTTGACGACGAGCTCGTACTTGGTCGGCTGCTCGACGGGCAGCTCGCCGGGCGGCGAGCCCTTGACGATGCGATCGACGTAGGCGGCCACCCGCCGGTAGAGCCCGGACAGGCTCGCGCCGTACGCCATGAGGCCGCCGTCCTCGACCTGCTCGGGCCACTCGTAGACGGCCGGCAGCCGGTGCTGCGCGGCGCGCGCGATCACCTGCCTGCGGTCGCGCACGAAGAACGTCGTGGCGGCCACGAACAGCCCCTGCGGCCGCTCGCCGACCACGGCGCGGAACGCGCGGTCGTAGTCGCCGCCGCGGACCTCGATCACCGGCACCGCCACGGCGAGCCGCGCGGCTGCCTGCTCCACTTCGCGCACCTGCTGCCGCACGCCGGGATCGTCCGGCACGAGCAGCGCGATGCGCGACGCCCTCGGCACCGCCTCCTTCAGCAATTCGAGCCGCTTGCCCGCGAGCGTCCCGTCGGCGGCGATCAGCACGCCCGTCACGTTGCCGCCCGGCCGCGACAGGCTGGGGACGATGCCCTGCGCGATCGGGTCGAAGTTGCCGAACATCACGATGGGGATCGTCGCGGTCGCCTGCTTCGCCGCGAGCGTGGCGCCGCTGCCGACGGTGACGACGACGTCCACCTGCTTCGCCACCAGCTCGCGCGCGAGCGCCGGCAGCCGCTCGACGCTGCCGTCGGCATAGGCGTGCTCGAACGCGACGTTGCGACCCTCGACGTAGCCCAGATCGCGCAGGGCCGCGGGAATCGTGTACGGGAAGTCCGCCGTGGATGGCGCAGTCGGGCGCAGGATGCCGATGCGGACGACGCGACCCTCGGCCTGCCCGCTCGCGAAGGGCGCCACCGCCGCCGCGAGCGCGCCGAGGACGAACCGGCGCCGCCCGCTCACCGGATGACCTCCGTCGCCTGCACGAGCAGCGCCGAAGACGGCGCGAGCCCGAGCGCCTGTGCCGTCTTCAGGTTCACGACGACGTCGAACTCGTGCGGCTGCTCGATCGGCAGGTCGGCCGGTCTCGCCCCCTTGAGGATGCGGTCGGCGAACGACGCGAGCCGCGCCATCAGCGCGCCGTAGTTCGCGCTGTACGTCGTCAGGCAGCCTTCGGCGACGTAGGCGCGCGTCTCGCACGACGCCGGCATGCGGTGCGCGGCCAGCGCGTCCACCAGCAGCTTCCGGTTCAGATAGAAGCGCGGCGACGCCAGCTGGACCACGCCCTGCGCGCCCCATGCCTTGGCCTGCGCGATCGCGGCCCCGAGATCGGAAGGCTGCGCGACCTCGACGGGCAGGACCTGCATGCCGAGTTGCGCGGCAGCCGCGGTCAGGGCGCTCATCGCTTCGGGGCCGGGGCCTTCGCGGTTCCAGACGACGGCCACGCGCGTAAGGCCCGGGACGAGCTGCCGCAGGAGGTCGAGGCGCTTCGTCGACAGCTCGGCGTCCTGGAAGGCAACGCCGGTGATGTTCCGGCCGGGGCGCGCGAGGCTCTCGGCGAAGCCCAGCGCGACCGGATTGGCGGACATCATCACGATGGGGATCGTCGCCGTCGCCTGCTGCGCCGCGCGTACCGCCGGCGGCGCTGCGGTCACCAGCACGTCCACCGGAAGCGCCGCGAGCTCTTTCGCGAGCGCAGGCAGCCGGTCGAGCCGGCCCTCCGCCCAGCGGAACTCGATGACGACGTTCCTGCCTTCGACGTAGCCCAGCCGCAGCAGCGATTCGCGGAACGCGGCCACCAGCGGCGCGAACGCCTGCGCGTCCATGCCGAGGAAGCCGATTCGCGCGACGCGGGCAGCGTCCTGCGCGCGCACCGGCGCCGCGGCGGCCAGCAGCGCCAGCACGAGAGCCACGAGGATGCGCGCGCGCGTCATGGGGTCACCGGTAGACCTTGTCCGCGCGCAGCAGCAAGGATTGCGGCAGCGGCAGGCCGAGCGCCTTCGCGGTCGCGACGTTGACCGCGAGCTCGTACTTCGGCAATTCGATCGGAATCTCGCCCGCCGGCGTGCCCTTGAGGATCCGGTCTGCGTAGTACGCCGCGCGGCGGTAGATGCCGAAGAAGTCCGGGCCGTAGCTCACCAGCCCGCCCGCCTCGGTGAACTCCTTGAACGCGGCGACCGTCGGCAGCCGGTTGCGCAGCGCCGCCGCCGCGACCGGCCCGCGGTAATCGCTCGTCGGGCCGCCGATGGTGACGAGCAGCGCATCGGCGCGCCGCTGCCGAAACGCGGCGAACGCACCGTCGATGCCGTCGCGGGAGAGCACCTGCACCGGCGGCAGGATCGCGAGGCCCAGCTTGCGCGCGGCGCCCTCCAGCGGCGCGGCCCACGACTCGCCGTAGATCGTCATCGCCATGTCCCACCAGACGGCGACGCGCACGATGCCGGGCGCCGCTTCCTTCAGGAACTCGAGCTGCTTGCCGAAGCGCTGCGACGACTCGGCGTACGTGAGCCCCGTGACGTTGCCGCCGGGGCGCGCGAGGCTCGCCGCCACACCCTCGCCGACCGGGTCGCTGCTCGACGCCATCATCACGATCGGAATCGTCTTCGTCGCGTTCGTCGCGGCGCGCAGCGGCCCGGGCCCCGCGACCACGATGACGTCGACGGGGATCCGGACGAGGTCGGCGGCAAGCTCCGGCAGCCGCTCCAGCCGGCCGCTCGCGAAGCGGCGTTCGTAGACGACGTTCCTTCCGTCGATGTAGCCGAGCGCGCGCATGCCGTCGATGAACGTCGCGGCGCCGATCGGCGTTTCGGCGGGACTCAGGACACCGACCCGGTAGACCTTGCCGGCCGGCTGCGCCCGCGCGACGCGGGATCCGCCCGCCAGGCTCGCCGCGGCGGCGGCGAGGAACGTCCGCCGGGCGATCACCGGATCACCTCGTTGGCGCGCAGCAGCAGCGGCCGCGGGATCGGAATGCCGATCGCCTTGGCCGTCACGAGGTTCACGGCGAGATCGAACCCGGACGGCTGCTCGATGGGCAAGTCCGCGGGCTTCGCGCCGCGCAGCACGCGGTCGACGTACGTCGCGCCGCGCCGATACAGCGCGTTCATGTCCGCCGCGTACGACAGGAGGCCGCCCGCCTCCACGAAGCCGCGATAGCCGGCGACGCTGGCCATGCGCAGCCGCAGCGCGGCTTCGGCGATGATCTTCCGGTACGTCGCGAGCCGGATATCGATGGTCACGTGCAGCGCGTCCGGCCGCGAGCGCTCGAGCGCCTCTAGCGCACGCTGGAGCTCCTCGGCGTTGGCGGCGCGCAGCTCTTCGAGCGCGAAGCCGTTCCTGCGCGCGGCGTCCTGTACCGCGGGAAACGCGGCGCCGGCCAGCGTGTCGGGGTTCCACAGGTGCGCGACGCGCGTCGCGCGCGGCAGCAGCTCGCGCAGCAGCGCGAAGCGCTTGGCGAGGAGGTCCACGGACTGCAGCGAACTGCCCGTGATGTTCGCGTCGGGCCGTGCGAGGCTGTGGACGAGGCCGAAGACGACCGGGTCGCCGACGCCGAGCATGACGATCGGCACGCTCGCGGTCGCGTCCAGCGCCGCGCGCGCGGCGTCGACCGAGCCCACCGCGATCGCCTCGACCTTCGCCTTGACCAGCTCTTCGGCGAGCAACGGCAGCTGCTCGCGGTCGGAATTCGCCGACCGGTATTCGATGACGAGGTTGCGGTCGGGCACGTAGCCCAGCTCGCGCAGCGCGGCGAGGAAGGCGGCGCGTTCCGGCGACGGCGGATCGGACAGTGGAGTGAGCACGAGGTACCCGAGGCGCCAGACCTTCGCGCGCGGCTGGGCCGCCGCGATGCCTCCCGCCAGCCACCAGGCAGCGCCGAGCGCGACGAAGCGCCGCCGCGTGGTCACGGGATCACCTCGTCCGCACGCAGCAGCAGCGACCGCGGAACGGCAAAGCCGATCGCCTTCGCGGTTCCGAGATTCACGACCAACCGGTAAGTGGTCGGCTGCTCGACCGGAATAGCCGCCGGGCTTGCGCCGCGCAGGATCCGGTCGGCAGGCCGGGCGGCACTGCGAAACATGTCGAGGAAGTCGGGGCCGTACGACATGAGCCCGCCGGCCCTGACCACCTCCTGCGAAACGAACATCGACGGCAGGCCGGCCCGGTTGACGATCGGCGGCAGCCGGTCCGCCGGCGTGTGGAACATCGGGTCGCCGGGCACGTACAGAACGTCGGCCCCACCACGCACGGCGGCGTCGATCGCCGGTGCGATCGCGGCGGGGTCGCGCGCGTCGAACACCTGGACCTGCAATCCGAGCCGCGCGGCGGCCGACGGACCCTCCTCCGCGTAGCGGATGCGCGCGACGTCATTGGCGGGATTCAACAGGACCGCCACACGGCGCGCCCCGGGTGCGAGTTCGCGGATCAACTGGAGGCTCTTCGCGATGAAACCGCCCGGCGCAAGCGTCATCATTCCCGTCGCGTTGCCGCCCGGCCGGGCCAGGCTCGTGACCAACCCGACGGCAACGGGGTCGGCCACCGCGACGAACACGATCGGAATCGTGGCGGTCGCGGCCTTGGCGGCCTGCGCCGACTGCGGATTCCCCGCGACGATCAGGTCGGGCGCGGTCGCAGCCAGCTCGCGGGCGACCAGCGGCAACCGGTCGCTGTTCCCGCCCGCGTCGCGCAGGTCGAGCACGAGGTTGCGTCCGTCGACCCACCCCAGCTTGGCAAGACCGTCCTTGAACGCGACGACCGCAGGCGTATCGCACGTCACCGCGCAGAGGATGCCGACGCGCGCGGTCCGTCCGGACGGCTGGCCGTGCGCGGGCGCGCCGGCGCCCGCAAGCACTGCGGCGGCGGCCGCTCCTGCGAAGGCCCGCAGGACGTTTCTGCACGTCACCTGATCACTTCGTCCGCCCGCGCCAGCACCGCCGGCGGGACCGTGATTCCGATCGCGATCGCCGTCTTCACGTTGACGACGAGTTCGACCTTCGTCGGCAATTCGATCGGGATGTCGCCGGGCCGCGTCCCCTTGCTGATCTTGTCGACGTACGTCGCGAGCCGCCGGTAGTTCTCCTCGACGACCGGGCCGTAGCTCATCAGGTTGCCGCGCTTGGCGAACTCCGCCCAGCCGGAGACGGCCGGGATCCGGTGGCGGATCGAAAACTCGGCGATGCGCGGCGCGTAGTTCATCGCGAAGCCGTCGGCGAACACGACGATCGCCTCGTCGCGTGCGCGCAGGACGTCGGCGAGCGCCGCATCGAGCTCGGCCTGGTTGCTGGCCGGCAGGTAGCGCATCGCGAGCCCGAGGCGCTTCGCTGCGCCCTGCGCCGCCTCGCGCTCGCGCGGCTCGCCGGCGTGCAGCGGATTGGCGATCACGGCAACGCGCTTCAAGCCCGGCATGACCTCCTTGAGGAGCTCCATCCGCTTGCCGATGAGTTCGGCCGTGAACAGGCTCATGCCGGTCAGGTCGCCGCCCGGCCGCGCGAAGCTCGCCACCAGCTTCGCGTCGACCGGATCGGCGCTGATCGTGAACACGATCGGTACGCCGAGCTTCGCGTCCACGATCGGCCGTACGGACAGGCCGCCGGCCACGACGACGTCGGGCTTGCTGCGCGCGATGTCGGGCGCCATCTGCGCGAGCCGCTCGTTCGAGCCGTTCGCCCACCAGCGCTCGACCAGGAGGTTGCGTCCCTCGACGTAGCCGAGCGCGCGCATGCCGTCGAGGAACAGCGCGAGCAGCGGCGCACCGCCGTCCGGCGAGCCGTACGACACCCACGCGACGCGGAGTTGGCGCGCCGGCGCCACCTGCGCCGCCGTTTCGCGGACGAACACCGCCGCCAGCGTACCCAGAGCCATGCAGAAAACCCGTCGCTTCATCGGATGACCTCGTCGGCGCGCTGGAGGATTGCGGTCGGGATCGCGATGCCGAGCTCCTTCGCCGTGCGGCGGTTGACGACCACGTCGAACATCGTCGGCGGCTCCACCGGAAGGTTGCCGGGCCCGGCGCCGCTCACGATGCGGCCGACGTCGGACCGGGCACGGCGCGCGGCCCGACGTCGACCGCGGCATGATCCTCCAATCGACGCGCGACGAACAGCGCCCGCGCACGCGGGCGTCGGTATCGAGGTTAGCGCAATGCCGAACCCACCGCCCTACCTGTTCGGGTAGGGGCGCGGGAAGGCGCGCGTCCGGATGCGCGGCCGCGGCCGCCGTCCCGTGTCGCATCCGGATGGCCCGGCCGGGCCCCCGGCGGCCTTCGTCAACCGTCCGGGCGCGTGCCGGCGAGCACGCGCCCGACCATCTGCTGCCGGTCGTGGGTGTCGAGGCGGGCGAAGAGCTGCTTGATGTGGTACGCGACGGTGTTGGCCGACACGCCCAACGACTCGGCCAGCTCCTGGTTCGACGCGCCGCGCGCGAGGCCCGCCGCGATCTCGCGCTGCTGCGGCGACAGGCCGAGGCCCGCCAGCGCGTCCACGAAGCGCAGCAGCATCGGCTCCTGCCGCTGGATGCGCACGGCGACCAGCGCGTCGCCTTCGACCGGCCCGTCGGACAGCGCGTAGGCGCGCAGCACGAAGCGTCCCCACGCGTTGTCGACGGCGAGCGACGGCGGCGCCACGTCGGCGCCGGCCCGCGCGTCGCGCAGCGCGGCCACCAGCTGCCGCAGCACCGGCCGCGCGGCATCGCCGGTGCCCGCGAGCCCCTCGGCCGGCCCGATCCTGCCGTGCGTGGCCAGCGCGAGCAGCTTCTGCGCGGACGCGGCGAGCTGGCGGACCTCGCCGTCCGCGCCGACGATGACGATCGCGTCGTCCGCACTGTCGACGAGCGCGTCGTTCGCCGCCTCGACGCGCGGGCGCTGCGACACGCCGTGCGCGACGTAGCGCATGATCGCGGCCAGCTCGTCGCGCTCGCCGCTGCCGAACGTGCGCGCCGTCTTCGGCCGGTACAGCGACAGCTGCCCCAGTGCCCGCCCCTGCTCGCGCACGATGCCGTAGAGCACGTGATGCGCGTCCAGGTGCCGCATCACCTCGTTGTAGTACGCGGTACGCTCGGCGTCGGTGCTCGCCGACACGGCGACCACCGGGTCCGTCGCCCGCGCGCGCTGCGCGAACGCCCGCTTGAACGACGACTCGCCCGCGTCGTAGAAGCGCTCGAAATAGAGCTGCATCACCGGCGCCGGCAGCAGGCGCTCCGCGTACAGCGACGTCATGTCGCCGTCGGCGTCGACCCAGAAGAAGGCGGCCGACTCCGCGCCCACCAGCTGCCGCACGGCCTTGAGCAGCGGCGGCATCAGCTGCTCGCCGGTCACGCCGAGGCAGCAGAGCTGGCGAATGTGGACGCGCAGTTCGGCCGGGCGCATGCGGAGCTCGCGGTTGGCGCTACGAGGGCGGCGGCGGGTCGCCGAGCATGCGGACCCAGCGGTACGCGCGGGTGGGCCGCGCGAAGCCGTGCAGCTGCAGCTCGCCTAGGTCCTCGGCTTCCATCGCCTCGCTCACCTCGGCGTAGACGCGCTGCGACAGGATGATCTCGCCGGCCTTCGCCTGCTGGCACAGCCGCGCCGCGAGGTTGGTGACCGTCCCGATCGCGCCGTAGTCGATGCGCCCCTCGAAGCCGATCGCGCCGACCGTCGCGAAGCCCTGCGCGACGCCGATGCCGAGCCCGAGGTCGACGCCGCGCTTCTTCCACTTCGCCGACAGCTCGAGCGCCTCCGCGCGCATCTCGGCGGCAAGGCGCACGCCGCGTTCCGCCGCGTTCTCGACCGGCACCGGGTCGCCCAGGAACACCATCATGCCGTCGCCGGTGAAGCGCTCGAGCGTGGCCTCGTGCGCGAGCACCAGCCGGCCCATCGCCGCGTGGTAGGCGCCCAGCGTGCGCATCAGCTCCTCGGGCTCCGACGTCTCGGCGAACGCCGTGAAGCCGCGCAGGTCCGTGTAGACGACGACGATCTCGCGCCGCCGGCTCTTCAGCGGGTCCTCGCCGCCGCCGTCGACGATCAGCTCGGCGAGCTTGGGCGAGAAAAAGCGCTTCAGCCGCGCGAGCCGCTCGTTCTCGGCGACCTGCTCGGCCACGCGCCGCTCGAGCGTCGCGCTCCAGTCGGCGAGCTGCGCGGCCTGCCGCTGCGTCTCCTCGTGCAGGCGCTTGATGCGCAGCAGCGACTGCACGCGCGCGAAGAGCTCGGGCTGGTTGATCGGCTTGCCGAGGAAGTCGTCGGCGCCGGCGGCGATGCCGTTGATGCGCTCCTGCTGCGGGTCGAGCGACGTGACCAGCACGACCGGCAGCAGAGCCGTCTCCGGGTTCTCGCGGATCTTCCGGCAGACGTCGTAGCCCGACAGGCCGGGCATCATCACGTCGAGCAGCACGAGGTCGGGCTTCTCGGAGGCGACCTTGGCGAGCCCCTCCTCGCCGTTGCTCGCCGTGGCGACCGCGTAGCCCTTGACGGCGAGCAGGTCCGCCAGCAGCTTCACGTTCGCCGGCGTGTCGTCGACCACGAGGATCTTCGCCTGCTCGCCCATTCGTGACGCATCCAAGGGTTGCGCGGAGGCAACCATGTTACCTAATTGGCGCGTCAGTGGCGCGCGAGCTCGCACAGCTCGATCGGGCTCGTCCGGAGGTTGGTGCGGACGAGCGCGCACGACGTGCGCGCGAGGCCCATCTTCGCCAGCGCGGCGCCGCCCTCGTCCCGGCCCGGCGGCACCGCCAGCGCATACAGCGGGCCGCGGTGGTCGCGGATCGCCGCGGCGATCGTCTGCTGCAGCCGGTTCGTCCGGTCCGGGTCGTTGAAGTTGCTGACGAGGCCGGCGAAGCGCGCGTCCGCCGGGAACCACGGCAACACGTACGACATCGGCTCGGCCGCGACCAGCAGCACGAGCGCGTCGGACTTCACCGCCGGCATCTCGACCTCGACGAAGCGCTCGCCGAACGGCTGCCGCCACCACGTCGGGAACTTCGCGGTCACGACGACCAGCAGCATCGCCGCGACGAGCGCCGGCGCGACGCGCCGCGCGGGCACGAGCCGGACGACGAGGCCGACGATCAGCGCACCGGCGAGCAGCTCGAGCGGAACCAGGTAGCGCCAGATCCGGTAGAGCACCGCCCACGCCGCGAGCGACGCGACGAAGAACACGGTCACGCAACGCCACGCTGCGGGAGGGCCCGGCAGCGCCGGCGCGGGAACCGAAGGCGTGCGCCTCCGGCGCACCAGCGCGAACGCCAGCGTGACCAGCGCCAGCGCGTAGAGCAGCGCGGGCCGCGCGTCGCGGAACTCGGGCTCCGACACGTAGTGCTCGAGCTTCCACAGCAGCACGAACGGGAACGCGAGCCACTCCCCCACCAAAGCCGGTCCGAAGCGGGTGGCCGAGAACGACACCGGGTCCGCCCACGGCGACCGGAAGACGTCGTTGAAGTACGGGAACAGCGGATTGCCGAACCGCTGGACCATCAGCAGCATCCACGGGCCCGCCGTGAGCGCGAAGGCCGCCGCGATGCCGGCCAGCGCCGCCGCCGCGGCGCTCGCGCGGCGGCGCCACGCGCCGTCCGCCGCCAGCAGCGCGGCGACGAGGCCGACGGCGTAGATCGACCCCGTCAGCTTGAGGCCCGCACCGGCGCCGACCAGCGCGCCCGCGAGCGCCAGCGTGCGCGGCCGCGCGGCGAGCGGATCGCCTTCGCGGACCAGCAGGCGGAGCGCGGCGAGCGCGAACGCCGCGACGTACCAGTCGTTCATCGTGGTGCCGACGAGGCTCACCGCCATCGGCGCCGTGACGCCGATCGCCACCGCAGCGACCGCCGCGTACGTGCCGTCGCGCGGCGGCATCCCGGCGAACAGCACCGCGACGATGCGCGCGAAGCAATACCACGCGACGCCGGTCGGGATCGCGAGCGCGAAGGCGACGAGCCGCGGCGGCACGTCGGCCGCGACCAGCGCGTAGAACGGCAGGTCGAGGAACGGGCTGTGGAACGTCTGCAGCTGCGCCGGCGCCCAGTCGAGCCCGTGCCGGCCGTGCACGAACGCCCACGCGTTGTACAGGTGGTAGTTCATGAGGTCCCAGTTCGAGTCCTGCCGCAGCAGGATCGACGCCAGCCCGGCGAGCAGGATCGCCAGCGCGAGGCCGAGCCACGGCCGCGCGGCGGGCGCGATCGGCGGCGGCGGCGAGGGCGGCGGGAACGACATGGCGGGAAGGCGCGCCTGCGACACTAGCACGACCGCGCGCCGCGGCTTGCGCCGCACGGCGTCGCGATGGAACAATGCGCGCGGACTTCCGAACCCACGAAGAGGACCCACGATGCCTGCATTGCAATGCCCGGCCGGAGACGGCGTGCGCTCGAGAGCCTCGCGCGCGCGGCGCGCCGCCGCCGCACTGGGCTTCGCGGTCGGCGTGGCGTGCGCCGGCGGCGCCGCGGCGCTCGACCTGCCCACGCTCGACAAGGTCAGCGTGATGATGTCGATCGACCAGGTGCGCTACATCGCGGGCCCCCCCGACGAGATGGCGCGCGTCGGACCCGACCTCACGCTGGCGACGTGGACGATGACCGGCGCGCCGGGCATGATCGCCGCCGGCGGCATCTTCGACGGCCGCGGTGCGCTGATCGCGCAGGCGTACGTGTTCGCCGGCGAGACGGGCGCGCAGGCGCTCGCGAGCCTGCGCGGGTTCGGCTTCAAGGTCGTCGACGGCCCGGACGGCGTCACGCGGCTCTACGGGCCGGACGACGACACGGGGCGCCCGCTGGTCGTCATCATCGACGAGCGGCCGGAAACGACGACGGTGTTCGCGTACGACCAGCGCGAATACGAGCAGCGCAGCGCCGCCGGGCCGCTGCCGACCGGGCCGGGCACGCCGGTCGCGGTCACGCCGACGCAGGTCGCGCCCGCCGCGGGCGGCGGCATGGATCCCGCGGTCCGTTCGGCGCTCGCCGCCGGCATCGGCATGATGGCGGGCCAGATGAAGCCGATCCAGAAGACGACGACGCTGTCGAGCTCGAGCAGCACGACGCAGAACCCCGACGGGAGCATCACGACGCGCTCGCGCTCGACGTCGGCGAGCGTCAGCGTCGATCCGGCCGGCGTCGCGAACGCACGGCGGAGGCTGATGAAAGCCCCGGCGGCGCGACGCGGCCGGCCGCGGCGCCCGCCGTGCGCAAGCCGGACGCGCGATGACGACCGCGGCGCGGCGGATCGTCGTCGCCGCGGACGACGTCGAGTGGACGGCGATCCGCGCGCAGGGCGCCGGCGGCCAGAACGTGAACAAGGTGTCCACCGCGGTCCACCTGCGCTTCGACGTCCGCGCCTCGAAGCTGCCGGCCGACGTGAAGGCGCGGCTGCTCGCCGGCGGCGACCAGCGCGTCTCCGCGGCCGGCGTCGTCGTCGTCAAGGCGCAGCGGTACCGGACGCAGGAGCGCAACCGCGCCGACGCGCTCGCGCGC
Source organism: Casimicrobiaceae bacterium (assembly GCA_041911995.1). Lineage (GTDB taxonomy): Bacteria > Pseudomonadota > Gammaproteobacteria > Burkholderiales > Casimicrobiaceae > VBCG01. The sequence goes on along the minus strand of JAYRNW010000302.1, from coordinate 12,839 downwards.
CTGCAGGCGATGGTCGACGCCGCGGCGCACGTGCCGCGCGTGCGCCGCGCGACGAAGCCGACCCAGGGCGCGCAGCGGCGCCGCGTGGAGGCGAAGGTCCGGCGCGGCACGATCAAGGCCGGACGCGGCCGCGTCACCGAGTGACGCTGGCGCAGTTCGCGTGGCATCATCCGCGCCGCCTGCGGCGCGCCAACACGTCCACCGGCCGCCACGCCAGGGAGGCCCGATGAAGGCGACCCGCACCGCAACGCCGGCACCGCGCGCGACCACCGTCGGCGACGAGACCCGCTCCATCGCGATGACCAGCCGGTTCATGGCCGGCCTGTTCCTCGCGGCCGTTAGCTCACTTCGCGGCCGGCGGCGCCGCGTGCGCCTTGCGCAGCGCGTCCAGCCACTCCGTCCAGTCGACCGGGCCCGTCTCGAACCGCTTTCTGAGGTTGCCGAGCACGTTGCCCCACGCGCGGTCGAGGTACGCGTAGGCGCGGTCCCACTCGCCGCCGTCGCCCCACCCGGTATGCGTGAGCGTCACGCGCGTCTGCCCGGCCGCGACCGGCTCGATGCGCACGACGACGAACGTGCGCTGCTTGCGCGCCTCCGGCAGCGACGGCGGCGCGTTCCAGTCGAACGACAGCATCCTCGGCGGCTGCAGCGCCATGAAGCGCATGTCGTCGGCGCCCTTCAGGCCGGGCTCCGCCAGCGGGTCGATGTAGACGTGGAACGCGCCGCCCACCCTGGCGTCGACCTGGGCGTCCGGCGCGAAGAAGCTCGTGATGCCCGCGCGCGTGGTCCACGCGTCCCACACCTCTCCGGGCGTCGCGGCGATCACCACGTCCTTGACGATCGCGCGCTCGGCCGCGGTCACGGCCCCGGCGACGCAGCACGCGGCCAGCAGCAGCACCGCAGGGAACGACGAGCGTCGCATGGTCTCTCTCCGGGTCGGGAACGACAGCCGCATTGTAGCCAGGGGACGAACGGCGCGCCGTGCGCGACGAGCGGCGGTCACCGGTGGCACACGTTATGCGTTAACGGCGGTACGGCGGCGAAACCGCCGTGTGCCACCATACCGGCCATGACATCGCGCTCGCAATCGCTCGGCGAGGAAATCGCCAACAGCATCAGCCACGGCTGCGGGCTGCTCGCCACGCTCGCCGCCGTCCCGGTCCTCATCGTCGTGACGTCGCGGCAGGGCGCGGCGGCCAACATCGTCGGCGCCAGCGTGTTCGCCGCGACGATGCTCGCGCTCTACGCGATCTCCACCGTCTACCACGCGCTGCCGGAAGGCCGCGCGAAGCGCGTCTTCCTGAAGCTCGACCATGCGGCGATCTTCGTGTTCATCGCCGGGTGCTACACGCCGTTCGCGCTCGGCGCGCTGCACGGAGATTCGGGCACCCCGCTGCTCGTGGCCGTCTGGACGCTGGCCGTGGTCGGCGTGACGCTGAAGGCGCTCGACCGGCTCGCGAACCCGTTCGTGTCGACCGGGCTCTACCTGCTGATGGGCTGGCTCGTCGTGTTCGCGCTGGAGCCGCTGCTCGCGCACGTGCCGGCCGCGGGCATCGGCTGGCTCGTCGCCGGCGGCCTCGCGTATACGGTGGGCGCCGGCTTCTTCCTCGCGGATTCCCTGTTCCGATTCGGGCACGCGATCTGGCACGTGTTCGTGCTCGCCGGCACGTCGTGCCACTACGTGGCCGTACTCGATTACGCGATGTAGGCGGGCGCCGCGGCGGCCGGATCGTGCCGCCGTGGCGCCGGAGGCGGCGCACGCGCGCCGCCCGGTTCCTGCCAGCGCATCAGCTGATGAAGCCGCGCGCCTTCATCCGCTCGCACATGTTGCCGCGCGGTGCGGCCGGGAGCGTCACGCCCTTCTCCTTCGCGCGCTCGGTCACGAGCTGGTGCCGCTGCGCGACCACCGCCTCGCACTCGGCGACGGTCTTCATCTCGTGCATCGCGTCGCGGAACTTCGCCTGCTCCTCGGGCGTGAGCAGCGACATGCCGAAGCCGCCGCCGCGACCGAAGCCGCCGCCCATGCCGTAGCCGGGGCCGGGGCCGAAGCCGCCGCCGGGACCCGCCATCGAAACCGACGCCGCCACCGCCAGCGCCACCACCGAGACTGCCATTGCGAGCTTCTTCATGTTCGACTCCATTGCCGGTTGCACACGGTCCCGCGGTTCCGGGACCAGCCGCGTTCTCGCGGTCATGCCCATTTGAACGCAACAGAGGCGCGCGTGTTTACGGCGGCAACAGACCGTTACACGCCGCTCGCGGGAATTTGATCAAGCGCAAACGAGGCAGCCGGCCGGCGCCCGCCGGACCGCCCCAAGGGCGCGCCCCCTTTTGGGGGGAGGCACGCGCAGCGGGCATGGGGGGAGACTAACCGTCTAGTACCCGAGCGCCCGCGCCGACTGGTAGAACACGAAGGCCGCGAGCCACGCGAGCAGCAGCGACCAGCCGACCGACATCAGCGCGAAGCGCGTGCTGCGCGCTTCCGAGCGCAGCGTGGCGACCATCGACAGGCACGGCGTGTAGATCAGCGTGAACACCATGAACGAGATCGCCTGCACCGCGTCGACCCGCGCGGCGATCTGGCTCGCGAGCGCCTGGCCCTCGGCGCCGAAGATCACGGCGAACGCGCCGATCAGGATCTCCTTCGCGACGAAGCCGAAGATCAGCGCCACGGTGAGCTGCGCGTCGATGCCGATCGGCGCCAGCAACGGCTCGGCCGCACGCCCGAGCATGCCGGCGAGCGTGTCGGGCCCGCCGGGGGCGGCGCCCGTCGGCAGGTGCGTCAGCAGCCAGACGAGCACGACGCCGATCACGATGAAGCGCGTAGCGCGGCGCAGGAAGTGCCGGACCTCGTGCCACGCGCGCAGCACGATCTGCCGCAGCGTGGGCAGCCGGTACGGCGGCAGCTCGAGCACGAACGGCTCGTCGCTGCGGTAACGGCCGCGGAACACGACGGCCGTCAGCATCGCCGCCGCGAAGCTCGCGAGGTACAGCGCGAACAGCACCCACGCGCCCTGCGCCGGCGCGAACAGCGCGGCGGCGAGGAACACGAACACCTGCAGCCGCGCCGAGCACAGCGAGAACGGCACGATCAGCATCGTCAGCAGCCGCAGGCTGCGCGAGCGCATGATCCGCGTGCCCATCGCCGCCGGCACGTTGCAGCCGAACCCCAGCAGCAGCATCACGAAGCTGCGCCCGTCGAGGCCCATGCGCGCCATCAGCGCGTCGGTCAGGAACGCGGCGCGCGACAGGTAGCCCGTGTCCTCGACCAGCGCCATGAACAGGAAGAACAGCACGACCAGCGGCACGAACGCGGCGACCGTCGAGACGCCGGCCCACACGCCGTCGAGCAGGAACCCGCGCGCGAGGTCGGGCAGCGCGGCGGCGAGCGGCTCGAGCGCATCGCGGCGCGCGACGTCGAACAGCGCGGTCATGCCGTCCTGCAGCGGCTTGCCGAGCGTGAACACGCCCTGGAACACGACGAACATCAGCGCGAAGAACAGCGGCAGCCCGAGCAGCGGGTGCAGCACGACGTGGTCGATGCGGTCGGTGATCCCGGCCGGCAGGCGCGCCGGCACGGCGACCGCGGCGGCCATGATCCGCGCGACCTCGCGGTCGGTCTCCGCGTCGTCGCGCGGCGGCAGCCACTCGACGCGCCGCGCGTCGCCGTCGACGGCGAGGCCGCGCGCGAGCAGCGCCATCGCCTCGGCGTGGCCGTCGCCGCGCTTGGCCGCCATGAGCGCGACCGGGACGTGCAGCACGCGGCGCAGCGCATCGGCGTCGACGTCGATGCCGAGCCGCCGCGCCTCGTCCGCCATGTTGAGCAGCAGCACCACCGGGACGCCCGTGTCGCGCAGCCGCAGCACCAGCGGCAGCTGCCGCTCGATCTGCGGCGCCGACGCGATGATCGCGATCAGGTCGACGTCGGTGCCGGCGAGGAACGCGCGCACGACGCGCTCGTCGTCGGCGGCGCCGTCGAGGTCGTAGATGCCGGGCAGGTCGACCAGTTCGGCGACCACGGCGCCCAGCAGCACGCGCGCCGCGTAGAGGTCGACGGTGACGCCGGGCCAGTTGCCGACACGCGCCGACGCGCCGGTGACGCGGTTGAAGAACGTCGACTTGCCGGTGTTCGGCATGCCGACCAGCGCGATCCGCTTCATCGCGGCCGCCGGTCAGCGGTGCACGAGGATCGCGTGGGCGTGCCGGCGGCGCAGGATCACGTCGGTGGTGCCGACGCGCAGGTGCAACGGACCCGCGAGCGCGCCGCGCCGCACGAGCCGCAGCGCGCGCCCGGGGCGCAGGCCGAGGGCGGCCAGCCGCTGGCGCAGCGGCAGCTCGCCATGCACGGCCGCGACGGTGGCGTCGTCGCCGGGATGGAGGTCGATCAGCGGGGACATGGGAAGCGGTCGGAGCCTGTGGCACAAACGAGAATTATTCGCATTATGCCTCAAACCGCCCCCTCCGCCTTGATCTTGGACAAGAACCTGCGTTGATGACGCCGATCCGCCGCCGGCCGGCGGCCCGACCGGAGGCCCGCGCGACCAGCGCAGGCGCCGCGCCCGTCACCGCGCCCCGTTGCGCGCGCCGCGGCAACGGGGCGGGACCACGGCTCCGGTCAGCACTCGACCTCGGCCCCCTTGCGCGCGTACCACTTCCACGTCCCGAGCACGCAACTCGCGTAGAACACGGCGAAGCACAGCAGCGCAACGAACGCGCTGCCGGTGCCGCCGATCGACGCGCCGTACGCGACCGGGATGTAGAACGCGCCCAGCGCGGCCACGGCGGAGCTGAAGCCCAGCGTCGCCGCCCCCTGCGCCGCGCCGATCCGCCGCGCCTCCTCCATCGCCGCGGTGTCGTTCGGGTTCTTCACCTCGCGCTCGCGCAGCGTACGGAAGATGATCGGGATCATGCGGAACGTCGATCCGTTGCCCACGCCGGCCGCGACGAACATCGCGAGGAACGCGAGCAGGAACCCGGTCAGGCTGCCGGCGCCGCCGCCGGCGCCCGGCAGGCAATAAGCCGCCGCCAATGGCGCCACCGTCATCACGACGAAGATCCACACGGTGATCTTCGCGCCGCCGACGCGGTCGGACAGCCAGCCGCCGATCGGACGCACCAGCGCGCCCGCGAGCGGCAGCGCCCACGCGTACCGCAGCGCGTCGCTGCCCGGGAACTGCGAGGACAGCAGCATCGGCAGGCCCACGGCGAGGCCGATGAACGACCCGAACGTTCCCGTGTAGAGCCAGCTCATCCGCCACTGCTGGCGATTCCGGAGGATCGCCACCTGCTCCGCGAAGTCCGCGCGCATCGCGGCGACGTTGTCCATGAAGAACCACGCGGCCAGCACCGACAGCACGATGAACGGCACCCAGATGAAGCCGGCGTTCTGCACCCAGATCTGCGTGGCCACACCGGCGACTTCCCGCGTCTCCGCCCGGCCGCCCAGGATCAGCAGCGCGCCGCCGTACATCGCGATCGGCGCGATCAACTGCGCGAGGCCGACGCCGAGGTTGCCCACCCCCGCGTTCATGCCGAGCCCCGTGCCCTGCAGCCGCTTCGGATACAGGAAGCTGATGTGCGCCATCGACGAGCTGAAGTTGCCGGCGCCCAGGCCGCACAGGAGCGCGATCGCCGCGAACACCGCGTAGTTGGTCGTGGGGTCCTGCACGGCGAAGCCGATCCACAGCGTCGGCAGCAGCAGCATCGTCGTGCTCCAGATCGTCCAGTTGCGGCCGCCGAAGATCGGCACGACGAACGAGTACAGCGCACGGAACACCGCGCCGGAGAGGCCCGGCAGCGCCGCCAGCCAGAACAGCTGGTTGGTCGAGAACTTGAAGCCGATGTGCGGCAGCTCGACGACGATCACGCTCCACACGACCCACACGGCGAAGGCCAGCAGCAGCGCCGGCATCGACACCAGCAGGTTGCGGCGCGCGACGTGCCGGCCGGTCGCCGCCCAGAACGCCTCGTCGTCCGGCCTCCAGTCGGCCAGCACGCGCCGGCGCCCGCGCGCCGTGAGGTCGGCGCCCGCCAGCGCGGCCTGCGCGTCGGCGTGCTGCGCGAGGATGGCTTCGCGCTCGTTGCGCTCGCCGACCCACATCCAGATCATCGTGACGATCACGACCAGCGTCATCAGCATGAAGCAGCTCGACCGCACGCCGATGACGTCCGCGGCGACGCCGAACATGATCGGCAGCGTGAAGCCGCCGAGGCCGCCGATGACGCCGACGATGCCGCCGACCACGCCCTTGTTCTTCGGGTAGTGGTCGGCGAGGCTGCGGTAGACGCTCGCCTTGCCGAAGCCCTGCGCGAGGCCCAGGATGAAGATCAGGACCGTGAACAGCACGATGCCGACGCCGATGTTGATCGACGCGTCGCCCTTGATCCCGTGCACGATCATCGTCGTCGGCGGGTAGCTCAGGATGAACATGCAGACGAGGCTGATCCACATCACCCACCACGTGACCGTGTTGCCGCCCCACTTGTCCGACGCCCAGCCGCCGAGCGCGCGGATGGCCCCGGACGGCAGGTCGAACAGGATGGTCAGGAACGCGGCGGTCGCGAGCGGCAGCCCGTATTCGCCCACGTAGTACTTGGGCAGCCACAGCGCCAGCGCGACGAACGCCCCGAACACGAAGTAGTACGCGAGACCGAAGCGCCACACCCGCACGTCCATCAGCGGCTGCAGCTGCTCGCCCAGCGTCGGCATCTTGCGCGCCTGCGCGTCCTTCCGGTGCAGCGGGTCCTGCGACGTGAAGAACCAGAACAGCACCGCCATCACCAGCATCGCGACCGCGTACACCTGCGGCACGGCGCGCCACGACGCGGTGGCCGACGCGGCGATGATCAGCGGCGCGACGAACTTGGTCAGCGACGAGCCCGCGTTGCCGGCGCCGAAGATGCCCATCGCCGTGCCCTGCCGCTCCTTGGAAAACCACGCGGACGTGTACGCGATGCCGACGGCGAACGATCCGCCGGCCACGCCGACGAACAGGCCGAGCACCAGGTACTGCCAGTACTCGGTCGCGTACGACAGCAGCCACGTGGGCACCACGACCGAGATCATCTGGAAAACGAAGACGATCCGCCCGCCGTAGCGGTCGGTCAGGATGCCGAGCGGCAGCCGGATCAGCGATCCGGTGAGCACCGGCGTGGCGACCAGCAGCCCGAACTCGGTCTCGTTGAGGTTCAACTCGGCCTTGATCTTGATCCCGATGACCGAGAACATCACCCAGACCGCGAAGTTCACCGCGAAGGCGAGCGTGCTCGCAGCGAGCGCGGAGACCTGCTCGCGCGTATACCCCGGCTTGCCTGCTTCGGCTGTCGTCACGTCGTATCTCCCCCGGATCGTGCGCGGCGCGCACGGTTGCTGCGCCATTGAATCAATGACTTGCCACGATCGTATTGATTGACGTCAATGGCGATTGGCCGGCCTCCGCATGGCCTTGATCGACCGCAGGTTTTCGCCGGGAAGCCGCGACGATGGGGACGCCGCGAATATTCGCGCCGCGCTTGACACGGCTCCGCGCGAGTGCCATTTTTTGCCGTTGGGCCGTATCCGACCCGAACCGCCCGCCCGGCCAGACCTCGACGTGTGCCGGGACGACCCGGCGACGGCGCAGGACCACCGGCGTTCCGTGCATCCTCACTGCGGAGAAACGGCAATGAACCACCCGGATGCGTCCAAGCTGCTCGTTGCGCTGGTGTTCGTCGCCGGCATCGCCTTCGCGCCTCTCGCCGCCGGGCAGTTCGCGCCCACCGGTTGCGTCACCACGATCGACGTCACGAACCTGCCGAGCAGCGGCGGCGACGTCCAGATCGCGCTCACCTGCAAGACGGCCCCGTACGGGGCGTACGCCACGCTGCTGTCGCCGCCGAGCCCGGCTCCGCTCGTGACCGAACAGTGGCCGGCCGGGCAGCCGCCGGGCGGGGTCTCCCACGGCTTTCACCTCAATGCCAATGCGACGCCGACACCCGTCACCAAGAGCTGGTACTGGCACGTCTGCGATTCTTCGCGCTTCTATTGCATCGACACGAATACGGTCACCGTGACGGTGGCCGGACAAGTCCCGACCCCGCCGACCGGCTGCGTGGTCACGCTGAACGGAACCTCCGGCAACATCACGCTGCCGTCGAGCGGCGGGTCGGTCACGCTGGCCGTGGGTTCGTGCACGCCGGGCAACGGCCTGACCTTCGATTGGAGCCGCAACGGGGTGAGCGGCGCGAGCAGCGCCGCGACGTGGTCGGACACCCCCGCGGTCAATCCCCTGCTCGGGCCGAACAACGGCAGCGTCGACAAGACGACGAGCTACCGCGTCACCGTCTGCAACGGCCCCTCCTACTGCGCGTCGTTCCCGGCAACGCCCTACACGGCGACCGTGCCTGCCGCGCCGCCGCCGACGACGCCCGCCAACTGCATGGTGACGCTCAACGGCTCGACCAGCGACTATACGTTTCCCACGGCGAGCGGCGGCAATGCCGCGCTTGCCGTCACGAACTGCACACCGTCCGGCGGATTGGCGTACAGCTGGACGCGCGACGGCGCCGGCAACGTGAACACCAGCGCGAGCTGGACCGACACGCCGGCCAGCAATTCGAAGCTCGGCCCCAACAACGGCCCAACCGCGGTCGTGTCGGGCTACCGCGTGCAGGTGTGCAACGCCACCGCCTGCGCGAGCTTCCCGTCCAGTCCGATCAACGCCATCGTGCCTGCGGCCGCGGCGGGGCCGAAGCCACCGTCCGGGTGCTTTGCCGCCATCGACAACCCGACGCTGCCGTCCGCAGGCGGTAACGTCGTCGTCCGCCTGACGTGCCCGAACCCCGCGCCCAACGGCATCTACGCGACGCTGCAGGGCGTCGGGGCAAGCGGCGTGGCGCCGTACTCGAATTCGAGCGTGGGCGCGACGGTGAGCGGGTACACGCCAAGTGCGATCGTCGTGCCGGCCAATACCGGGTCGACGCCGGTCGACGTGAGCTGGTACTGGCACGTCTGCGACTACACCGGCGTCGCGTGCGCGGACACGGCCTCGGTGAAGACTACGGTCGCCGCGGCAGCGCCGAATCCGGGCGATCCCGTCACGGGCGCGGTGGTCGGCGCTGCCACGGGTGGCGCCGGCGCCGGCTTCAACGCCGTCGTGCGCAACGACGGCTCGCTGTGGTCGTGGGGCGACAACAGCCTGAAGGCGCTGGGCGACGGCACCGGCGTGTCACGCTCGGTCCCCGGCAGGATTTCCGGCCTCAAGGACATCGTCGCCGCGACGGTGGGCAGCTCGTCGCACACGCTCGCGCTCGACAAGAACGGCCGCATCTGGGCGTGGGGCGTCAACACGTACGGCGAGGTCGGCGACGGCACGCAATTGCAGAAGACGCGCCCGGTCCAGTTGAGCCTCGCCGGCGTCGCCGCGGTCGCGGCGGGCGACTCGTTCAGCCTGGCGCTGAAGACCGACGGCACCGTGTGGGCGTGGGGTCGCAACGACGCGGGCCAGCTCGGCGTCGCGACCGGCGCGATCCAGCTGACGCCGGTCAAGGTGACCGGCCTGCCATTCATCGTGAGCATCGCGGCAGCCGCCGGCCACGCGGCGGCGGTCGACGCGGACGGCAAGGTCTGGCTGTGGGGCGACAACTTCTTCATCCCGCCCAACAAGAGCACGACGCCGGTGCTCGCGCCGATCGCCAACGTGCGCAGCGTGACGGCCGGCGGCAGCAACACGTTCGCGCTCAAGAACGACCATACGGTGTGGGGCTGGGGCTCGCCGGCGTCGGGCCGGCTGGGCGACGGCAACGCGTCGAACGGGCAGTCGCCGGCCAAGGCGAACGTTCCGGTCGACGTCGCCTTCGTCATGACCGGCGAGTCGGTGTCGATGGCGGTCGCCACCGACGGCACGCTGTGGGGCTGGGGCCAGAACGAGAAGGGACAGCTCGGCCTCGGTCACGCGAGCCCGGTGGCCACACCGGTGAAGCTCGTGCTGCCGCCGTGGTTCGCGCTCGCGAGCGCGGCCGCCGGCGACAGCAACTTCATCGTCGACAAGCTGGGCCGCGTGTACGGCGCGGGGACCAACGAGCTGGGCTCGCTGGGGCTGGGCGACATCCTCGAGACGCGCACGCCGGTGCCGGTGCCGGGCATTGCGGCGGTCACCGCCGTTGCATCGTCCGCCACCGAATCGATCGCGCTCAAGACCGACGGCAGCGTGTGGGCGTGGGGCGGCAACGATCCCAACAACACGACGACGTCGACGCCGTCGCCGCATGCGGTGGCGGGACTTTCCGGACGCTTCGTCGCGATCGCCGGCGGGACGCTCAACGCGGTCGCCGTGCGCGAGGACGGCGTCGTCTATGGATGGGGAGCGACGGTGCCGGGCGTCACCGCCGCCATGACGACGGCCAAGGCGGTGCCGGGCGTCGCCGACGCGGTGACGACAGCCCAGGCGGTGCCGGGGCTCGCCGACGTGCGCGCCGCGGCCACCAACAGCATGGGCATCATCGGCCTCACCGGTGGCAAGCGCGCGACGATCGCGTGCATCCCGAACTCCGGCTGTCCCGGCAGCGACTTCGGCTTCGCCGACGTGAACGCCGTCGCCGCCGGCCAGCGGCACTTCCTCGTGCTGCGCAGCGACGGAACGGTGTGGGGCTGGGGGGAAAATGGCAAGGGCCAGCTCGGCAACAACTCGGCGGCGACACCGTCGGCGCCGGTCAAGGTCGACGTACTCAAGAACGTCGCGACGATCGCGGCCGGCAACGACTACTCGGTGGCGATACTCACGGATGGGACCGCGTACGCGTGGGGCCTGACGCCGGGTTCGGCGTCGCCGAAGTTCGCGCCGGTGCGCGTGGCCGAGCTCGACGGCGCGCAACTCGTCTCGGTGGCGGGGCACGTGCTCGCGCTGTCGCGCAAGGATGCGGCCAGTCCGTATCGCGGACGGTCGTGGGGCATCGGCTCCAAGGTCGGCGAGCGCGACCGGCTGGCGCCGGGACGCGAGCCGCGCATGGACGGGCTCGTCGGCGTCGCGGCCGGGCCGGGGCACTCGCTCGGCGTGACGGCCGGCGGCGGCGTGGTCACGTGGGGGCAGAACTTCTACCAGCAGCTCGCGGTGCCGCGGCTGCAGGCGTCCTCGAGCTGGCTCCCGTTGAACGACCGGCGCAACACCGTGTTCGCGCAGAACGCGACGCCGGTGATCGAGTACGTCAATCCCGCCATCGCGCTCGCCCACTACTTCATCACGGCGTTCCCGGAGGAAGCGGCGGCGCTGGACGCCGGCACCAACGTGAAGGGCTGGCAGCGCACCGGCCGCGCGTGGAGCGCGTGGCTCACGCAAGCGGACGCGCCGGCGACGGCGAAGCCCGTGTACCGATTCTTCTCGTCGCGCTGGAACAGCCACTTCTACACGGCCGACGAGGCGGAGAAGAACTCGCTGATCGCGAAGAACCCGAGCCAGGACCCGGCCGTCGACTGGGCGATGGAGAAAAGCAATCTGCCGGGGAACGCCGCGTTCTTCGCGGCGCCGTCGGGCACGACGTGCCCGTCGCTGACGGTGTCGCCGGCCTCGCCCTACCTGTGCACGGGCGGCCAGCAGCCGTCGCCCGCGGACTGCGCGGCCGGCTACTACCCGGTCTTCCGCGCGTTCGACGTCGGCCCCACCTCGTCGCGCACCGATCCCAACCACCGGTTCACGCCGAACTGGATCGACATCTACCGCAACGTGCGCTTCTTCGGCTACGTGTACGAAGGCGTGGCGTTCTGCTCGCCGTCCTCGTCGCAGCAGGGCGGCGACCTGCAGGCGTTCAACACGTATCCGAAGGACTCCGTCAACGCCGGCGAGGCGCTCAACGCCGAGTACTGGTACGGCAACGCCGGGCCGGGCGGCGCGAACGGCGCGACGATCGTCGCCGCGCTGCCGAAGGAAGTGACGTGGGCCGTGCAGTGCTTCGCGTACAACGGCGCGCAGTGCCCGACCCCGGCCGCGCTCACCGCGGACGAGCTGCGCAAGGGTGTGGTGGTCGCCGTCATGCCGGCGGGCGGCGTGCTGAAGCTCACCGTCACCGGACAGGCGCCGACGGAGTCGCAGACGCTCAACTTCGCGAGCTCGATCGGCGCGCCGAGCGGCGCGCCCGACCCCTACGGCTGGAACAACGCCGGGCCGGTCGCGCAGACCGTCGTGAAGTCGGCTGCGCAGTGCACGGTGACGCTGGATCCGCCGTCGCTCGCGCCGGCGTCCGCCGGGTCGACGACGACGGTCTCCGTCAGCGTGGCCGACGGCTGCAAGTGGAACGCGGGGAGCGACCAGGGGTGGGCGACGATCTCGCCGGCGAGCGGAACCGGCAGCGGCACGCTCGCCGTGAGCACCGGTGGCAACGGCGCGACCGCCGAGCGCTTCGCGCAGGTGACGGTCACCCCAACCGGCCTGGCGCCGGCGCAGATCTCCGTGCGCCAGGCTGGATTGGCGCAGGTCGTGGCGTGCTCCAAGGTAAAGCTCGCGCGCACGACCGACCAGATCGCCGCCAACCGGACGGCGAACTTCGTCGCCGTCACGGCGCCGACCACCGACTGCACGTGGAACGCCGAGAGCAGCCGCGACTGGCTCTCGGTGACCGCCGCGACGCGCAGCGGCACCGGGCAGGTCGAGTACGCGGCGCAGGACAACACCGGCCCCGACGCGCGAAGCGGCGCCATCACGATCGGCGGCGAAGTGTTCGTCGTGCACCAGGCGCCGGCCGCGACGACCAGCGGCGGCGGCGGCGGTGGCGGCGGCGACGGCGGCGGCGACGGGTCGGGCGGCGGCGACGGGTCGGGTGGCGGCGGGGGCGATTCGGGGGATTGAGTTGCCGGTCGGCGCGCCGACGCG
>JAYRNW010000301.1:0-1700 GCA_041911995.1 Casimicrobiaceae bacterium | reverse complement strand
GCCGAGCCGCCGCCGGCGCCTCCGGCGCCCGAGCCCGCCGCCACGGCGCCCGCCCCGCCCGCCCCGTCCGCCGCCGTCGCCGATGACGGAGCCGTGTTCGAGCGCGCGCGCGTCGCGCGCAGCCTCGAGGCCGAGAACGCGTCGCTGCGGCGGGCGGCCGCCGCGGCGGCCGCCGAGCGCGTGCAGCTCGTCGCGTTCGCCGAGGACCGCCGGCGCCTGCTCGGCGAATGCGCGCAGGCGCGCGCGGAGACGGCGCGCTACCGCGACATCGTCGTGGCGCTCGAGGACAACGCGCTGCCGCCGCTGCTCGACGGGCCGAACGCGCCGGACGACCTCAAGCTGATCGTCGGCGTGGGCCCCGTGCTCGAACGGATGCTGCACCAGCTGGGCGTGACCACGTACCGGCACATCGCGCGCTGGTCCGAGCGCGACATCGACGAGTTCGACGCGAAGCTGCCCGAGTTCCCCGGCCGCATCCGCCGCGACGGCTGGGTCACGCAGGCACGCGCGCTGCATCAGTCCAAGTTCGGCGAGACGCTGCCGACGCGCGAGCGCGGATGACCGCGCCCGCGGCCGGCCGGCACCCGCTCGCGCACGCGTTCGCGCCGATCGCGATCCTGACGCTCGTCTGGGGCTGCAACTGGCCCGTCCTCAAGATGGGGGTGACGGAGTTGGCACCGCTCACGTTCCGCTCGCTCACGCTGCCGTTCGCCGCGCTCGGCATGCTGGCCGTCGCCAAGTGGAGCGGCGATTCGATCCGCGTGCCGCGCGCGTGGTGGGGGCGCGTCGTGGCGCTCGCGTTCTTCAACATCGCCGGCTGGAACGGCTTCGTGCTGTTCGGCGTCCAGCAGCTCCCCGCGGGACGCAGCGCGATCATCGCGTACACGATGCCGATCTGGGCGACGCTGATCGCGATGCTCGTGCTGCACGAGCCGCTCAACCGCCGCAAGGCCGTGGGTCTCGCGCTCGGCATGCTCGGCATGGTCGTGCTGCTGGGCGAGGACATCCGCCACATCCGCGCGACGCCGACCGGCGCGCTGATGATCCTCGCCGCCGCGATCCTGTGGGCGTGCGGCACCGTCATGCTGCGCAAGTGGAAGCCGCCGATCGCGCAGAACACGCTGTCGGGCTGGATGATGCTGCTGGGCTGGCTGCCGCTGGTCGTGATGGCGCCGTTCTTCGACCCGCACCCGCCGTCGTACGTCCTGCACGTGTCGGCGGGCACGTGGTTCGCGATTCTTTACAACATCTTCCTCGCCGGCACGCTCGCGCACTGGGCGTGGTTCACGCTCGCGCGCACGCTGCCGGTCGCCGTCTCGTCGCTGTCGTCGCTGCCGGTGCCCGTCGTCGGCGTGTTCGCGGGCATGCTGATCTTGGGCGAGCGCCCGGGCCCGACCGAGTTCGTCGCGCTCGGCCTCGTGCTGGCGTCGCTGTTCGCCGTGCTGTTCCAGCCGGCGGAGAAGAAGAAGGACGTTCCCGCGACGGCGACGGATCCGGAGCCGTAGCCATCAGCCAAGCGGCCGCCGACGCATCTGCCATGACATCGACTATCCGCTGGATGAGTTCGTTTAGTAATTTTCCGACACTGGCTGCTCGCCGGTCCCGTCAGGGGTAGGCGAGCGGCCACTGGGTCTTCTGGGTAAATTGATGATCGCCAAACCGTCAATTGCTCAGGAGATGGCCAATGACCGCTCTGACTC
>JAYRNW010000300.1:0-8488 GCA_041911995.1 Casimicrobiaceae bacterium | reverse complement strand
CTTGCGCTCGCGCTGCGCGACGGCGAGCTCGTCGCCGGGCTTCGCGAAGTGGTCCATGCCGATGTAGACGTAGCCGGCGGCCGTCAGCTTCTCGATCGCGAGCGCCAGAATGGCGAGCTTCGCCTGCGGCGGCGGCAGGTCGGCGAGCGCGATGCGCCGCTGCGGCTTGAACAGGTGCGGCACGTGCGCGTAGCTGTACAGCGCGATGCGGTCGGGCGACGCGTCGATCACGCGGTCGAGCGTCGCCGAGAAGCCCGCGACCGTCTGCTTCGGCAGGCCGTAGATCAGGTCGGCGTTGACCGACACGAAGCCCGACCGGCGCGCGGCGTCCATCACAGCGCGCGTCTCGGCCTCGCTCTGCACGCGGTTCACCGCCGCCTGCACGTCGGGGTCGAAGTCCTGGATGCCGACCGACAGCCGGTTGAAGCCCAGCTCGCCCAGGAACACGATCGTGTCGGGCTCGACCTTGCGCGGGTCCACCTCGATCGACACTTCCGCGTCGGCGGCGAGCGCGAAGCGCGCGCGCAGCGCGGCCATCAGCGTCGCCATCTCGTCGCGCGAAAGGAACGTCGGCGTGCCGCCGCCCCAGTGCAGCTGCACGACCGGCGGCTCGCCCTCGATCAGCGCGCTCACCAGCGCGATCTCGCGGTCGACGTAGCGGATGTACTTGGCGGACCGGCCGTGGTCCTTGGTGAGGACCTTGTTGCACGCGCAGTAGTAGCAGATGGTGTTGCAGAACGGCAGGTGCACGTACAGCGACAGCGGCTGGTCCGGCCGCTCGTGGTTGCGCGCAGTGAGCGCCTCCACGTATTGCGCGGGACCGAAGCCGTCGTGGAAGCGGTCGGCGGTCGGGTACGACGTGTAGCGCGGCCCGAACTGGTCGTACTTGGCGACCAGGTCGGCGTCGAAGGCGAGGGCGGGGAGGTTCGCAGTCACGGGGGGCGTCACAGCGGCGAGTGTGCCTTGCGGGAGCCGGCGGGTTCTTGCGGCAGGTCAACCGCGCCGGATTGGCGCGCCGGCGACCGGCGAGGCCGTCACCTGCGAGGGCGGGCGGGTCCTGAGGCGGTCCATTGTCCCCGAACGCGGTGCCGCTCTCAACCCGCGGACGGCGTAGGATTATTCCTTCATAGCTTCATGGTTAATCGAGATCGAGGCCCGCGCCTTCGGCTTGAAACGGCCGCACGCCGGCGCCACCTGCAGCCCATGCCGCTCGACCTGCCCCGCGACCCCGGTCCCCCCGCGGCGCGCGAGGCTCCACCCGACGACGCCGTCCTGCTCGACGCGTACTCGCGCGCCGTGACGGGTGCGGTGGCGCGCGTCGCGCCCGCCGTCGCGCACGTGCGCGTCGAGCGGCGGCGCGGCGGCGACGGGTCGGGCTCGGGCTTCCTGATCACACCCGACGGCTACCTCGTCACCAACAGCCACGTGGCGAGCGGCGCGGCCGCGATCGAGGTCACGCTTCCCGACGGCCGGACGGCCTCCGCGCGGATCGTCGGCGACGACCCGGATTCCGACCTCGCGGTGCTGGCGATCGCCGTCGGCGACCTCGCGTGGGTTCGCTTCGGCGACTCGGCGGGCGTGCGCGTCGGGCAGGTGGCGATCGCGGTCGGCAGCCCGTTGGGCTTCCAGCACACGGTCACCGCCGGCATCGTGAGCGCGCTCGGGCGCTCGATGCGCGCGCAGACCGGACGCCTGCTCGACAACGTGCTGCAGACCGACGCGTCGCTCAACCCCGGCAATTCCGGCGGCCCGCTGGTCGACGCGCGCGGCGACGTCATCGGCGTGAACACGGCGGTGGTCCGCGCCGCGCAGGGCCTGTGCTTCGCCATCGCCGCGTCGACCGCCGAGCGCGTCGCGAGCGCGCTGATCCGCGACGGCCGCGTGCGCCGTGCGCGGCTCGGCGTGGGTGGGCAGACGCTGCCGCTGCCGCGCCGCGTCGTCCGGCACTTCGGACTGCCGCGCGAGTCGGGCGTGCGGATCGAGACGATCGAGCGCGGCTCGCCGGCCGCTGCGGCCGGGCTCGCCCGCGGCGACGTCATCGTCGCGCTCGACGGGACGCCGGTCCCGGACATCGATGCGCTGCAGCGGTTGCTCGGGGCCGACGCCATCGGCCGTTCGCTCGCGGTCCTGCTGGTGCGCCGCGACCGGACGCTCACGCTGCCGGTGACGCCCGTGGAGTCGCTGCCGCGCGCCCGCTGACGCCTTTGCAGCGCCGGGGCGACTGTGCAACAATCGTTCCAACTTCATACGCATCAGGGTGGGACCGATGCTGGACCGTGACGGCTATCGCCCGAACGTCGCCATCGTCATCGTCAACGCCAAGAACCAGGTTTTCTGGGGCAAGAGGATTCGCGAGCACTCCTGGCAATTTCCGCAAGGTGGCATCAACGCCGGTGAAACGCCCGAACAGGCGATGTACCGGGAATTGCGCGAGGAGGTCGGTCTCGAACCCCGGCACGTCAAGGTTCTCGGCCGCACGCGGGAATGGCTGCGCTACGACGTGCCGCAGCACTGGATCAAGCGCGAGTGGCGCGGCAGCTACCGCGGCCAGAAGCAGATCTGGTACCTGCTGCGGCTCGTCGGCCGCGACAACGACGTGAGCCTGCGCGCGACCGAGCATCCCGAGTTCGACGCGTGGCGCTGGCACGAATACTGGATACCGCTGGAGACGGTGATCGAGTTCAAGCGCGAGTCGTACCGCCGCGCGCTGCTCGAGCTCGAGCGCTTCCTGCACGCGAAGCCGCAGACGCGCCGCCAGCGCCTGTACGGCGTCCCGCATCCCGAGATGCCGGAGTCCTACGCCGAGCCCTTCGCCCCGCCGGCGAAGTGACCTTCGCATTGGGCGTTCAGCTCGCATACGCGCGCCACTGAGCGGGGAGCGCAGCGACCTGCGATCCGCGCGCTTCGTGCCTTTTCTACGAGGAAAGCGCCGGGCCGCCCCAAGCTTTCCGCGCAAACTGCTTCGGCTGTAGATCGGGTACGCGAAGCGCGCCCGATCTACAGCCGCTACTTCGCACAGTCGCCCAGGCGCCGCGCGTTGATCGCCATCGTGAACGGCAGCGAGACCCCCTTGTCCGCCATCACGAGGTCCACCTTGCCGTCGTAGCGGTCGGCCGCGAACGCGATGTCCGCGCGGCCGCTCGTGACGATCGTGTTCTCCGTGCAGTTCAGGTCGTAGGTCGCGCGCTCGGCCGTCCGCCTGACGTTGGACAGCCGGCACGCGCCGGCGGGCCGCGGCAGGATCCGGTCGCCCTGGTCGATGTCCTTCTGCGACACGCACTCGCGTGCGGCCGGCACCGTCTGCGGCTTGCCGTCGATCGTGACGGTCATCGACAGCTCCCACAAGCCGGGCTGCATCGTCGCTGCGGCGCCGGCGGGCGCCACGGCGACGAGCGCCAGGCCGGCGACGGCGAGCAGGGAGGAGCGGGCGGAACGGCTCATCATGGTGGCGGAGTCGCGGTGACGCGGGCAATTGCGATCATACGCGCGGCAGGCGCGCGCCGCTCCGGGGCGGCGGCCGAACGCCACGAATGCGCCGACAGCCGTGAAGCGCCCGGCGGACTTCAGCCGAGCAGCACCAGGTTGTCCCGGTGGATCAGCTCGGCCTCGTCGACGTAGCCCAGGATCGCCTCGATCTCGGAGGACGGTCGGCGCAGGATCTTCGCGGCGTCCTGCGCGCCGTAGTTGACGAGGCCGCGCGCGATCTCGCGGCCGTCGGGCGCGTAGCAGCCGACGACCTCGCCGCGGTCGAAGTCGCCCTCGACCGCGACCACGCCGATCGGCAGCAGGCTCTTGCCCTCGGAGGCGAGCGCGCGCACCGCGCCGGCGTCGAGCACGAGGCGGCCGGCCAGTTGCACGTGGTCGGCGAGCCACTGCTTGCGCGCGGCGAGCGACACCGGCGGCGCGACCAGCGCGGTGCCGACGGCCTCGCCGGCCGCGAGGCGCGTCAGCACGTCCGGCTCGCGGCCGCACGCGATGACCGTCGATGCGCCCGACCGCGCGGCGCGCTTGGCGGCGAGCACCTTGGTGAGCATGCCGCCGCGCCCGAGCGCGCTGCCCGCGCCGCCCGCCATCGCCTCGAGCGCCGGATCGCCGGCGCGGGCCTCGTGCACGAACGTCGCGCCGGGGTGCCGCCGCGGATCGGCCGTGTACAGGCCCTGCTGGTCGGTCAGCAGCACGAGGACGTCGGCCTCGATCAGGTTCGCGACGAGCGCGCCCAGCGTGTCGTTGTCGCCGACGCGGATCTCGTCGGTCGTGACGGTGTCGTTCTCGTTGATGATCGGGATCACCGAAAGCGCGAGCAGCGTGCGCAGCGTCGTGCGCGCGTTGAGGTAGCGGCGGCGGTCGGCCAGGTCCTCGTGCGTCAGCAGCACCTGCGCCGTGTGCAGGCCGAACTTCGCGAACGCCGTCTCGTACGCCTGCACGAGGCCCATCTGGCCGACGGCGGCGGCGGCCTGCAGCTCGTGGATCGCGCGCGGGCGCGCGCTCCAGCCCAGCCGCTTCACGCCCTCGGCGATGGCGCCGGACGACACCAGCACCACCTCGCGGCCGCCCCCTTTGAGCCGCGCGATCTCTTCGGCCCAGCGCGCGACCGCCGCATGGTCGAGGCCGCGCCCTTCGTCGGTGACGAGGCTCGACCCGACCTTGACGACGAGGCGCTTCGCCTGCCCGACGACCGCGGTCATTGGACTATCCTCCGCGCTGTCGCGCTCCGGGGCAATTCGCCGTTGGGACGGCCCGGCGGGCTCATGTTTCCGCGCTTCCGGTCCGGCGCCGGCGCGCGCGCACCGGCGCGGGCGACACGACGACGGGCGCCGCGTCGGCGGCCGGCGCCTCGATCGCGTCCTCCTTCGGATGCGCGTCGAGCCACGCCTGGATCGCGTAGGTGAGCTCGCGGCATCCTTCGCCGCTGATCGCGGCGATCGCGAACACCGGCCCCTTGCGGCGATACGCCTTGACGAACGCGGCCACGCGCTGCGCGCGCTCGTCGTCGGGAATCAGGTCCATCTTCGTCAGCACCAGCCAGCGCGGCTTCTCGTACAGCGCGACGTCGTAGCGCTTCAGTTCCTTGACGATCGCGCGCGCGTCGCGCACCGGGTCGGCCTCGGGGTCGAGCGGCGCCAGGTCGACGAGATGCAGCAGCAGCCGCGTGCGCGCGAGGTGGCGCAGGAACCGGTGGCCCAGGCCCGCGCCGTCGGCGGCGCCCTCGATCAGCCCCGGGATGTCCGCGACGACGAAGCTCTTCGCGTCGCTGGTGCGCACGACGCCGAGGTTCGGCGCGAGCGTGGTGAACGGATAGTCGGCGACCTTCGGGCGCGCCGCCGAGACCGCGCGGATCAGCGTCGACTTGCCGGCGTTGGGCAGGCCGAGCAGGCCCACGTCGGCGAGCACCTTGAGCTCGAGGTGCAGCCGCCGCTGCTCGCCTTCCTCGCCCTTCGTGAACTGCCGCGGCGCGCGGTTGGTGCTCGACTTGAAGTGCAGGTTGCCCAAGCCCCCCTTGCCGCCCTTGGCGACCCGCGCACGCGCGCCGTCGGTGGCGAGGTCGGCGATGCGCTCGCCGGTGTCGGCATCCGTGATGACGGTGCCGACCGGCATGCGCAGCACGATGTCGTCGGCGCCGCGGCCGTACTGGTCGGCGCCGCGGCCGTTCTCGCCGCGCTTCGCGCGGTGAATGCGCGCGTAGCGGTAGTCGATCAGCGTGTTGATGTTGCGGTCGGCGACCGCGAAGATGCTGCCGCCGCGGCCGCCGTCGCCGCCGTCGGGCCCGCCGCGCGGCACGTACTTTTCGCGGCGGAACGACGCGGCGCCGTCGCCACCGTCGCCGGCCACGACCTCGATCGTCGCTTCGTCGATGAACTTCACGGCGTCCTCCGGTAGAGCACGAAGCGCTCGGTGTCGTCGCCGCGCCGCCCGCCCGACCAGATCGGCTTCCAGCCCGGCAGCTCCGGCGGCGCGCCGGCATGCGCGCCATATTGCACGAGCAGGTAGTCGCAGTCGTAGACCGGCTGCACTTCCTCGCGGACGGTCTTCATCGCCGCGAAGTAACGGAACAGCGCGCGCTGCGGCTCGCCCAGCCCGCGGCTCGCCACGCAGGCGTCGCGCGGCACGCGCATCGCGACGTTCTCCACGGTCCAGCGGTACGTCCGGCGCGAGTCGAGGTACGGCAGCCAGATCGTCGTGAGCAGGCCCCAGATCAGCGTGACGCCGGCCGCCCAGTTGAGGATCGCGCGGCGGTTCGACCGGCGCGCCGGCCGCACGAGCATGAACCACAGCACCGTGAGGCCGGTCGCCGCGAGCATCGTGCCCAGGTGGAACGACGGCCGGTACCCGACCTCCGTGTCGCGGAACATCCGCGCGACGTTCGCCGGCATCCCGCCCGTGTAGGCGTCGATCCACAGCGCCCACATGAGCAGCGCCAGCAGCCCGAACGTGAGGATGCCGAACCAGTCGAGCGCGCCGGAGAAGCCGCGGCGCAGCGAGTCCACCTCGAGCGCCGCGAGCAGCGCGAGCGGCACGAGCAGCGGCAGCGCGTTGGCGAGCCGCGCGTCGGGCATCGCGAGCAGGCTCGCGATCGCCACGAGCGCGAGCACGCCCGGGATCACGACGCCGGGCTCCCGCATGCCGCCGTTGAAGCCGCGGCCGCGCAGCCACAGCAGCCAGACGATCAGGGGCAGGGACGGCCACGCGAACCACAGCAGGTTCCGGAGGTAGTACGTCGGCAACGCGTCGCCGTCGCCGGCGAATGCGACGTAGCGGCCGATCGACTCCGCCCCCCACCATTGCGCGAACAGCGCCGGGTCGCGCGCGTGCAGCGCGAGCGGCCACGGCAGCGCGCCGGCGATCGCGACGCCGACCGCGACGGCGAGCGTGGCCGCGTACGCGCGATTGCGCCACTCGGGCCCGCACAGCGGCAGGATCAGCGCCGTCGCCGCGAGCCACAGCGGGCCCAGCAGGCCCCGGCCCACGAACGCGACCGCCGCGCCCACGCCGAGCGCGACGCCGCCCCACACCGGGCGGCGCAGCGCGAGCGCGAACCCGTAGAGCCCGACCGCGACGCCGACGGTCAGGAAGAGCTCGGGCGACAGCACGTGCGCGCGGTCCCAGAACCCGATGCTGCCGACGAGGATCAGCACGGGCAGCCAGCGGTAGGCGCGGCCGTTCAGCTCGCGGCTCGCGAACGCGGTCGCGACGAGGACGATCGCGAGCGCGACGCCGACGATCAGCCGCGCGGCGTTGTGCGTCTGCAGCGGCGGCGCGAACGCGACGATGGCGAGCGCGCCGCCGATGTACGCGAGCGGAGGGTGCGGCACGTACGGCTCGCCGGCCAGCGTGGGCACGACGTAGTCGCCGCGCTGCGCCATCTCGGCGGCTACGCCGATGGACGTCGCGTCCTCGGTCTTCCACGGGTCGTGGCCGGCGATGCCCAGCGCGACCCACGCCGCGCACAGCAGCACGAGCCCCAGCTGCTTGAACGTGCGCCAGGGCGCAGCCGGGCTGACCGCTTCGGGGTCGACCGGCTCGGGGACGTAGGGGCGAGGGGGGCGCATGCTGCGGCGGGGAACCTGTCGATGCTACCACCCGGAACGAAAAAGGCAGCCGAAGCTGCCTTTTGCGTCGCGATGCGGCGGGCGATCAGGCGGCGGGCTTCGCCGCACCGCCGGCCTTGGTCCCGTAGCGCTGGCGGAACTTGTCGATGCGGCCCGCGGTGTCCATCACCTTCTGCTTGCCCGTGTAGAACGGGTGGCAGTTCGAGCACACTTCGATGTGCAGCGCCTTGTTCGACGCCGTCGAGCGCGTCGTGAACTGGTTGCCGCAGCTGCAGGTGACCTGCACTTCGGCGTACTTCGGGTGGATGCCTTCCTTCATCGTGTCCTCTCCGGTGCCGGACCCGCTTGCCCGCGGTGGTCGTGCTCGCGGACGCGCCGTCCCTGGTGGCCGCCTTGGTGCCCGGCGCGGCGCCGGGCGTGGCGGAAAGCCTTGAATTATCGCCGATTTCGCCGCATCGCACAAGGTCGGGGCGGCGGGGCTGCGTTGCAAGGCGGGGTCGAAAACGGCTTTGCAAACAACCGGTTACGGGTTTTGGGGCCGCCTCTCGGGCCAATCGCGGCACGGCGAACGGCTCGAAGGGGCATTCAGCCCGCAAGCGCGCGTTACCGAACGGCCGGCGAAGCCGGCATGTGATCGACGCGCTTCCGGCTTTTTCCGCACGATCGGCGCCCGGCCGCCCGAAGCCGATCGTGCTGACTTCGATCGGGGGGAAATCACCGGGCCGCGCGAAGCGCACCCCGGTGATTTACCCACGCCGCATGCTCTCGAAGAACTCGTTGTTGGTCTTGGTCGCCTTGACCTTGTCGAGCAGGAATTCCATCGCCTCGAGCTCGTCCATCGGGTAGAGCAGCTTCCGCAGGATCCACACCTTCTGCAGGATGTCGGGCTTGAGCAGCAGCTCCTCGCGGCGCGTGCCGGAGCGGTTGACGTTGATCGACGG
>JAYRNW010000299.1:0-3245 GCA_041911995.1 Casimicrobiaceae bacterium | reverse complement strand
GCGCCGCTGGCCTCGACGCCGGCGGGGCGCTCCCGCAGCGACTCGACGAGAGCGCCGCCCCCCGCCACCGCCGCGCCGCCGACGACGAACCCGACCCCGCGGGCGCCGGCGGCCGGCGTGGTCGCGCCGCCGTAGCCGGCCGCGCCAGCGTACGGGACGAGCGCCAGCGCGTACAGCGCGACCGCGGCCCACGCGCCGTAGACCCCTTCCCACGTCTTGCCGGGACTCACCAGCGGCGCCAGCTTGCGGCGGCCGAACGCGCGGCCGGTGAAATACGCGGCGGTGTCGGCGATCCACACGATCGCCATCGCGGCGAGCACGAGCCATGGCGAGCGCGCCTGCAGCTCGACCAGCGCGACCCACGCGCCGATCAGCACGACCCACGCGAGCACGAGCATCGGCAGCGGCCGCTGCGTGGGCCAGCGCCGGATCACCCACGCGGGCGCGGCCAGCAGCCAGAATGCGGCGGCCGCGCCGCACGCGGCGACGACCACCGGGCCGGGCCAGCCGCGCGCGAAGCCCGCCAGCGGCGAGAACAGCAGCAGCACGCCGATCAGCAGCGTGCCGCCGATCACGGCCGTACGGCGCCGCGGCGCGAATCCCGTCAGGTGCGCCCACTCGTACGCGGCGATGCCGAGCACGGCGAGCGTCACGCCCCCCCACGCGACGGGCGGCAGCAGGAACAGCGCCGCCAGCACCGCGGGGATCAGCACCAGCGCCGTCGCGATCCGCGTCTTCAGCATCGACCCGCGACGCGCGTCACGCGCCCTGCGCCGCCTGCACCTGCTCGCTCGTGCGCCCGAAGCGACGCTCGCGGTTGCGGTACGACGCGAACGCGGCGTCCAGCGCGGCGGCGTCGAAGTCGGGCCACAGCAGGTCGGTGAAGCAGAGCTCGGTGTACGCGAGTTGCCACAGCAGGAAGTTGGAGATCCGCTGCTCGCCGCCGGTACGGATGAAGAGGTCCGGCTCGGGCGCGTAGCTCATCGCGAGGTAGGGCTCGAGCGCCTCGGGCGCGACCGGCGGCCCCGCGGCCGCTTCCGGGTGGTCGGCGAAGTAGCGCTGCGCGGCCTGCACGATGTCGCGCCGCCCGCCGTAGTTGGCGGCGATCGTCAGCGTCAGCTTCGCGTTGCGCGCGGTGAGCGCCTCGCCGGCGGCAATCAGCTCGCGGATGCGCGCCGGGAACCGCGCCGTGTCGCCGACGACCCTGAAGCGGATGCCGTTGTCGTGCAGCTTCGCGACCTCCTGCTCGAGCGCGCGCAGGAACAGGTCCATCAGCAGCGAGACCTCCTCGGCGGGCCGCCGCCAGTTCTCGCTCGAGAACGCGAACAGCGTCAGGTACTCGACGCCGCGCTCGATCGCCGCGCGAACCGTCGCGCGCACGGCCTCGACGCCCTTGCGGTGGCCGGCGACGCGCGGCAGCAGCCGCTGCTTCGCCCAGCGGCCGTTGCCGTCCATGATGATCGCGACGTGCCGCGGCACCGCGCGGGCATCGGGGACTCCGGCAGTCGAGCTCGTGAACACGTTCGCGTGCACCGCGGGCCGGGCGCCCTAGATCGCCATCAGATCCGCTTCCTTCGCCTGCATCACGTGGTCGATGTCGGCGATGAAGCGGTCGGTGAGCTTCTGCAGGTCGACCAGCGCGTGGCGCTCGTCGTCCTCGGAGCACAGCTTGTCCTTCATGAGCTTCTTCAGGTGCTCGTTGGCGTCGCGGCGGATGTTGCGCACGGCGATGCGCGCCGCCTCCGCCTCCTTGTGCACGACCTTGGTCAGCTCGCGGCGGCGCTCCTCGGTCATCGCCGGCATCGGGATGCGGATGACGTCGCCGCTGGTGGCGGGGTTGACGCCGAGGTCGGAGTCGCGGATCGCCTTCTCGATGACCTGCACCATCTTCTTCTCCCACGGCTGCACGGCGATCGTGCGCGCGTCGGCGAGCGTGACGCCCGCGACCTGCGTCAGCGCCGTCGGCGTGCCGTAGTAGTCGACGTGGATGTGGTCGAGCAGGCCGGTGTGCGCGCGCCCGGTGCGGATCTTCGTCAGGTCGTGCTTGAGCGCCTCCACCGACTTCGCCATCTTCTGTTCGGCCGTCTTCTTGACGTCGTTGATCATGCGTCCTCCAGCAGCATCAGCAGTGAACCAGCGTGCCCTCGTCGCCTCCCATGACGACGCGCTTGAGCGCGCCCGGGACGAAGATCGAAAACACCTTGAGCAGCATGTTCTGGTCGCGGCACAGCGCGAGCGCGGTCGCGTCCATCACCTTGAGGTTCTTGACGATCGCCTCGTCGAACGTCAGCGTCGGGTAGCGGCGCGCCGTGGCGTCCTTGACCGGGTCGGCCGTGTACACGCCGTCGACCTTGGTCGCCTTGAGCACGATGTCCACGCCCATCTCGCGGCCGCGCAGCGCGGCCGCCGTGTCGGTCGTGAAGAACGGGTTGCCGGTGCCCGCGGCGAAGATGACGACCTTGCCCTCCTCGAGGTGCCGCAGCGCGCGGCCGCGGATGTAGGGCTCGGCGACCTGGTCGATGCGCAGCGCCGACTGCACGCGCGACTCGACGCCGGCGCGGCGCAGCGCGTCCTGCAGCGCCAGCGCGTTCATCAGCGTGGCGAGCATTCCCATGTAGTCGGCGGTGGCGCGGTCCATGCCGGCGGCGCCGGGCGCCACGCCGCGGAAGATGTTGCCGCCGCCGATCACGATCGCGATCTGGACGCCGGCGCGCAGCACGTCGCCGATCTCGGCGACGATGCGGTCGATCGTCTCGCGCGCGATCCCGTAGGGATCGTCGCCCATCAGCGCCTCGCCGGACAGCTTGAGCAGGATCCGCCGGTACGCGGGCCCCGCGGCGCGCTCGACGGCCGCGGCGGCGGTGACAAGCGGCGTGGCGGAGGCGGCGGGCGGGTTCATGCGGGGCTCCCGTGGGATGGCTCGCGCGACGGCGCGAGGGACGACGCTCGTGCGTGCTGCTTCGACTGCGCCGCGCGCGCGGGGTTTCGCCCGCCGCGCGCGGGTGCTGCCGCCCGCGTCAGGCGCGGGCCATCGCCGCGACCTCCGCGGCGAAGTCGTCCTTCTTCTTCTCGATGCCCTCGCCGACCACGTACAGCGTGAAGTCGTGGACGGTCGCGCCGGACGCCTTGACGAGCTCTCCGACCGTCTGCTTGCCGTCGCCCTTGTCGAACGGCTGGGCGAGCAGCGTCACCTCGGCCAGGAACTTCGCGACGGCGCCGTCGACCATCTTCTCGACGATGTTCGC
>JAYRNW010000298.1:0-6630 GCA_041911995.1 Casimicrobiaceae bacterium | reverse complement strand
GCTGCTGGTCATCACCGACGACGCGGGCTTCGCGGTGCCGAGCACCTTCGGCGGCGTGATCCCGACGCCGACGATGGACAGGATCGGGCAGGAGGGCCTGCGTTACACGCGGATGTTCTCGACCGCGCTGTGCTCGCCGACGCGCGCGGCACTGATCACCGGCCGCAACCACCACTCGGTCGGCTTCGGCGTGATCTCCGAGCAGTCGACCGGCTTCCCGGGCTACAACAGCATCATCGAGCGCGACAAGGCGACGATCGGCCGCATGCTCAAGGACAACGGCTACTCGACCGCGTGGTTCGGCAAGGACCACAACGTCCCCGCGTTCCAGGCGAGCCAGGCGGGCCCCTTCGACCAGTGGCCGGTCGGCATGGGCTTCGAGTACTTCTACGGCTTCGTCGGCGGCGACGCCAACCAGTGGGAGCCCAACCTCTTCCGCAACACGACGCAGATCTATCCGTTCGAAGGCAAGGCGCCCGGCACGTGGAACCTCGTGACCGCGATGGCCGACGACGCCATCGACTACGTGACGCGCATCCACCAGACCGATCCGAGCAAGCCGATCTTCATCAAGTACGCGCCGGGCGCGACGCACGCGCCGCACCACCCGATCAAGGAGTGGGTCGACCGGATTCGCGCGATGCACCTGTTCGACGACGGCTACGAGAAGCTGCGCGAGCGCATTTTCGCGAACCAGCAGCGGCTGGGCGTGATCCCGAAGGACCTCAAGCTCACGCCGTGGCCCAAGGAGCACATCAAGCCCTGGGACGCGCTCACCGCCGACGAGAAGAAGCTCTTCATCCGGCAGGTGGAGGTGTACGCCGCGTACGCCGCGTACAGCGACCACGAGATCGGCCGCGTGATCCAGGCCTTCCAGGACCTGGGCCGGCTCGACAACACGCTCGTCATCTACATCCACGGCGACAACGGCACCAGCGCCGAGGGCGGGCCGCTCGGCACGCCCAACGAGGTCGCGTTCTTCAACGGCCTCAACATGCTGCCGGCCGAAGTCCAGTTGAAGTGGTACGACGTCTGGGGCACCGAGGCGACGTACAACCACATGTCGGCCGGCTGGTCCTGGGCGTTCGACACGCCGTTCGACTGGTTCAAGCAGAACGCCTCGCGGCTGGGCGGCATCAATCAGAACATGGTCGTGTCGTGGCCGGCGCGCATCAAGGACAAGGGAGGTTTGCGCGAGCAGTTCGTCCACGTGATCGACGTCGTGCCGACGATCCTCGAGGCCGCCGGCCTGAAGGCGCCCGAGCACGTCGACGGCATCCGGCAGGCGCCGATCGAGGGCACGAGCTTCGCGTACACGTTCGACGCGCAGAACGCGAAGGCGCCGTCGCGGCACAAGACGCAGTACTTCGAGATGATGGGCCAGTACGCGCTGTACGACGACGGATGGCTTCTGTCCACCGCGGTCAACCGCGCGCCGTGGGAGGCGTTCGGCCCCGCCAATCCCGATCCGCTCAACCGGCAGGTCTTCCAGCTCTACGACCTGCGCAAGAGCTGGAACCAGGAGGACGACGTCGCGGCGAAGAACCCGCAGAAGGTGAAGGAGCTGCGTGCGAAGTTCGTCGCGGAAGCGAAGAAGTACCAGGTCTTCCCGATGGACGCGTCGGTGGCGGCGCGCCTCGTCGCGCCCCGCCCGAACATCACGGCCGGCCGGAACGAGTTCGTCTACACGCGGCCGATGACCGGGCTGCCGCAGGGCGACTCGCCGAACATCCTCAACGCCTCGTACACGTTCACGGCGGACATCGACGTGCCGCAGGGCGGCGCCGAGGGGATGATCGTGACGTCGGGCGGACGCTTCGCCGGCTACGGCTTCTACCTGCTGAAGGGCAAGCCGGTGTGGCTGTGGAACATGGTCGACCTCGAGCGCATCAAGTGGGAAGGCGCCGACCCGCTGGCGCCCGGCCGCCACACGGTCGAGTTCGATTTCAAGTACGACGGCGCGGGCGCGGGCACGCTCGCGTTCAACGACTTCAGCGGCGTCGGCCGCCCCGGCGTGGGCACGCTCAAGGTCGACGGCAAGGTCGTCGACACGAAGACCATGCCCAAGACGCTGCCGCTGATCCTGCAGTGGGACGAAGCGTTCGACGTCGGCTCGGACACGCTGACCGGCGTCAACGATGCCGACTACAAGCCGCCGTTTCCGCTGACCGCCAAGCTCAACAAGCTGACGATCAGGGTAGACCGTCCGAAGCTGTCGCCCGCGGACGTCGCGAAGCTCGAAGCGGCGATGAAGGCGAAGTCGGCGAGCGAATGATTCGGGGCGGCGGGCCCGCCGGGCTCGCCGCGATCACGCCGCCCACTCGACGAGCAGGCGCGACACGGCGTCGGGCTGCTCCATCGTCGTCATGTGGCCGGAGTCCTCGATGACCGCGAGCCGCGCGTGTGGCGCGAGCGCGTGCATCGCCTCGTGGCGCGCGGGCGGCGCCCACGCGTCCTGCCGCCCGCACGCGATGAGCGTCGGACAGCGCACGCCCGCGAGCACCGCGGTCGCATCCGGCCGCGCGAGCAGCGCGTCGACCTGACCCGCGAACGTTTCCGGCGTCCGGCGCGCGATCATCGCGAGGATCGCGGCGAACACCGGCGTGTCGACGTGCGCCGGATGCACCATGCCGCGCGCCCAGCGCATGCCCATCGCGCGCATGCCGTCGCGGCGCGCGATCGCCAGCAGTTCGAGCCGTGCGGCGCGCTCCGCGTCGCCCGCCGCGCCCGGCGGCAGCGGCGCGACGCCTGTGTCGAGCAGCGCGAGGCGTGCGACGCGCTCCGGCGCGCGGCGCACGACTTCGAGCGCGACGCGGCCGCCCAGCGAGTGGCCCGCGAGCAGGAACGGTCCGGCCGGCGCCTGCGCGAGCACGCGCTCGGCCATCGCACCGATGGACGGCCGATCGTCGAACGCCGGCACGCGGCAGCGGTCGGCGCCCAGCGTGCGCACCTGGTGCGACCACACGGCCTCGTCGCACAGCAGGCCGGGGAGCAGGACGACCGCTATCCGTTCCACGGAGAACAGCTTCGCGCGAGCGCGGTTCCGCGCGCGCAGGCACGCGCCCGCCCGTTGCGTTGCAGGTCAGCGCCGGAATCCGCCTCCGCGGCCGCCACCGAAGCCACCGCCACCGCCGAAGCGCCCGCCCCAGCCGCCGCCACCGCCGCCGCCGAAGGAGCGATCGCCGCCGAAGCCGCCGCCGCCGAACGAGCGGTCCGCGCTGCCCCAGCCGCCGCCGCCTCCCCACGAGCGGTCGCCGCCGCTCCACGCGCCGCTGAACGAGTGGTCGCCGCTCGACCAGCTGTCGCCGAAGCTGCGCGCCTGCGACTCGCGGTTCGCCCACGACGTGTCGCCGCTCGCCGCCGTCGGCGTGTTGCCCGAGTGCGACTGCCAGCCGTTGCCGGTGTTCGAGTAGACGTTGCCGTTGACATCGGCGTAGTGGTTGTTGCCGACGCTCGCCGTGCCCCACGTGTTGGTGTTGCCGGTCTTCGCGTTGTACGTCGACCCGCCGCCGGCGTGCGCGAACCCGTCGGGTCCCGCGGTCGTCGCGCCCGTGCGGTCGTACGTGCTGCCGCCGGCGCCGGTCGCCGACACCGACGAGCCGGTCGAGCGCTGCCCGCTGTAGACGTTGTAGTTGCCGGCGCGCGCGACGTTGGCCGAGCCGCCCGCGGCGCCGGTGGCCGTGCGGTCGTAGCCGCGCGTCGCGTTGCCGGTCCACGCGTTGTACTGGCGCCCCGCGTTGTACGTGCCGGACGTCCCGGTGCGCGAGTTGTAGTACGAGCCCGACGCCGTCGTGCCGGCCACGCCGCCGCCGCCGTACCACGTGCGCGTGCCCGAGTACGTCGTCGCGCCCCAGTGGCCGTACACGTTTGCGGTCGCCGATGCGCAGCACGGGTAGCCGCCCCAGTACGCGGGATGGTAGTACGCGCCGCCCCAGTACGGCTCGGTCCACGCAGCGGTCGCGAGGCCGACCGCGAAGCCGTACGTGAAGCCGACGTACGGGTTGTACACCGGCTGCGCGGCGACCGCGTACGTGTAGGGCGGCGGATACCAGACGGTGCCGATCCACGGCGTGTAGGCGTAGCCGGTGCCGTAGACGACGGTGCCGTACGGCGACACGACGGTGCCGAGGTAGCCCGGCGTGTAGCCGACGTACACGTACTGCGGTGTCGAGCCGTACACGCGTACGTACGTGACGTAGTGCAGCGGCGACGACGGCGGGATCGTATAGACGGCGGCCGGCACTTCGGCGGCCACCGCCCACGGCCCGGTGATCTGCGCCGCGGTGAACCACACGCCGGCGACGACCGCGTAGTACGCGTTGGGCGCGACCTGGATCAGCGGCTCCGACGAGTTGACGACGTAGGACATCGTCGTGCCGGCGATCGGCGCGTACTGCGGCGCGCCGTCGAAGCTCGGCGTGAACGTCGGGCCGCCGGTGCGCGGCACCGTCGCGGTCTGCGGAATCGAGTTCTCGATGGCGGCCGCCTGCGCCTGCGGCGTGCCGGCGACGGTCGCCAGCACGGCGCCCGCGTGCGACGACTCGGGGATGCGCGCAAAGTCGGCGGGCAGCGTGTTCGCCGGCACGAACGTCCACGGGCCCGTCATCCCCGGTCCGCGGAACCAGCGGCCGGCGAGCAGCACGTAGTAGCTGCTGCTCGTCGTGTCGATCAGCACGTCGCTCGTCGTGTTCGCCGCCCACAGGAGCTGCGTGCCGACGATCGGCACGAAGTCCGGCTGCCCCTTGAACACGATGAGCTCGGCCGGTCCCTGCGCCGTGTAGATCGCCGGCACGCCGTTGGCGAGCGACGGCTTCGGGTTCGCCTTGGCGCCGCCGGCGAGGAGGTCGACGGTCCCCGCCTTCGACAGCCGCTGCGCGACATCGTCGAGCGCGTTCTGCTCTAGCGGGCGCAGGAACGTCTGCGACCACGGGCCGGTGATCGCCGGCGCGGACAGCCAGCCGTCGTACACGTGCAGGTAGTACTGGTTGCCGAAGCCGCCCTGCAGGATCAGCGCGCGCGTGTTGACGACGCGCTGCAGGCGCGGATAGCCGTCGACGGGCTTCAGCACCGGCGCGCCGTCGATCGGCACCAGGATCGCCGGCGAGTTGCTGACGATGACCTGCGGCGGGTCGTTCGCGACCTCGACCGTCGGCGGCTTGACCCCCGCGGCGGCCAGCGACGCCTGCAGCTGGTCGAGCGGCATCATGCGGATCTTCGCCGCGAACGCCTGCTGCAGCTCCGCGCGGAACGACGCGCCGCGGTCGGGCAGCGTCGGGAAGTCGATCTTCGCGATCGCGAGGTCGTTGAACACGACGTTGCGCCGCACGCGGTCGACGTCGGTGCGGGTGGACGCGAAGATCACGCCGAACGCCTGCTCCTGCGCGTTGTCGCGCTTGAACGCGAGCGCGGCGCGGAAGTCGAGCTGGTTGCCGTTCCAGCTGTTGATTTGCGGCTGGTACACCAGCACCTGCCCGGTCGCCAGGTCGACCACACGCGGCCACGGGGCGGGGGGGATGCCGGGGGCCGCGGCGCCTTGGGCGGCGGCCTGTCCGGCGACGGAAGCAAGCAGGAGGACGACGAAGATGCGAACGAACCGGCTGGCGATGCCCATGACGATTTCACCTCGGCGGGACGACATGCGACAAACGTAAATTATCGCACTCGCGCGCGAGCGGCGGGTGACAGATCCGGCAGCGGAGGGCGCCGCGCGCTAGCGCCGCCCCTTCGCCGGCGGCCGGCTGTCGCGCGACAGCGGCTCGGCGAACACCGGCCGCGCGGACCCGGAGGCGGCCGGCGGCGGCGCCGCGGCCGCGCCGGCGTCCTCGGCCAGCGTGAAGTCGATCTTCGTCTGCTCCATGTCCACCCGCGCGACGGTGACGCGGACGCGGCCGGCCAGCTGGAACACGACGCCGCTGCGCTCGCCGGTCAGCGCGTGCCGCGTCGCGTCGAAGTGGAAGTAGTCGCGCCCCAGCTCGGTGATGTGGACGAGGCCGTCGATCGCGAGGCCGTCGAGCGTGACGAAGAGCCCGAAGCTCGTGACGCCGCTCACCGTGCCGGCGAACGTCTCGCCGATGCGGTCGCGCATGTAGTGGCACTTCAGCCAGTTGGTGACGTCGCGCGACGCCTCGTCGGCGCGCCGCTCGGTCATCGACGTGTGCACGCCCAACTGCTGCCACGTCATCCCCGCCGGCTTGTACTGCAGGCCGGCGAGCGCCGCCTTGATCGCGCGGTGGACGAGGAGGTCGGGGTAGCGGCGGATCGGCGACGTGAAGTGCGTGTACGCGTCGAACGCGAGCCCGAAGTGGCCCTCGTTGTCGGGCCGGTACTGCGCCTGCGACAGCGAGCGCAGCAGCACGGACTGCAGCAGGTCGAAGTCGGCGCGGTCGCGCGCGCTCTCCAGCAGCTTCGCGTAATCGGCCGGCGCGGGCTCGTCGCCGCCGGGCAGGTGCAGCGCCGACGTCGCGAGGAAGTCGCGCAGCGCCGTGAGCTTGTCGGCCGGCGGCCGCTCGTGCACGCGGTACAGCGCCGGGTGCGGGTGCGTCATCAGGAAGTCGGCCGCGCAGACGTTGGCCGCCAGCATGCACTCCTCGATGAGCTTGTGCGCGTCGTTGCGCGGCGCCGGCACGATCT
>JAYRNW010000297.1:0-6786 GCA_041911995.1 Casimicrobiaceae bacterium | reverse complement strand
CGTGCGCGCGCACTGCGCCTTCGCCGGTCGGCGCCGCGCCCCATGGGAAGTCGGCGACCTCCGCAAGCGTGACGTAGCCGCGGCCCACCGGGCGGTCGTGCATGACCACGTCGCCGGGGATCGCGCCGACCATCCGGTGCGTCTGGCCCTTGTACGCGAGCGAGCGCGCGAGGTACATCAAGCCGCCGCACTCGGCGTAGACGGGAAGCCCGGCGTCGATCGCCGCGCGGATCTTCCCGCGCAGCGCGGCGTTGGCCTCCAGCCCGGCCGCGTGCAGCTCGGGAAACCCGCCGCCGATGAAGAGGCCGTCGACGTTGGGCAGCTGCGCGTCGGCGAGCGCGTCGATGCGCACGAGCGTCGCGCCCGCAGAACGCAGCGCGTCGAGGTCGTCGGCATAGTAGAAGCCGAACGCGCGGTCCTGCAGCACGCCGATGCGCAGGTCGGATCTGTCGGCCGGCGGGAACGGGTCGTCGACGGCGTCGCCGGGCGCGGCCAGCGGCGGCACGTCGGCGGCCAGCCGCAGCACGGCGTCCATGTCGACCTGCGCGCCGACGACGCCGCCGATCGCGGCGATGCGCTGCGCGACCTCGTCCGCCTCGTTGCTCGGGGTCAAGCCCAAATGCCGCTCGGCGATGACCAGGCGCGGGTCGCAGTGCACGGCGCCCAGCACGCGCACGTCGGTGTAGTGCTCGATCACCATGCGCAGCTTCGCCTCGTGCCGGCTGCCGCCCAGGTTGTTGAGGATCACGCCGGCGATGCGCACGTCGCGGTCGAACGCCTGGTAGCCCAGGATCAGCGGCGCGATGCCGCGCGTCATCCCGCGCGCGTCGATCGCCAGCACGACCGGCAGCGCGAGCGCCTTGGCGAGCGCGGCGTTGCTGTTGCTGCCGTCGAGCGCCAGGCCGTCGTACAGGCCCTTGTTGCCCTCGACGACGCTGACGTCCGCGGTGGCGGCGTGGCGCCGGAACGCGCCGCGATACTCGGCGGTGTCCGACAGGTACGGGTCGAGGTTGCGGCAGCGGCGACCGGAGGCCGCGGTCAGCCACATCGGGTCGATGTAGTCGGGGCCCTTCTTGAACGTCTGCACGGCGAGCCCGCGTTCGCGCAGCGCGTGCACGAGGCCGACCGCGATGGTCGTCTTGCCCGACGACTTGTGCGTCGCCGAGATCATGAGGCGCGGCGGGTTGCGGATGTCGGTCACGGCTTGCCTCCCGCCGGCGCTTCGTCCGTGGGCGCGAAGGGCAGCACGTGCAGGCCGACCACCGCGATCAGCAGCGCAATGGCCACACCCCCGAGCCCCAGCAGCACCTCGGGCAGGCTCGGCGCGTACGACGCAATCGTGCCGTCGGCGAACGTGCTGCTCGCCGCGTAGCCCGGGAAGATCTCGAGCGGCCACGCCTGGCCGCCGATGATGAACACGTACAGCAGCGCGAAGGCGCCGGCGATCGTCAGCAGCGACGCCGCGAGCACGCACCGCGGCTTGCCGAGCTTCGGGTGCCAGATCAGCACGAGCGGCGCCAGCGACCCCAGCACGACGAAGCCGCCCCAGAACAGCAGCGGGTACACGCCGCCGTCGACCAGCAGGAAGCGCACGAACGCCGCCTGCTTCGCGAAGTACGCGTTGGTCAGGTAGTAGACCAGCGTGAAGTACAGCACGGCGACGATGAAGATGCCGAGCAGGTTGCGGATGCGGCGCAGGATCTCGGGCGGGATCGTCCGGTCGCTCCCCGCGTACAGCGCCGCCTGCACGGCGAGGAACACGGCGGTGCCCCACGCCAGCGACATGACGATGAACAGCGGCGGCAGCAGCGCGCTGCCGTACGCCTGCCGCGCGACGAGGAACGCGAAGATCATGCCGGTGCCGGACGTCAGGACGAACCGCCAGACGAACGCGGCCAGGCCCGCGGTGCCCGAGTAGCCGTTCATCCGCCGCTCCAGCAGCGTCCACAGGTACACGGCGACGATCGCGAACATGCCGGTGTAGAGGAACACGTTCCACGCGAACACGGACGTGAAGTTGTAGTGCGTGGCCGCGACGATCATCCGCTCCGGCCGGCCCAGGTCGAGCATCAGCACGGCGAGGCCGCCGGCCAGGAGCCCGATGCACAGCAGGCCGGACAGCGGCGCGCGCGACTTGTACTCGCTCCTGCCGAACACCGAGCCGACCGACGCGACGTTGAGCACACCCGACGCCGCGACGATCAGGAAGATCGCGAACACGTGCGGCATGCCCCAGACGATCCGGTTGTTCATGCCGGTGACGACGTGCCCGCCCTCTTCCATGTGGTGGGCGGCGCCGAGCCCCGCGAGGACGACGACGCCGAGCGCCGCCGCCAGCGCCCAGAAGCGGCCGGACGTGGTGCGCGGGAGTGCGGCGGCGGTCGTCATCGGTCAGAGCCCCGCGTAGCGCACGCCGGGGTTGAGACGCAGGTCCGGCCGCAGCGGCGCCGCGCGCAGCTCGGCGATCCGCTGCGAGATCTCGCTACCCGGGTCGTTGAGGTCGCCGAAGACGATCGCCTTGTGGCCGGTCGCCGCGCAGGCCTCGACGCATGCGGGGATGCGGTCGCGGTCGATCCGGTGCACGCACAGCGTGCACGACTCCACACAACCCTTGCCGCGCGGCACGTCGGCCTTCTGGTCGGTGACCGGCTCGTGGACGAACGAGCGCGCCTGGTACGGGCAGGCCATCATGCAGTAGCGGCAGCCGATGCACGTGTGGCGGTCGACCAGCACGATGCCGTCCGCGCGCTTGAACGACGCGCCGGTCGGGCACACGTCGACGCAAGGCGGCTCCGCGCAGTGCTGGCACATGACCGGCGCCGACTTCGTCGCACCGGTGCGCAGGTCCTTCAACTCCACCTTGCGGATCCACTGCGCCGACGTCGCGGACTTGGCGACGGGCAGGCCGTTCTCCTTGTCGCAGGCGGTCACGCACGCGTCGCAGTCGGACGCGCAGCGGTTGGCGTCGACCAGCATGCCCCAGCGGACCTTGGCCGACGCCGCTTCCGCCGGCGCGCGCGCCTTCGCGAGCTCGAACAGCGTGACACCCGGCGCGAGCGTGACGCCGGCCATCGCCGCGCCCCACGCGAGCACCTGCCGGCGGCCGCGGCTCGGCTCGCTCACTTCGTCGCCCCCGCCGCCGCCAGGCCGGCCTGCGCCCGGTCGCTGTGGCAGTCCCAGCAGTCGAGCTTCACGGCCGCGAACTTGTGGCAGGTTTCGCAGAACGCGTCCTTGCCGCCGGTGACGCGGCCCGTCTCCTTGCTCGCGTGGCAGTTCACGCAGTTGGCGAGGCTGTGCTGCGTCGTGCGGATGCCTTCGCGCACTGTCTGGTCGCGATGGTGCTTGAGGAGCTCCATGTGGTTGCGCAGCATGAACGGCGTCTCCTCGACGCACTTGCCCGGCGCGGCGATCGCGACAGTCGGCGCCGGCACGCGCGAGGCCGGGGCGTCGGCAGCGACGACGGGCAGGACGGCGAGCGCGCACGCGAGCGCCGCCGCGGTGCGCCACCACCGCACCAGGCCGCCGCCGCTCGCGCCGCGCGTCGTCATGCGCCTACTCGCCGAGCCCCATCTGGATGTACCCGGTCGGGCACACGTCCTTGCAGATGTGGCAGCCGATGCATTTGTCGTAGTCGGTGTACACGTAGCGCCCCGTCGTGGCCTCCTTCTTCGGCACGCGCGCGACCGCCGTCTGCGGGCAGTACACGACGCAGTTGTCGCACTCGAAGCACTGGCCGCAGCTCATGCAGCGCTTGGCCTCGGCGACCGCCTCGGCCTCGGCAAGCACGGCGAGCCGCTCCTCGAAGTTGCCGAGCGCCGATTCCTTGGTCAGCGTCGTGATCGCGCGCCGGTTGCGCGGCGTGAACTGGAAGTGGCCGAGGAACAGCTCCTCGTGCGGGATCACGTAGCGGTCGGAGCGGTTGTCGAAGTTGTGGATGCCCGCCGTCGACTTGTCGCTGCCGTGGATCGGCTCGTGCACCTCGGTGAACGTGCGGCCCGCCTCGATCATCTTGCGCTTGAGGTCGAACTGGTGGACGTCGATCTTCGGCCGCTTCTCCTGGTCCTCGCCGCGCAGGAAGCGGTCGATGCCCTCGGCCGCGATGGCGCCGTGGCCGATCGCCGTCGTGAGCAGGTGCGGCCGCAGCACGTCGCCGCCGGCGAACGTCCCGGGCTTGCCCGCGACCTGGTAGTTCCGGTCGGCGGACACGCCGCCCTTGCCGTTGTCGAATTCCTCGAGGCCGGTGAAGTCGACGGCCTGCCCGACCGCCGACACGATGAGGTCGGCCGGGATCTCCTCCTCCGTCCCCTCGACGATCTTGATCTCGAGCCGCGGCCCGATGAACTTCGCCTCGCAGCGCGCGACCTTCAGCGCGATCGCGCGGCCCTGCGCGTCCTTGATGACGCCGACCGGCGCCATGCCGCCGCGGATTTCGATGCCCTCCGCCTGCGCCTGCTCGACCTCGTGCCTGTTCGCCTGCATCTTGTCGACGTTGAACACCGACGTCAGCACGACCTCGGCGCCCTGCTTGACCGACACCTCGGCGACGTCGTGCGCGACGTGGCCCGCGATGGCGAGCTCGGCGAAGTCGGTCGGCTTGGCGTGGTCGATGTGGCCGAGCCGCCGCGCGACGGTGGCGACGTCGATCGACGTGTCGCCGCCGCCGATGACGACGACGCGCTTGCCGACGTGCCGCAGCCGGCCGTCGTTGAACGCCTTGAGGAATGCCATCGCCGTGACGACGTTCGGCGCGTCACCGCCGGGCGCCGGCAGCGGCCGACCCGACTGCGCGCCCATGCCGAGGAACACGGCGTCGTACTCCTTGCGCAGCACGTCGAGCGTGACGTCGGTGCCGATCCGGCAACGCATGTGCGCGGTCACGCCGAGGTCGAGGATGCGCTGGATCTCCGCGTCGAGCACGTCGCGGGGCGTCCGGAAGCCCGGGATGCCGTAGCGCATCATGCCGCCCAGGTGCTCGTGCTCGTCGAAGATCGTGACCGCGTGGCCCATCTTCGCGAGCTGGTAGGCGCACGACAGGCCGGCCGGGCCGCCGCCGATGACGGCGACCTTCTTGCCGGTGGCCGCCGGCGGCGCGGAGTACGCGAGCTTGTTGGCGATCGCGTACTCGCCGAGGAAGTGCTCGACCGAGTTGATGCCGACGTGGTCCTCGACCTCGTTGCGGTTGCAGCCGGTCTCGCACGGCGCCGGGCACACGCGGCCCATCACCGACGGGAACGGGTTGGCCTCGGTCAGCCGCCGCCACGCGTACTCCTGCCACTTCATGCCTGCGGGCGGCTTTTCCATGCCGCGGACGATGTTCAAGTAGCCGCGGATGTCCTCGCCGGCCGGGCAGCTCCCTTGGCACGGCGGCGTGGACTGGATGTAGGTCGGGCACTTGTGCGACCAGCTCGCCTGGAAGATCTGCTCGCGCCACGAGTCCCACTTCGCGTCGCCGTCCTTGTAGCGGCGGAACGAGAGCTTCTCGACGGTCTGGCTGGGGGGTTGGGACATCGCCTGGTCTCCGATCATTCGCCTGTCATTGCTTCGCGCCGAGCCGGATCGCCGTGCTGACCAACTGGTGCACGCCGCCGACCATGCCCATCTTGAATCCGTAGTACGGGAGGACCTTCGTGAACTGCGCCTTGCAGATCGCGCAGATCGTCGCCATGAAGTTGACGCCGTGCGCGTTCGCGACCTGCGACAGCGCCTCCATCCGCGGCAGCGCGCCCTTGACCCGGAGGTCGAGGAGCTCGTCGGTGAGGAGCCCGCCCCCGCCGCCGCAGCAGAACGTCTGCTCGCGCGTCGTGCCGCGCGGCATCTCGACGTACTTGTTGGCCACGGCGCGGATGATCGCGCGCGGGATCTCGAATTGCCCGCCCGGGTGGTCGCCCATCCGCGACGCGCGCGCGACGTTGCACGAGTCGTGGAACGTGACGACGCGGTGGTCGTTCGCGTCGGGGTCCAGCGTGAGCGCGCCGCGCTGGATCAGGTCCCACGTCAGCTCGCAGACGTGCGTCGGCTGCCGGTAGCGCGAGTCGAGCTGCTGCTGCAGCATCCGCGCGAACGGGTCGTCGCCGCCGGCGCCGATGCCGGTCAGCGTGTTCCAGTAGCTGTAGGCGACGCGCCACGCGTGGCCGCACTCGCCGACGACGATGCGCTTGACGCCCAGGTCGAGCGCCGCCTCGCGGATGCGCAGCGCGATCTTCTGCAGCTGGTCGTAGTTGCCGATGAAGAGGCCGAAGTTGCCGGCCTCCGAAGCGTGCGACGACAGCGTCCAGCGGATGCCGGCCGCGTGGAACACCTTGGCGTAGCCGATCAGGCTGTCGACGTGCGGCTCGGCGAAGAAGTCGGCCGACGGCGTGACGAGCAGCACCTCGGCGCCCTTCTCGTCGAGCGGGAAGCGGACGTCCTGCCCGGTGTCCTCCTTCACGTCCTCCTCGAGCCCTTCCAGCGTGTCGGCGAGCGCGGGGCCGGGAAGGCCGAGGTTGTTGCCGATCCGGTGGACCTTGCCGATGATCTCGTTGCTGTACTTCTGCCCGAGGCCGGCGACGTCCATGATCTCCTTCGCCGCCATCGTCACCTCGGCGGTGTCGATGCCGTACGGGCAGAACACCGAGCAGCGCCGGCACTCGGAGCACTGGTTGTAGTACGAGTACCACTGGTCCAGCACTTCCTTGGTCAGGTCGCGGGCGCCGACGAGCTTCGGGAACAGCTTGCCCGGCAGCGTGAAGTAGCGGCGGTAGACGCTCCTCATCAGCTCCTGCCGCGCCACCGGCATGTTGAGCGGGT
>JAYRNW010000296.1:0-7093 GCA_041911995.1 Casimicrobiaceae bacterium | reverse complement strand
GACATCGCGGTGGGCACCAACGCCGGCCAGATCAAGACCGGCTCGCTGTCGCGCTCGGACCGCATCGCCAAGTACAACCAGCTGCTGCGCATCGAGGAAGACCTGGGCGAGGCCGCGAGCTACCCGGGCCGCGACGCGTTCTTCAGCATCGGCTAGGCCTCGTCCCGCTTGCGCTGGCTCGCGCTCCTCTTCGCCTTCCTGATCCTCGCCCTGCAGTACCCGATGTGGCTGGGCAAGGGCGGCTGGCTGCAGGTGCGCGAGACGGACCGCCAGGTCGCCGCGCAGCGCGAGGCGAACGCGAAGCTGAAGGCGCGCAACGAAGCGCTCGACGCCGACGTGCGCGACCTGAAGACCGGCTCGGAGGCCATCGAGGAGCGCGCGCGCTCGGAACTCGGCATGATCCGCTCCGACGAGGTGTTCTTCCAGCTGCAGCCGGCGGGCGCGGCCCCGAAGGCGCCCGCGGCGCCGGCCGCCGCGGTCCCCGCGCCCAAGCCCGCCGCGAAACCCGCCGCCAGCCCGTAGAGCCGATGCAGCGCGCGTCCTCGCGCCAGAACCCCCGCCTGAAGGAAGCGGCGCGGCTGCTGGCGTCGTCGCGCGACCGCCGCAAGGCCG
This sequence comes from Casimicrobiaceae bacterium, assembly GCA_041911995.1. Classification (GTDB taxonomy): domain Bacteria; phylum Pseudomonadota; class Gammaproteobacteria; order Burkholderiales; family Casimicrobiaceae; genus VBCG01. Next base: position 6,481 of record JAYRNW010000296.1, on the reverse strand, counting down.
CGCGCTGCGTGCTCGAAGGCGAGCACCTGATCGGCGTCTATCTCGACCGCGTCGGCGCACCCGAAGCGCTGCTCGTCGTCGAGGGCATGCTCGCCGACCCGCGAATCGCCGCGCTCGCCACACGCGTTCCGGCGCGTGACGTGGTCGCGGTGCCCGCCGCGCTGTTCGCCGAGGTCAGCACGTTGCCCGCCGCGATCGGCGCGCTCGCGATCGTGCCGACCCCCGCGCCCGCGCTGCCGGCGCCGGCGCGCTTCCATCTGCTGCTCGACGACCTGCAGGATCCGGGCAACGTGGGGACGATCCTGCGCACGGCGGCCGCCGCCGGCGTGGACCAGGTGCTGCTGTCGAAGCACTGCGCGTTCGCGTGGGCGCCGAAGGTGCTGCGCGCCGGGCAGGGCGCGCACTTCCTGACCACGATCGTCGAGGACGTCGACCTCCCGCGCTGGAGCGCCGCGTTTCGCGCCGCCGGCGGGCAGGTCGCGGCGAGCGTGGCGCGCGACGGCGTCGACCTCCATGCGGCGCCGTGGCACTGGCCGCTCGCCGTGGCGATCGGCAACGAGGGCGCGGGGCTGTCGGCGCCGCTGCTCGCGGTGGCCGACGTCCGCGTGACGATCCCGATGCCGGGCGGCATCGAGTCGCTGAACGCCGCGGCGGCCGCCGCGGTCGTGCTGTTCGAGGCGGTGCGGGCGCGCCCCCGCGGCTGACCGCGGCGGGCGGGATCAGTACAGGTAGACCGCCGAGAAGTAGCCGTACTCGATGCAGCCGCCGCCCACCGGGGCCGCCCACTGGCCTTCGATCCCCTGCGCCGTCGCCGTGACCTGCGTGACGTTGGCCGTCGACTGGAACGAGGACCCGCACGTGTAGGCGGCGTTGGGCATCCGGAAGAGCCGCCCGTCCTGCGTGTACGTGCCGGCGAAGCGGCACGCGCCGGTGCCGCCGCCGGCGCTGACCGTCAAGTCGAGCTGCAAATTGCCCGTCGCGCCCGACGCCGTCTGGGCCGCCACCAGGTCGAGGTTCGCGGTGAACGTGCCGTTGTCGTTGGGGTTGTTGCAGCTCTTGACGTCGGAGACGAGGGCGCCCTTGTACGTCCCACCGAGCGGGATCGTCGTCAGCGTGAGCCGCGTGATCTGCTTCGTCACGGTCACCGCGAAGACGTTCCACGTCAGCGTGCCGGCGTACGAGCTCGACGGCGTGAACGTCACGGTCCCGACCGGGTCCGTTTTGTAGCCGGACCACGGCGCGCCGAAATACGAGCCGGTCGTCCGGTAGAGCTTGCCGCTCCACACGCCGTTGGCGTCGACCGTCATCTCGCCGGTGTACCAGTCGGGCTGCTGGTTGACGTCGTGCAGGTAGAAGGTCGCGAAGATGAACTTGTCCGACTGGACGAAATTCACGCCCCAGCCGATCTCGGGCACCGTCCACCAGATGTCGGTCCAGTCGACGGCGGCCGCCGGACGGACCGCAAGCAGGGACAGCAGGAGGGCGGCGGCGAACGTGCGCGCGCGGGACAGGAGGCTGGCTGGACGCTTCATGTGGTCGGGACGCTCAGGTTGGTCAATCGAATATTATAACGGAATCAGCAAGTTGGAGCACGTTCATCAGGCGGTGGCGCGCTGGGCGCCATGGTACGTGCAGGCATGCGCGCCGGCCGCAACGCCGGCATCCAGCGCGGCCGCGAGCCCGGCGCCGCGATCGAGCGCCGCCGCAAGGGCGCCGACGAAGGCGTCACCGGCGCCGGTCGTGTCCACGACGGCGACCGGCGGCGGCTGCACGGTCACCGCCGCGCCGTCGACCACGGCGAGCGCGCCCGCCGCGCCGAGCGTTATGACGGCGGCGACGCCGAATCGTTCCCGGATCGCGGCGGCAAACGCGTCCGGCGCGTCCGGCAATCGCCACGCCGCGGCGCAGGCTGCGGCTTCGTGCTGGTTGACGATCAGGAGGTCGAGGTGGGCCAGCGCCGCGGCGGGCAGCGGCAGCGCCGGCGCGGCGTTGAGCAGCGCGCGCGCGCCGCGGGCCATCGCGCGGACCGCGAGTGACACGACCCCCGCGACCGGGACTTCGAGCTGCAACACGAGCGTCGTGCCGCGGACGAGTCGCACGTCGGGGACCGCGGTGGCGCACGCCTGCGCGTTGGCGCCGGGCACCACGGTGATCGCGTTCTCGCCGTGGGCATCGACGTTGATCAGCGCGACGCCGGTCGGCCCTGTGACGGTCGCCACGCCCGCGAGGTCGACGCCGGCCGCCGCGAGGTTCGCGAGCGCGGCGGCGGCGAAGCCGTCGCTGCCGACGGCGCCGTACATCGCGACGTCGGCGCCCGCCTGCCGCGCCGCGAGCGCCTGGTTCGCGCCCTTGCCGCCCGGCACGGCGGCCAGCGATTCCCCGGCGAGCGTCTCGCCGGCCGCCGGGATGCGCGGCACGCGCGCGACGAGGTCGAGGTTGATCGAGCCGAAGACGACGACCATCGGCGGCGCTATCCGCGAACGGCGCCGGCGGCGACCACGCCCGACGCCAGCAGCAGGTTGCCGTCGGCGCGCAACGCGCCGGTGCACACGACGGCGAACGCGCGGCGCGCGGTCATTGCTGCGCCGCCTGCTGCGCCATCGCGAAGCCCGCGGCCGCGAGCGCCGCGCGCAACGCGTCGCGCTGCGGTTCCGTGAGGATCGCGAGCGGCGCGCGCACGCGTCGCCAGTCCGGGTCGCCCAGCCGGTCGGCGAGCATGCTCTTGAAGCCAGGGATCAGCGGCTGCCGGAACGCGACGTCGAGGAACGCCGCGATGCGCGCCTCGTCGGCCGCGGCGACGTTCGGCACGAGCAGCGCGCCGACGAGCGCGGGCAGCAGGTTGGCGACGCCGCAGATCGTGCCGGCACCGCCCGCGCGCATCAGCCGCGGCAGGTGCGGCTCGTGGCCGACGAGGATCGCGAGGCCGGGCACGCGCTCGAGCAGCGCCGACGTGTGCGACCAGTTGCCTTCGCTGTCCTTGACGCCGGCGACCACGCCGGGGAATGCGGCGGCGAGGCGCGCGACGAGCGCGACCGACAGCGGCACCGCCGACACCTGCGGCAGGTGGTAGAGCAGGAGCCTGAGGCGCGGGTCGGCGACGCGCTCGATCAGCGTCGCGTACCACGCGAAGAGGCCGTCGTCGGTCGCGTCCTTCCAGAAGAACGGCGGCAGCACCAGCGAGGCGACGCATCCCGCGCCGACCGCGTGCCGCGTCAGCGCGATGGTCTCCGGCAGCGCCGCGCAGCCGGTGGCCGCGACGATCCGGGCGCCGGGAATCCCGGCGGCGAGCAGCGCGTCCAGGCTGTCGCGGCGCTCGTCGAGCGCGAACGACTGGCCTTCGCCGGTGGTGCCGAACGGCGCGACGCCTGCAACACCCTGCGCGAGCAGCGACTGCGCGTGCGCGACGAGGCGGCGGCGGTCGACGCCGCCGTCGGCGGCGATCGGCGTCAGCAGCGCGCACCAGAGACCATGGACGACGGGGAGGGGACGGGTGTTCATTGGATGACCTTCTGCGCGTTCAGACGCCGAGCGCGCGGTTGCGCGCGTGCGTCAGGTGCGCTTCGAGCGCGGCGACCGCGCGCTGCGGGTCGCGCGTCCGCAGCGCGGCGATGAGCGCCAGGTGCTCGTCCATCGCCGGCTGCAGCGACTCGGCGGTGAGCGTCACGCGGTCGAGCCGGATCAGGCGGATGCGCAGGCTGTTCACGCGGTAGATCGCCGAGACGATCTCGTTGCCGAGCGCATCGATCATCGCGTCGTGCAGGCCCCAGTCGATCGCCTGCGCCGCGTCGAGCAGCGCCGGCGTCACGCCGCGCGCCGCGCGCGCGACGACGTCGCGGTGCGCGGCTTCCAGCGCGTCGAGCTGCGCGTCGGTGGCGGCCGCGGCGAAGTGCGCGGCGGCCTCCTTCTCGAGGATCAGCCGCAGCTGAAACGCGTTGCGCACGAGCTTGACGTCGACGTTGGCGATCTGCAGCCCGCGCTGCGGGACCGTCAGCAGCAGGCCCTCGGCTTCCAGGCGCGGGATCACCTCGCGGATGGCGCCGAGCGGCAGGCCGGTGAGCGCGGCCAGCTCGCGCTGCGACACGAACTGCCCCGGCCGTATCCGCGCGGCGAGCAGCTGCTGCTGGAAGCGGTCGTACGCCTGCCAGCGCAGCTGGCGCGGCGGCGCGCGACGGGCGGCGGTGCCTGGCATCGGGCGGCTACTTTCCGAGCACGACGCCGGGCAGCCAGGTCGACACCGGCGGCCACAGCGTGACCAGCGCCAGCACCACGAGCAGCGGCACCAGGAACGGCGCCGTGGCGCGCGTGACGCGCTCGAACGAGATGTTCGCGACCTTGGCCGTGACGTAGAGCACCACGCCGACCGGCGGCGTGATGGTGCCGATCATGAGGTTCAGCACGAACATGAGCCCGAACTGGATCGGGTCGATGCCGAGCTTGACCGCCACCGGCACCAGGATCGGGATCAGGATCAGCATCGCCGCGAGGCCCTCCATGAAGCAGCCGACCACGAGGAGGATCACGTTGACGAGGACCAGGAACGTGAGCGGGCTGGTGGCGAGCCTCGTGAGGAAGGCCCCCGCGGTCTGCGGCACCTGCGACAGCGCGAGGCAGTAGGCGAGCAGCGACGCCGCCATCACCAGCGCCAGCACGACGCCGGTCGTCTCGACCGTGTCGAGGATGATGCGCGGCAGGTCGGCCAGCCGGAACTCGCGGTAGATGCCAAGGCCCAGCACCAGCGCGTAGGCGACCGCGATGGCCGCCGCCTCGGTCGGCGTGAACACGCCGACGAACAGTCCCGCGAACAGGATGACCGGGGTCAGCAGCGCCCAGAAGGCGTCGCGGAACGCGCGCCACAGGTCGCCGGCGCCCGGGAAGGGATGGCGCGGCAAGTCGAGCCTCACGGAAATCGCGCGCACCATGACCATCAGCGCCACGGCCATCAGCAACCCGGGAATCACCCCGGCGAGGAACAGCCCGCCGATCGAGGTCTCGGCCGCCACGCCGTAGATGATCATCGGCAGCGACGGCGGAATGATCGGGCCGATGGTCGCCGACGAGGCGGTTACCGCGGCGGCGATGTCCGGCGAGTAGCCTTCGTCGGTCATCGCCTTGATCTCGAGCGTGCCCAGGCCGCCGGCATCGGCGACCGCGGAGCCCGACGTCCCGGCGAAGAACACGCTGGCCACGATGTTGGCGTGGCACAGTCCGCCGCGCATCCAGCCCACGCACACGGCCGCGAACGCGAAAATCCGCCGCGTGATGCCGGAGGAATTCATGATGTTGCCCATCAGGATGAACAGCGGCGCCGCCAGCAGCGGGAACGAATCCGCGGCCTTGGCGATGCGCTGCGCGAACGCGATGTCGGGAATGTTGGCGATGGCGAGGAACGCCCACCCGGCGAGCGCCATCGCGAGCCACAGCGGCGGGCCCAGGAAGATCGCGACGAACCAGACCGCGAGGATCGACAGCATCAGCGCCGTCACCGGGCTACCCTTCGCGCGGCGCCCCGCGCACCGCCTCGCGGAGCGCGCCAAGCGCGTAAACGGCGATCGCGGCGGCGGCGATCGGCTCGATCAGATAGACCACGCCCAGGTTGAACGGCACGGCCACGTTCTCGACGTCCCAGCTGTTGCGCACGAGCTGCAGGCCCCGCGAGCCCAGCAGCCACGCGAAGAGCAGCGTGGCGAGCTGGACGACCACCGCGACGGCGGTCTGCGCCCGGCGCGGCATGCGCTCGACGACGAACGTCATCGCGAGGTGGCTCCGGCGGCGCGAGGCGATGATCCAGCCCAGGAACGCGCACCAGATGAAGAGGTAGCGCGCGAGCTCCTCGCTCCAGGTGAGCGGGTTGTTGAACGCGTAGCGGAGCACGACCTGCGCCAGCACGCACAGGAAGATGCCGGAGAACGCGGCGATCGCGGCGGCGTCGATCAGGCGCTCGGCGAAGCGCAGCATGCTACCTGATCGCCTGCAGCTTCTCGTACGTGCCCTTGCCCCAGCGCGCCTCGAACTTGGGCACCACCGTGTCGACCACCGGCTTCCGGAACTGCTCGACGTCGACGGCGACCACCGTCATACCGCCGGCCTTCAGCGTCTCGACCAGCGCCTTCTCCTGGCTCGCGAGCTCGGCGTTTTGCCATTGGATGCCGGCGTCGATCGCGTCCTGGAGGATCTTCTGGTCGGCGGGCTTGAGGCCCTTCCAGAAGCTCTCGTTCACGACGATGATGCGCGGCGTGATGATGTGCCCGGTCAGCACCAGGTACTTCTGGACCTCGTCGAACTTGCCCGACTTGATCGTGGGCAGCGGATTCTCCTGGCCGTCGACGGTGCCCTGCTTCAACGCGAGGTAGAGCTCGCCGAAGTTCATCGGCGTGGGGCGGGCGCCCCCTGCCGCGGCCCACGCCGTGAACACGGCGGTCTCGGGCCCGCGCCCCGTGGAGCCCGCGAGGTCCGCCCGCCGGCGCACGGGGCGGGTCGCCCT
>JAYRNW010000295.1:0-3419 GCA_041911995.1 Casimicrobiaceae bacterium | reverse complement strand
GAGACCCTGCAGTACCTCGTGCGCGAGACCGACGTCTGGACCGAAATCACGACGCTCCTCCTCCCCGGCAGGAACGACTCCGACGAGGAACTCGCGGCGATGACCGCGTGGATCGCGCGCGAGCTCGGCCGCGACGTGCCGCTGCACTTCACGGCGTTCCATCCCGACTACAAGATGACGGACCTCGCGCGCACGCCCGCCGCTACGCTGACCCGGGCCCGCGAGATCGCGCAGCGGGCGGGGCTGCGCTACGTCTACACCGGCAACGTGCACGACCGCGACGGGGGCACCACGCACTGCCCGGGATGCCGCAAGCCGCTGATCGTGCGCGACTGGCACGAGATCCTGCGCTACGACGTCACCGACGACGGCCGCTGCCGCCACTGCGCGACGGCGCTGCCCGGGCGGTTCGGCCCGGCGCCGCACCGCACCTGGGGCCGCCGGCGCGTGCCCGTCCGCGTCGCCATGGCGCACTGAGGGTCAGAGCCGTAAGCAAGGGTCAGAGCCGTAAGGCAACGACCGCGGGACCGGCGAGGGACGGGATCAGAGCCATGACCATCGGATGCGCTACGGCCTGCCCGCCGCGGCGTCCGATGGTCATGGCTCCGACCCCGTCTTGCGGCTCCGACCCCGTCCGACCCCGATTCCGTGCGACGATACGGGCTTCGACCGGAGCCCTCCCCATGGCTGCATCCAGCGACGTCACCAGCATGGCGCTGTTCTGCGACTTCGAGAACATCGCGCTCGGCGTGCGCGACGCCAACTACGAGAAGTTCGACATCGAGAAGGTCCTCGAGCGGCTGCTGCTCAAGGGCAGCATCGTCGTCAAGAAGGCGTACTGCGACTGGGACCGCTACAAGGCGTTCAAGGCGCCGATGCACGAGGCGTCGTTCGAGCTGATCGAGATCCCACACGTCCGGCAGTCCGGCAAGAACTCGGCGGACATCCGGATGGTCGTCGACGCGCTCGACCTCTGCTACACGAAGACGCACGTCGAGACGTTCGTCATCATCAGCGGCGACTCCGACTTCTCGCCGCTGGTCTCCAAGCTGCGCGAGAACGCCAAGGTCGTCATCGGCGTCGGCGTCAAGAACTCGACGTCGGATCTCCTCGTCACCAACTGCGACGAGTTCATCTTCTACGACGACCTCGTCCGTGCCGAGCGGAAGAAGGCGACGGCGAAGCGCGGCGGCGGGAAGTCCGCGACGTCCAAGCCCAAGGCAGCGGCGAAGAAGGCCGGCGCCGCCGCGGCGCCTGCGCCGGCGGAGGACGCCGAACCGGCTCCCGTCTCCGGCGTCGCGCGTCGCGAGGAGGCGTTGGACGACATCGTCGCGACGGTCGACGCGCTGATCTCCGAGCGCGGCGCGGAGGAGAAGATCTGGGGCTCGATGGTCAAGCAGGCGCTCAAGCGCCGCAAGCCCGGCTTCAACGAGTCGTACTACGGCTTCCGCTCGTTCAACGCGATGCTGGAGGCCGCCGCCGAGGCGGGCAGCCTCGCGCTCGAGCGCGACGAGAAGTCGGGCGGCTACCTCGTGCGCCTCGCGGGGCAGGAGGACTGACGGTGCGGCGCGCCGTCGCGGCCGCACGCTCATTCGCCGTCGCCGCGTGCCTGGCCGCGAGCGCGGCCGCACCCGCCGCCTCCCCCGAGCTCACGATCACGGTCGGCGGGACCGCGCGCAAGTACACGGCCGAGGCGCTGCTCGCGCACCCGGCCGCGACGTCGGTCACCGTGCCGCAGGACGTCGCGTACAAGCGCACGATGACCTACCGCGCGGTTCCGTTCGCCGTGCTGGCCACGGGACTCCCGCGCGACGCGTCGGTGCGCTTCGTCGCGAGCGACGGGTTCGCGGCGACGCTGGCGGCGGCGCCGCTGCTCGCCACCGGCGACGACGGCGCGCGCGCCTACGTCGCGGTCGAGCCGCCCGCCGTGCACTGGCCGCCGCTCAAGGCGGGGTCCGCGGCGACGGCCGGCCCGTTCTACCTCGTGTGGCTGCGGCCGGAGAAGGCGCGCATCGCGCCCGAGCAGTGGCCGTACCAGATCGCCCGCGTCGACGAGGTGGCGCCGCTTGCGACGCGCTTCCCGGCGCTGCTGCCGGCCGACACCGTCGCGAACGCCGATCCGATCCGGCGCGGCCTCGCGGTGTTCACGACCAACTGCATCCCGTGCCACACGCTGAACCTCGCCGGCGACGCGAAGGTCGGCCCCGACCTCAACGTGCCGTTCAACCCGACCGAGTACCTGCGCGAGGACGCGCTGCGCCGGCTGATCCGCAACCCCGCGGCGCTGCGCTACTGGCCGGACCAGAAGATGCCCGGCTTCGACGCCGCCGCGCTGTCCGACCGCGACCTCGAGGACCTCGTCGCGTACTTCTTCCACATGGCGAAGCGCAAGGTCGCGCTGCCGGCGGCGCCGGCGGCGAAGTGACGCGCGCGCCCGCCGCGCGTCACGCCTTCGAGTAGACCTCCGCGCCCTTCGCGACGAACTCGACCGCCTTCGCCTCCATTCCCCTGGCGAGCGCGTCGGCCTCGGCGATGCCCTGCTTCGCGGCGTAGTCGCGCACGTCCTGCGTGATCTTCATCGAGCAGAAGTGCGGGCCGCACATCGAGCAGAAGTGCGCGAGCTTCGCGCCGTGCTGCGGCAGCGTCTCGTCGTGGAACTCGCGCGCCTTGTCCGGGTCGAGGCCGAGGTTGAACTGGTCCTCCCAGCGGAACTCGAAGCGCGCCTTGGACAGCGCGTTGTCGCGCAGCTGCGCGCCCGGGTGGCCCTTCGCGAGGTCGGCTGCGTGCGCGGCGAGCTTGTACGCGATGATGCCGTCCTTGACGTCGGTCTTGTTCGGCAGGCCCAGGTGCTCCTTCGGCGTCACGTAGCAGAGCATCGCGGTGCCGTACCAGCCGATCATCGCGGCGCCGATCGCGCTGGTGATGTGGTCGTAGCCGGGCGCGATGTCGGTCGTGAGCGGCCCCAGCGTGTAGAACGGCGCCTCGCCGCACAGCCGCAGCTGCTCGTCCATGTTGTGCTTGATCATGTGCATCGGCACGTGGCCGGGGCCCTCGATCATCACCTGCACGTCGTGCCGCCACGCGACCTGCGTCAGCTCGCCCAGCGTGGCGAGCTCGCCCATCTGCGCCTCGTCGTTGGCGTCGTGCACCGAACCCGGCCGCAGGCCGTCGCCCAGCGAGAACGCGACGTCGTACGCCTTCATGATCTCGCAGATCTCGGCGAAGCGCGTGTACAGGAACGACTCCTCGTGGTGCGCGAGGCACCACTTCGCCATGATCGAGCCGCCGCGCGACACGATGCCCGTCATCCGCTTCGCGGTGAGCGGGACGTAGCGCAGCAGCACGCCGGCGTGGATCGTGAAGTAGTCGACCCCCTGCTCGGCCTGCTCGACCAGCGTGTCGCGGAAGATCTCCCAGGT
>JAYRNW010000294.1:0-22578 GCA_041911995.1 Casimicrobiaceae bacterium | reverse complement strand
GTACGCGCCCTCGTGCGGGTGCGAGGTCAGCCGGATGTGCTTCGCCGGTTGCGTGTCGGTGCCCATGGCGTGCGCTTCGCCGCTGCAAAGGTGCCACTATACGCATTCGCGCGGGAAACGAGCATCGCGCCCTCACGCGCCCGCGCCGCGGCCGTGCAACGGGGTGAGCGCGCTACCGCTCGCCCCTGCGATACGGCTTCATCAGCGCCTGCGGATACGTCGCGCGGCGCGCGACCAGAACCAGCGCGAGGATCGACAGCACGTACGGCAGCATCAGGTACACCTGATACGGCACGCCCTCGCCGCCGCCCTGCGAGAGCCGCAGCTGCATCGCGTCGAAGAACGCGAACAGCAGCGCACCGGCGAGCGACTTGCCGGGACGCCAGCTCGCGAACACGACCAGCGCGACGCAGATCCAGCCGCGGCCGTTGACCATGTTGAAGAAGAACGCGTTGAACGCCGACAGCGTGAGGAACGCGCCGCCCACGCCCATCAGCGCCGACCCGGCGGCGATCGCGCCGGTGCGGATCGCGATCACGTTCAGGCCCTGCCCCTCGGCGGCGGCCGGGTTCTCGCCGACGGCGCGCACGGCGAGCCCGACCGGGGTCCGGTACAGGACCCACGCGACGACGGGCACCGCCACGAGCGCGAGCAGCGTCATCGGCGTCTGCTTCGCGAGCACCGGGACGCCGAGCCACGCCATCTCCGCGAACGGCTCGATCGTCGGCGGCGCGCTGACGTTGGGGAAGCCGACGCGGTACGCGTAGTACGACACGCTGGTCGCGAACAGCGTGATCGCGAGTCCGGACACGTGCTGCGACAGCGCGAGCGGCACCGTCAGCAGCGCGTGCAGCATGCCGAACGCCGCGCCGGTTGCCGCCGCGACCACGACACCCGTCCACAGCCCGGCGCCCGCGTAGACGGCGAGCCACCCGGTGAACGCGCCGGCGACCATGATGCCCTCGATGCCGAGGTTCAGCACGCCCGAGCGCTCGCACAGCAGCACGCCGAGCGTGCCGAACACGAGCGGCGTGGCGATGCGCAGCACCGCGACCCAGAAGTCCGCGTTGCCGAGCATGGCGAAGACGTCGGCCACCATCAGCGCCACCGCAGCCGGTAGCGCGCGAACGCGGTCGCCACCAGCATCGACAACAGCGAGATCGCGACGATGACCTCGGCGATGTACGTCGGCACGGCCACGCCGCGGCTCATGCTGTCCGCGCCGACCAGCACGCCGGCGACGAAGATCGCGGCGGCGACGACGCCGAGCGGGTTCAGCGCGGCGAGCATCGCGATCACGATACCGCTGTAGCCGTAGCCCGGCGACATGTCGAGCGTCACGTACGCGGTGCGGCCGGCCACCTCGATGGCGCCGGCCAGCCCCGCCAGCGCGCCCGACAGCAGCGCGACGGCCACCGTCGTGCGGGTGACCGGCACGCCGACGAACGCGGCGCCGCGCGCGTTCGCGCCGACGGCGCGCACGGCGAAGCCGAACGTCGTGTAGCGCAGCAGCGCCCAGAGCACGCCGGAGAGCGCCACCGCCCACACGAGCCCCGTGTGCAGCCGCGTGCGCGGGATCAGCTTCGAAAGCTGCAGGCCGTCGGCGAGCGCGACGCTCTGCGGCCAGCCCATCGCCGCCGGGTCCTTCATCGGCCCTTCGAGCATCATCGACACGAACAGCAGCACGATGAAGTTGAGCAGCAGCGTGGTGACCACCTCGTCGACGTGCATCCGCGTGCGCAGCAGCGCCGGCACCAGCAGCAGCAGCGCGCCGGCGGCAGCCGCGGCGGCGATCATCGCGGGGAACAGGACGGCGGGCGACGACGCCCAACCCGCGCCGTCGGCGAGGCCGCCCACGGCCACGGCCGCGAGCGCGCCGGCGTAGAGCTGGCCCTCGGCGCCGATGTTGTAGACGTGCGCGCGGAACGCGACGGCGGCGGCGAGGCCCGTGAGGATCAGCGGCGTCGCCCGCGTGAGCGTCTCGCTCCACGCGAAGCGCGAGCCGAAGCCGCCGTCGAAGATGAGCGCGTACGTGCGGCCGAGCGGCGCGCCGGCCCACGCGACGAACAGCGACGACACGACGAGCGTGAACGCGACGGCCGCGAACGGGGCCACGACCAGCATGACCCGCGACACCTCGCCGCGCGCCTCAAGCCGCATCGGCGTCCCGGCGGCCGGCGCCGGCCATCGCAAGCCCGATCGTCGGCAGGTCCCACTCGCTGCGCGGTCGCGCCGGCGTCAGCCGGCCCGCGTGGATGACGGCGATGCGGTCGGCCAGCGCGAAGATCTCGTCCAGGTCGTCGGAGATCAGCAGCACGGCGGCGCCGCGCGCGCAGGCGTCGAGCAGCTGCTGGTGCACGAACGCGACCGCGCCGATGTCGAGGCCCCACGTCGGCTGGTTGGCGACGATCAGCGCGGGGCCGGCGGCGCCCGCCGCATCGCCCGCGAGCGCGCGCCCGAGGATCAGCTTCTGCATGTTGCCGCCGGACAGCGCGCGCGCCGGCGTGTCGACGCCGCCGCCGGCGCGCACGTCGTAGCGGTCGACGACGTGACGCGCGAAGCGGTGCGCGGCGCGCCGCCGCACGACGCCGCGCCGGGCGAAGCGCGTCCGGTAGTGCTCGGCGATCGCGTTCTCCCACAGCGGCAGGTCGCCGACGAGGCCCACCTCCTGCCGGTCCTCCGGGATGCGGGCGACGCCGGCCGCGATCCACGCACGCGCGTCGGCGGGCAGCGCACGGCCGGCGACCACGACCCGGCCCGCGTCCGGCACGCGCAGCCCGCACAGCACGTCGGCGAGCGCCTGCTGGCCGTTGCCCGACACGCCGGCGATCGCGGTGATCTCGCCCCCGTGCAGCGCGAGCGACACGTGGGCGAGCGCACCGTCGACGCCCACGCCGTCGACCTCGCAGACGACGGCGCCGGCCGCGTGCGGCTTCGCGACCGGCTCCGGCACGTCGCGGCCTACCATCAGCTGCGCGAGCGTGGCGCGGTCGGCGCCGGCGGCGGCGAGCGTGGCGACGAGCTTGCCGCCGCGCAGCACTGCGATGCGGTCCGACACGCGCAGCACCTCCGGCAGCTTGTGGCTGATGAAGATCAGCGACAGCCCCTCGGCGACCAGCCGCTCCAGCGTGCCGAACAGCGACTCCGACTCCTGCGGCGTCAGCACCGCAGTCGGCTCGTCGAGGATCAGCACGCGCGCGTCGCGGGTGAGCGCCTTCAGGATCTCGACGCGCTGGCGCTGCCCGACCGACAGCGTCGCGACGCGCGCGTCCGGATTCACCGCGAGCCCGAAGCGCTGCGCCGTGGCGACGAGCCGCGCGCGCGCGTCCGCGCGTCGCGACGACGGCCGCCACAGCGGCTCGGTCCCCAGCATCACGTTGTCGAGCACCGACAGGTTGTCCGCCAGCGTGAAGTGCTGGTGGACCATGCCGATGCCGGCGGCGAGCGCCGCGGCCGGATCGCCGGGCGGCAGCGGCCGGCCGAACGCCTCGATCGCGCCCTCGTCGGGCACGTAGTGGCCGAACAGGATCGACACGAGTGTCGACTTGCCGGCGCCGTTCTCGCCGAGTAGCGCCAGCACCTCGCCCTCGCCCAGGTCGAGCGAGATCGCGTCGTTCGCGACGAGCGGCCCGAAGCGCTTGGTGATGCCGGTCAGGCGCAGGACGGTTGTCATCAACAGGCCGCGATCCGCGCAATTGCCCGGACTGGGCATTCAGTAGGCATGCGCGCGCTGCCGAGCGGGGAGCGAAGCGACCTGCGAACGGCGCGCTTCGTGGCCTTTTCCGCGGGGAAAGCGCCGGGCCGCTCCCAAGCTTTCCCCGCTGGCTTCCTCGGCTCGAAGTTTCGCGTCGCCTTTCGCGAAACTTCGAGACGCTACTTCGCCGTGGTCTTCGGCTCGGTCTCGACGACCTGCACCTTGAACTTGCCGTCGAGGATGTCCTTCTGCTTCGCGGCGACCTTCGCCTGCAGGTCCTTCGGGACCTTGGCGTCGAACGTGCCGTACTTCGACAGCTCCGACCCCTTGTGCTTCATCGTCGAGAACTGGCCGTAGTCCTCGGCCTTGAACTTGCCGGCCTTCACGTTGCCCAGCGCCGTGTTGATCGTCGGCTCCATGTTCCACAGCGCCGACACGACGACCGTGTCCGGGTACTGCGCCTGCGTGTCGATCACGTTGCCGATCGCGAGCTTGCCGCGCTCCTTCGCCGCGTCGGACACGCCGAAGCGCTCGGCGTACATGACGTCGGCGCCCTTCTCGATCATCGCGAACGCCGCCTCCTTCGCCTTCGGCGGGTCGAACCACGAGCCGATGAACGTCACGTAGAACTCGACCTTCGGGTTGACCTCCTTCGCGCCGGCCATGAACGCGTGCATCAGCCGGTTCACCTCCGGAATCGGATAGCCGCCGACCATGCCGATCTTGTTGGTCTTGGTCATCCCGCCGGCGACCATCCCCGTCAGGTACGCCGGCTCCTGGATGTAGTTGTCGAACACGGCGAAGTTGGGCTCCTGCGGCTTGCCCGACGAACCCATCAGGAACGACACCTTCGGATAGTCCTTCGCGACCTTGCGCGCGGCCGCCTCGACGGCGAACGACTCGCCGACGATGAACGTGTTGCCCTTCTCGGCGAACTCGCGCATCACGCGCTCGTAGTCGGCGTTGGCGACCTTCTCCGAGAACACGTACTCGATCTCGCCGCGGTCCTTCGCCGCGTTCAGCGCCTTGTGGATGCGGCTCACCCACTGCTGCTCGACGGGCACCGTGTAGATCGCCGCCACCTTGGTCTTGTTCTGCGCCAGCGCAAGCGTAGCACCCGTGCCGAGCGCGAGCGCGACCAGCGCCGCGCCCGCCTTCATCAACCCGCGTCGAGTCAGCATTCGTTCTTCCCCAGGAGGTAGGTCTTCGTCGGAGGCCCGGCGCACTCTCGTGGTGCGCCGGACGTCGCTGCGCATGCGGGATCGCCGCAGGGCAGCGGAATCCAGATGCTACATCAGCGCAGACGGGAACGGCGCGAACCCGGCGCGGCGCCGACGGCCGGCGACGACCGGACGGTCAGCTGAACAGCAGGCGCTGCGCCGCGCTGCCCGGCGCGTCCTTGAGCACGTGCAGGCGGCTGCTGCGCGGGACGCCCGCGAGCAGGTATTCCATCTGGTCGGCGAGGATCCGGCGGTTGCGCAGGATGAAGTGCTCGTGGCGGTTGGGCACGTAGGGAACGTACAGCAGCGGCATCTCCGCCTGCTCCGGCGAGCGGCCGCCCTTGCGCGTGTTGCAGCTCCGGCAGGCCGTCACGGTGTTCGTCCACGAGTCGCGCCCGCCGCGCGAGACCGGCACGACGTGGTCGCGCGACAGGTCGCGGATCAGGAAGCGCTTGCCGCAGTACGCGCACAGCTGGCGGTCGCGCGCGAACAGCATCGAGTTGGTGAGGCCGGGCGCGTGCAGGTGCGAGCCGGCGCCGGTGCCCTTGATCGCGAGGATCGACTTCGTCGCGATGCGCGAGCGCTCGCCGTTGCGCTGCCAGCCGCCGCGGAATTCGCGGACTTCGCGACCGAGCGACCACGCCACCATCTGCTTGGCGTGGTAGGTGATGGCCTCTTCGAGCTCCACCCATGCCTGGGGCAGCCCGGCCATGTCGACGGTCAGTACGAGCGGGTCCATGACGCCTGTGAGCCGTTCCTGCGCGTGCGTGGCACGAAGTATGCATCAAGGCGCCCCCCGTTGTCTCCACCGATGAGGGTCGAGCAATCCTCGGCGTTTCGTCGGGCCCCGACGGGTTGCCCCGCCGGGTGGCCTCGACTGCTGACCGGCCCAGCCTGCTTGCACTGGACCGGCGGCGATCCCGATCGTCGGTTGGGAAGGCCGCGCACAGCCTTCGAAATCGCCGGTGCTGCGTCCCGGTGTCACCACCGGGCAACGGTTGTGCACATGAGCGTCACCTCCCCGCCTGCTGCGGCGGCGGATGCGGGCACGGTGCCTTCTTGCGCCCGCGGTCCGTTTCATGTCGCGGTTCCGGCGACCACATGGTGCGCCGGTCCTGCCACCCGGTGTCGCCACCGGGCTTACTGCCCCCCCGCGTAACGGCACGCGAGGTCGAGCAACGCGCGTGCGATGCCCTCTGCCTGATGCGCCGCTTCGGCCGCGGCGATGCGGATGATGAGTCCGTCCGCCGCCTGCCGGTACATCCCCTCGCGGCCCGCGCGTATGAGCTGCCAGTGCTCCCGCCCGTACGGCCGCTCGAGTTCTTCGAGAAGTCGCGCCATTTCGTGTGCCTCTTCCTGGTCATTGGTTGTGGCACCGGGCTACAATGAAGCCCGGGCCTCGCGGCCTCCGGGCTTCCGTTTCGGCGGGAGCGCTGCAGAGCTACATGGCGCCTCCCGCGGCGGAAACCCGTCCGCCCTCGTTCCCTTCGTCGTTGCCGGCAATGCGCGGCGACGGCACGTTTCCGCCCGCGGCGAAGACGTGGCCGCCCAGGCCGCACCGCCGTGGCATCCCCGTCGCCGGGGACGCGCACAGCGGCAGCCGCGGCGCGGCCGCGCGTCCGGTCGTCTTGCGTTGCGTCGTCATGGTCCCCACGCTCCTTTCCCTCGCCGAAGGCGCACCCGACGGGCGCGCGCCAGCGCGAACAGCCAGTCCTCTGCGGCTGGCGGAACGATCAGGAGGGGGTACTGCGACCTTCCGACTGTTCCGCCTGCACACCCGGCGGAAAGTCTTCCGGTCGGGTTGGGCTACAGCGTCTCGACTACGCCGGCATCGACCGGCGACGCGATGCACCGTTGCAGGCCCGCAATGGCGAATTCCATGGCCGTGCCGTGCGCTCGGAGCGCATCGGCAGTGCCGTCGAATTGGCGTTTGAGGGTCGTCATCGGTTGCGGTGAGACGGTGTCAGTCCACGAGAGAACGAATGGCGCAATAATACGGTTGACGCGCGCGGCGGCGCAAGCGGAATCTGCGCGCCGCGCGCCGCGCCGTGACCAAAATGCAACACACAATTTCTGACACCCTCCGGGCCGCCCCGCGCACCGCCCGCGGCCGCCGATGACACTCGGCGAGCGCTTGCGGCTCGTCCGTGGCGCCGAGAGCCAGAAGGCGTTCGCCGCCGCGCTCGGCGTCCACGAGAACACCGTGGCCAACGCCGAGCGCCGCCACTCGGCCACGCAGGACTACCTGCTGCGCATCGCCGAGGTCCGCGGCATCAACCTGCACTGGCTGCTGACCGGCGTGGGCGCGATGCGCGTCGAGGAGCGCGACGCCTCGCTGCTCGCCGAGAAGCTCGCGCTCGCGCTTGCCGACGCGCTGCGCGTCGCGTACGGTGCGCGCTACGCCGGCGTGCCGCTCGAGACGCGCGCCCGCGCGCTGCGCGCCGGCGCCACGTACCTGCGCGCGATCGGCGTCACCGAGGACACGCTGCCCGACGCCGAGGCGCTCGCGAAGCTGCTGAAGCTGACGATCGAGGTCATGCGCAAGTCCGAATAGCGAAGGCGAGCCGCTGTCCATGGATTGGCGTTCCCGCATCGCCTTCGCGGCCGGCGTCGCGCTCGCCGCGCCCGCGACGGCGCAATTCCCGCCGTTGCCCGACACCGCCGCCGTCGAGTACTACCACGCGGCGTTCGACCACTACTTCGTCACGTCGCTGCCGGCGGAGATCCGCGCGCTCGACGCCGGCACGCTGACCGGCTGGACGCGCACCGGCCGCGGCTTCGCCGTCTATCCGGACGCGACGCCGGCGCAGCCGGTGTGCCGGTTCTACATCCCGCCGCAGCACGGCAACTCGCACTTCTTCTCCGCGTCGGTCGAGGAGTGCGCGACGATCCGCGGCAAGATCGGCACCGATCCCAACTACAGCGGGTACGTCTACGAATCGCCCAGCGTCTTCCGGCTCGACCTCCCGAATACGGCGACCGGCGCCTGCCCGGCCGGAACTTCGCCGGTCTACCGGCTGTGGAACCAGCGCGCCGACCCCAACCACCGCTACGCGACCGACGCCGGCATCAAGGCGGCGATGGTCGGCAAGGGCTACGCACCCGAAGGCTACGGACCCGCCGCCGTCGCGATGTGCACGCCGCAGCCGCTGCTCGTCGACGCGCTGACGCGCGCGTCGGGAGGCTCGCCGTTCGCCGCGGGCTGCGAGCGCGTGACCTCGGCGGGCGTCGCCTACGTGGGCGCGGAAGTCGAGCCGTACCTCGCCGCCGACCCGACCGATCCGAACCGGCTGGTCGCCGTGTGGCAGCAGGACCGCTGGTCGAACGGCGGCGCGCGCGGACTGGGCGGCGCGTATTCGCAGGACGGCGGCGGCACGTGGACGCGGACGGCGGTGCCGTTCTCGCGGTGCTCGGGCGGCAACGCCGGCAACGGCGGCGACTACGAGCGCGCGACCGATCCGTGGGTCGCGTTCGCGCCCGACGGCACCGTCCACCAGATCGCGCTCGCGTTCAACAACGTCGCCAACGGCGACAACGCGATCCTCGCGTCGCGGTCCACCGACGGCGGCCGCACGTGGAGCAGCCCGGCCACGCTGCGCCGCGACGGCGCGGCGAGCTTCAACGACAAGGAGTCGATCGCCGCCGACCGGACCGACGCGCGCTACGTGTACGCCGCGTGGGACCGCCTGACCGGCAACAACGCGCCGACGTGGTTCGCCCGCAGCGTGGACGCCGGCGTCTCGTGGGAGCCGGCGCGCAACGTCTACGATCCGGGCGCCAACCGGCAGACGATCAACAACCAGGTCGTCGTGCTGCCGGACGGCACGCTGGTGCTGTTCTTCACCGACCTCGCGACGACGGGCAGCCCCGATGCGCGGCTCCGGATCATGCGCTCGTCCGACAAGGGCGCGACGTGGGGCACGCCGGTGACCATCGCCGCGTTCCAGAGCACGGGCACCGTCGATCCGGAGACGGGCAACGCGATTCGCGACGGCTCGATCCTCGGGTCGATCGCGGCCGGCCGCAACGGCACGCTGGCGGTCGCGTGGCAGGACGCGCGCTTCTCCGGCAGCCACGACGGCATCGCGTTCGCGCGCTCGACCGATGGCGGCCTCACGTGGTCGGCGCCGCTGCGCGTCAACGGCGACGCAACGTCGCCGGCGTTCCTGCCGAGCGTGGCCATCCGCGACGACGGCACGATCGGCGTCGCGTACTTCGACTTCCGCGCGAACACCGCGGACCCGAACACGCTGCCCACGCTTCACTGGCTCGCGACGTCGGGCGACGGCGTCGCGTGGACCGAGCGCGCGATCGCCGGCCCGTTCGACTACGCGACGGCGCCGCTCGCCGGCGGCCGGATGTTTCTCGGCGACTACGCGGCGCTCGTCCCGGTCGGCACGTCGTTCGTCGCGCTCTTCGGGCAGACGACCGGCGATCCCGCCAACCGCTCCGACATCGCGGCGGCGCTCGTACGTGCGGGCGCGCCGGCGCCGGTGCGCGGCGCGATGCCCGTCAAGGTGACGGCCGAGACCGCGCCCGCCGCGCCGGACCTCGCCGAGCGCGCGGCCGCCAACGCGCGGCGCGTGCTCGCGGAGCGCGTGCCGCAGCGGCCGCGCGCACCGTAGCGGGCGCCCGCGCTACACCAGCGCGATGCGGCCGGTGGCGAGGTCGTACACGCCGCCGACGACGTCGATCCGCTTCTCGCCGTAGTGCTTCTGCAGCACCGGCGGCGACGTCTTGAGTCGCGTCACCTGCCGCCGCACGTTCTCGGCGATCGCGTTGTCGAGGAGGTCGCCCTGCTGCGTCTTCTCGGCGACGATCACCGCCGGCTTGATCGCCGTCACCAGCTCGGGCAGGTGGCCCGGCAGTTGCGCCTTGGTCTTCAGCACCTTGATCGCCGCGTCCACCGCGCCGCAATTCGAGTGGCCGAGGACCATGATCAGCGGCACGCCCAGGATCTGCACGCCGTACTCGAGCGACGCCAGCAGGTCCATCGTGACGAAGTTGCCGGCAACGCGGACGACGAAGAGGTCGCCCGGGCCCTCGTCGAAGGCGAGCTCGGGTGCCACGCGCGAGTCGGCGCAACTCAGGATCGCCGCGTACGGATACTGCGCCTGCGCCCGCGCGGCGCGCCCGGCCGTGTAGTCGCGCTGCCGCGGCGCGTTCGCCGCATAGCGGGCGTTGCCTTCCATCAGCCGCTTCACCGCGTCCGCCGGCGCGATCGCGTTGGGCGGCGGCGCCGCACCCGGCTTCGGCGGATCGGCAGCGAAGGCGCCGCGAACCGTCCACGGCGTCAGCGCGGCCGCGACGCCTGCCGTCAGGAAGCCGCGGCGCGAATTCGCCGGCGGGTGCTGCGGGTCACCACAGAGCGTGCACATCGTTGAGCCTCCTTTGCGGACACGGAGGCGAGTATGAAGCAACAGGCGTGCCGCAGGAGGCCATCGCGGCCCAAAACCCCGGCTGCCGTCATGGACAAGCGCTTGGCGCAGAACGCAACCGCGCCGCGATCGGGGCCCGAATCAGACCAGCGGCGGCTGCAGCTTTTCCGTCGCGAACGCGCGCTGGACCGCCGGCCGCGCGAGCACGCGCTGCAAGTACGGTGCGAGGTGCGGGAGGCTGCGCGCCGGGCGCGCGAAGCCGCGCGTCCAGCGGCACAGCATCAGCGCATAGGGGTCCACCGCGCTGAATTCGTTGCCGAGCAGCCAATCCGCGCCGTGCGCGGCCAGCTGCGCGTCGAGCCGGTCGAGCATGCCGCCGACCGCCTTCTCCGCGTGCGCCTTCACCTGCGCCGCGGCCGTCGCGTCGCCGTCGTTCACCATGCGCTCGGGATAGAAGTAGTGCAGCAGCATCGCCTGCAGCGTGTTCGTGCACCAGACGAGCCACTTGTAGAAGTGCGCGCGCGCGGCCGTTCCCGGCGGCGGCGCGAGCCGCGCCTGCGGACGCGTGTCGGCGAGGTAGAGGCAGATGGCAGCCGTCTCGTACAGCACGAGGTCGCCGTCGACCAGCACGGGGATGAGGCCGTTCGGGTTGAGCTTCAAGTATTCGGCCGACTTGTGCGCCATGTTCGCGCGGTCGACCAGCGCGAGCTCGAACGGCGCGCCGATCTCCTCGAGCAGCATGTGCGGCGTCAGGCTGGCGTTGCCCGGGTGGTAGTAGAGCCTGATCATCGCGTTCTCCGCATGCGTGCGTGGGGAGCCGGAACGCCGGCTACGTCAGAGCGACAGCGCGACGCGCGTGCCCTGTGCGATCGCCCGCCGCGCGTCGAGCTCGGCCGCGACGTCGGCGCCGCCGATCAGCTGGTGCCGGATGCCGGCGGCGGCCAGGCCGGCGACGATGTCGCGCCGCGGCTCCTGCCCCGCGCAGACGACGATCGTGTCGACGGCGAGCACCTGCAGCGCGCCGTCGACGCGGATGTGCAGGCCCGCGTCGTCGACGCGCTCGTACTCGACACCGGAGATCATGACCACGCCGCGGCGCTTCAACAGCGTACGGCGGATCCAGCCGGTGGTCTTCGCGAGCCCCGCGCCGACCTTCGACTCCTTGCGCTGTAGGAGCCACAGCCGCCGCGGCGGCGGGCTCTCGTGCGCAGGCTTCAGGCCGCCGCGCTGCGCGTACTGCGTATCGATGCCCCATTCGTCACGGAACGCGACGATCGCCGGGTCGTTGGCCGCGCCGTCGCTCGCGTGGCCGTCCGGCGCGTTGCCCGCGGTGAGCAATTCGCCGACGTCGAAGCCGATGCCGCCCGCGCCCATGATCGCGACGGTGGCGCCCGCCTGCACGCGCCCCTCGACGACGTCGACGTAGCTCGCGACCTTCGGATGGTCGATGCCCGGGATCGCCGGCACGCGCGGCACGATGCCGGTCGCGACCAGCACGTCGTCGTAGCCGCCGAGGTCGGCGGCGTCGACGCGGCGGCCGAGCTTCAGCTCCACGCCCAGCTCGGCGATGCGCGTCCGGAAGTAGCGCAGCGTCTCGGCGAACTCCTCCTTGCCGGGGATGCGGCGCGCGAGGTTGAACTGGCCGCCGATCGCGTCGGCCGCGTCGAACAGCGTCACGAGATGCCCGCGCTCGGCGGCCGTCGTCGCGGCCGCGAGTCCCGCCGGCCCCGCGCCGACCACCGCGACCGCCTTCTTCTGCCGCAAAGGCGGCGCCTTCAACACCGTCTCGTAGCACGCGTACGGGTTGACGAGGCACGACGCGATCTCGCGCGAGAAGATCTGGTCGAGGCACGCCTGGTTGCAGCCGATGCACGTGTTGATCTCGTCCGCGCGGTTCGCCGCCGCCTTGTTCACGAAGTCCGCGTCGGCGAGGAACGGGCGCGCCATCGACACCATGTCGGCGTCGCCGCGCGCGAGCACCGCCTCCGCCGTCGCCGGGTCGTTGATGCGGTTGGTCGTCACCAGCGGGATCTTCACCACGCCCTTCATCCGCCGCGTCACCCACGTGAACGCGGCGCGCGGCACCATCGTCGCGATGGTCGGGATGCGCGCCTCGTGCCAGCCGATCCCGGTGTTGATGATCGTGGCGCCCGCCGCCTCGATCGCCTGCGCCAGCGCCACGATCTCGTCCCACGTGCTGCCGCCCTCGACCAGGTCGAGCATCGACAGCCGGTAGACGATGATGAACTCCGGGCCGACGGCCGCGCGCGTGCGCCGGACGATCTCGACCGGGAACCGGATGCGGTTCTCGAAGGCCCCGCCCCACTCGTCGTCGCGGTGGTTCGTGTACGGCGCGACGAACTGGTTGATGAGGTAGCCCTCGGAGCCCATCACTTCGACGCCGTCGTAGCCGGCGCGTTGCGCGAGCCGCGCGCAGCGCACGTAGTCGGCGATCGTCTTGCGCACGCCCCAGCCCGTGAGGCCGCGCGCGCGGAACGGGCTGATCGGCGAGCGCGACGGCGACGGCGCGACGGCGAGCGGGTGGTACGCGTAGCGTCCGGTGTGCAGGATCTGCATCGCGATCCTGCCGCCCTCCGCGTGCACGGCGTCGGTGATCAGGCGATGCCGCGCGACCTGCCACGGGAACGACAGCTGCGCGGCCTTCGGCTCCGCACGGCCGGAGAGGTTGGGCGCGATGCCGCCGGTCACGATGAGCCCGACGCCGCCGCGCGCGCGCGCCGCGTAGAACGCGGCCATGCGCTCGTAGCCGTCGGGCGCCTCTTCGAGGCCGGTGTGCATCGAGCCCATGAGCACGCGGTTCTTCAGCTGCGTGAAGCCCAGGTCGAGCGGGGCGAGGAGATTCGGATAGGCGGACATGCCCTTCATTGTAAAGTAGCGGGCCGACCCGCTTCCGCGAGCGCCTTCATGTCCGCCGACCTGCCGCTTCGTTCGCTGTCCGACCTGGCCGGCCGCCTCGCGCGCGGCGAGACGACGTCGCGCGCGCTGGTCGCCGCGTGCCTCGAGCGCATCGCGGCGCTCGACGGCAAGCTGCACGCGTTCGTCGACGTCTATCGCGACGACGCGCTGCGGCTGGCCGATGCCGCCGATGCGCAGCGCCGCGCCGGCGCCGCGCGCGGGCCGCTGCACGGCCTGCCGGTCGCGCTCAAGGACCTGTTCGAGATCAGGGGCCGGCAGACGACCGCCGGTTCGAAGTCGTGGCTCGGCAGGACGTCGGACTGCACGGCGACCGTCGTCGACCGGCTGGTCGGCGCGGGCATGATCCCGCTCGGCAAGACGCACATGGTCGAGTTCGCGTTCGGCGGCTGGGGCCGCAACGCGCCGATGGGCGCGCCGTGGAACCCGTGGGACATGACCACGCACCGCGTCGCGGGCGGCTCGTCGAGCGGGTCCGCGGTCGCGGTCGCGGCGGGGATGGTGCCGGCGGCGATCGGCTCCGACACCGGCGGCTCCGTGCGCATCCCGTCGGCGCTGTGCGGGCTGACCGGCCTCAAGACGACGTACGGCCTCGTGAGCCTGTACGGTGCGATCCCGCTGTCGACGACGCTCGACACGATCGGCCCGCTCGCGCACACGGTGGAGGACGTCGCGCTGCTCACGGCCGCGATGGCCGGCCCGGACCCCGCCGACCGCGCCACGCTCGCCGCGCCGCACGTCGACTTCCGCGCCGTCCTCGCGCGCGCGCCGGACGTACGCGGCCTGTCCATCGCGTGTCTCGCGCCCGAGCAGTTCCCGGCGTACGTCGAGGACGACGTCGTCCGCGCGCGCCACGAGGCGATCGACGTGCTGCGCACGCTGGGTGCGCAGGTGGCCGACGTGCGCGCGCCGATCGACTTCGACGACATCGCGGCGCGCGTCGGCAAGCTGCTGGCGGCGGAAGCCTACGCGTACCACCGCGCGTACATCGAGGACGCGGCGCTGCCGATCGATCCGTGGGTGCGCACGCGCACGCTCTCCGGCAAGGGCATCGCCGCCGCGGACTTTCTCGCGGACCTGGCCGCGATGCGGCAGGCGCAGGCCGCGTTCGCCGCGTGGATGCGCGGCTACGACGCGCTGCTGACGCCGACGCTGCCGATCGCCGCAGTGCCGGTCGCCGACGTCGACGAGTCGACGGCGCCGCTCGCGATGTTCACCCGCGCCGTCAACTATCTCGGCGGCTGCGGGCTGTCGCTGCCGGCAGGCTTCTCCGACGGCGGGCTGCCGATCGGCGTGCAGCTCGTCGGCGCGCCGTACACCGAGCCGATGCTCGTGCGCATCGGCCGCGCGTTCCAGGACGAGACCGACTGGCACCTGCGGCGCCCGGCGCTTTAGTGGGGTCAGAGACGACTTTCCCGAACTGGCGTTGGGTACTGCTTCCGCGACGGCGGAAAGTCGTCTCTGACCCTATTTCCGGAACTGGCGTTGGGTACTGCTTCCGCGACGGCGGAAAGTCGTCTCTGACCCTGTAACATCACGCTTCAGGCGACAGTGGCGCCCGCCATCGCCGGGGCACCGTGCGTTCTCACCCATGATCACGAAGCGCTTGTTCCGTTCCTCGCTACACGAACACGCCGAGCCCGCGATGCGAGCGCAGGGCGCGGCGGAGCTGCCGCCGGACTCGGGCGACCTCGCCGTTCTCCTCGCAACCGATCCGGCGCCGGAGGTTCGCGCGACGGCGGCCGCGCGCTGCACGGACGTCGACGCGCTTGCCGCGGCGTGGAAATCGGAAACCGATGCGGCGGTGCGCGCCGCCATCGCGGCGGCGCTGGGACCGGTGCTTGCCGCAACGCCACGGCACGAGGCCGCCACGGCCCTGCTGGAGTCCGACGGTTGCCCCGACGCGATCCGGGCCGAGGTTGCGCGACGCGCGCAGGACGCGGACCGTCGCCGGATCGCGATCGCCGCGCTGCGCGACGAAGGATCGCTGGTCGAGATCGCGCTGACGGCGGAGCTCGCGGAAACGCGGCTGGCCGCCGCGGAGCGCGTGCGCACGCCGGAAGGCCTGCGCAGGCTCGCGGACGCCGCGCGGAACAAGGATCACGGCGTGGCACGGATCGCGCGCAAGCGGATCGAAGCGAACGCGGATCGTGCCGGAGTGGCGGCCGAGGCGGACGCGCTTCTGGCGCAGCTGGAAGCGCTGGCGAACTCTCCCGGCCCGATTCTCACGGCGCTGGTCGAGCTCAATCGCCGCTGGGAGGCGCTGGCCATCGGCGACGACACGGCCCGCATCGCGCGCGCGGACGCCGCCCGCCAGGCACTGCAGGCACGCTTCGATCGCGAGAACGACGAGCAGCGGACGCGGGCAAGGTACGAACGCCGGCTGAACGAGTGGGTCGGGATGCGGGAGCCCCCGACGACCCCGGAGGCGCTCGCCGGCCTGCGCGTCGAGCTCGGCGCGCTGCGCGACGAGGCGGCAGGACACGAGGATCCCGCAGCGCTGGCGAAGCTCGACGTCGCGGAGCAGCGGATCGCGCTGTGGGCGCAGGAACTGGAGGCGCGGGCCGACGCCGAAGCGCTGGTCGCCGAAGCCGAGCAGCTTGCCGGCGGCACTTCCATCGACGACGCGAAGCTGCCCGATCGCTGGCAGGCCCTGGATCGGGCGATTCGATCGCCGAGCCTGACGCGCCGCTTCGAAGCGGCGCTGATCGCGATCGAGCATCGCCGGCTCGCGCAAATGCACGCCGCGGAGCGGAAGACGAGCGAGGCGCGGCAGAAGGTTCACGGCCTTCTGCACGCCGCCGAGCAGGCGCTCGCCGCCGGCCAATTGCAGGCGGCCCGCGCCGCGGCAGACGAGATCAAGGCCCGGAAGCCCGAGGCCGGCCAGCTGCCGAAGCCGACGACGCAGCGGCTCGGCCGAGTCGTTTCGCAATTGACGGAGCTCGAGCGCTGGGAGTCGTTCGGTCAGCGGCACGCGCGCATCCAGTTGTGCGAGCGCGCGGAGGCCGCCGCGACGGCACCGCCGGACGCACCGCGGCTCGCGGCCGAAGTCCGGAAGCTGCGCGACGAGTGGAAGGCGCTCGACCAGCAGCATGCCGGCGTTCCCAAGGCCCTGTGGGAACGGTTCGACCGCGCCTGCGAAACGGCGTATGCCCCGGCCGCCCGGCACTTCGCCGAGGTGGC
Organism: Casimicrobiaceae bacterium; assembly: GCA_041911995.1. Lineage (GTDB taxonomy): Bacteria > Pseudomonadota > Gammaproteobacteria > Burkholderiales > Casimicrobiaceae > VBCG01. The sequence continues at coordinate 6,169 of JAYRNW010000294.1, read as the reverse complement.
CGCGCAGAAGCGGGATGCCCGCAAGCGGCGCGACGAATTCATCGCCGCGGCCGCGGCGCACGCGGCGACGCTGCTACCCGAGCCCCGCGACTGGCGCGCCATCGAGCGCTGGCTGCGCGAAACGGACCGGACCTGGCGCGAAGGCGACCTCGGCAGCGTCGAGCCCAAGGCCTGGAAAGCCTTCGATGCCCGGCTCAAGGCCGCGGTGGCGCCGTTGCGCGATGCGCTGGCGGCCGCGCGCGCCCAGGCGAAGGCGGGGCGGCAGGCGCTGATCGACGAGGCCACCGCGCTCGCGGGATCGGCGATGGACCGCGATGCGCCGGCGCGGGTCAAGGCGATCCAGGGCAGGTGGCAGGCGCAGGCCCGGGAGGTCGGGCTCCTGCAGCGCGACGAGCGGGCGCTCTGGGAACAGTTTCGCGCCGCGTGCAATGCCGTCTTCGAGGCGCGTGAAGCGAAGCGCAAGGAGGCGGAAGGCGTCGAGCACGAAACCCACCGTGCGCTGGAGGCGATTTGCGCGGAGCTCGGGCAACTGGCGGCGGCGACGGACAAGTCCGATAGCGACCTGCGGCGCGCGCTGCGTGATCTGGACGAGCAGTGGCGGAAGCGGATCGCCGGAGTTCACCCCGTACCGCGCGGCGTCGAATCGCGGTTCAGGAGCGCGAAGACGGCGGTCGAGGCCGCGATCGCGGCTCGTGCCCGCTCGCGCGAAGCGGCCGTCTGGCACACGCTGGCGGCCAAGGAGCGCCTGTGCGAGGAACTCGATGCGCTGGTGCGAACGGCCGCAGTTCCAGTCCCGGATACGACGACAGCAGGGACGAGCGAGCGCTGGTCGACGCTGCCGCCGCTCCCGCCCGCGTGGGAAAAGAAGATGCTCGCGCGACGCGACGCCGCGCTGCGCGCCCTTGCGGACACCGCCGCCGCCGCCGCGTACGCGTCACGAATGGAACGCGGCATCGATTCGCGCTCCGCAATCCTGCTCGATCTCGAGCTTTCGCTGGGCCTCGAATCGCCTGCGGAACTGCACGCCCAGCGCCTGGCGCTGCAGGTGAACCAGTTGCGAAGGCGATTCCAGGATGCGGCCACGCCGGGCGGGGGGCCCGCGGGCGAGCGCCTGCTCGCGTGGTGCGCCGAGCCTGGAATTGCCGATGCGCGCGACCGCGAACGCTGCGAACGCGTGTTCGCCGCAATCGGGAAGGTGCGTTGAGCGACACCGCGCGCAGCGGGGACCCGGCGCGCGGCGAACTACCGGATCAATTCATCGGCGCGCAACAGCAGCGACTGCGGGATCGTCAGGCCGAGGGTCTTTGCGGTCCTGAGGTTGACCACGAGCTCCAGCTTGGTTGCACGTTCGATCGGCAGGTCGTCGGTTTTCGCACCTCGGATGATCGCGTCCACGAAATGCCCCGCGCGGCGATACAACGCCAAGCTATCGACCCCGTATCCGATCAAGCCGCCTGCTGCCACGAACTCCCTGGACCCGGCCGACGGGAGCCGTTGCTTCGCCGCAAGGGCTGCGATCTCGGAAGCGTTGGCCCGAAGCAGCGTGTCCGTGGCGACCACGACCGCCTCGATGCGACGTGGCGTCATGGTCGCGAAGGCCTGCCGGATCTCGTCGGCGTTGCGCACCTCCAGGACCTGCAGTTCCAGCTTCAGCGCGTTTGCCGCGGTGCGAACCATCGGCACGTTCACCGAAATGCTGCCGGCGTTGGCCGGATTGACGAGCATCGCTACGCGGGAAATTCGCGGAACGGCTTCCCTGAGAAACTCGAGCCCTTTCGCGGTGGCTTCGATGGTGAACGCGACTGAGCCGGTGACGTTGCCTCCCGGCCGCGCGAGACTGCTGCTGAGCCCCCCGGCAACCGGATCGCCCATGATCGGGTCGACGATGGGGGTCGTCGTCGTCGCGTGCCGGGCCGCTGCGACGGCCTTCGACCCAAAGGCTACGATCACGTCGACTTGGCGGCCCGCAAGCTCCGCCGCCAGGTTGGGGAGGCGATCGTAATTCCCGTTGGCTGATCGGATTTCGATCGCGATATTCGCTCCCTCGACGTACCCGTGCTCGAGGAGGCCCGCGCGCACTGCCTCGATCCTGGTCGACTCGCTGGAAAGCGTCTCGGACGTCAGCAGACCAACCCGCGGGACCTTGCGCTGCGGCTGTGCGAATGCAACGAGTGGCGCTGCGACCGCAAGCGCTCCCAGGCCAAGAACGATCCGTCGGCGCATGATCACTCGATCCCACGACAACAATCGGAAACCCCGCCGTCCTGCGCCATCAGCCGGCGCCGGCGCGTTCGGCTGCATTTGGCTGCTCTCGGGACATTCTCCCATCGTTGTCGAACGGCTCCAACCGGCCGACGGCAATCGGCCATCGACGACCGTAGTTAAGGGTCAGAGCCGTAAGGGAGCGTCAGCTCCGACTCTTGCTCATGACCGTAGTTAAGGGTCAGAGCCGTAAGGGAGCGTCAGCTCCGACTCTTGCTCATGGCTCTGATCCTTGGTCAGGGCGTATGGCTCTGACCCTTGGTTGGGGCGAGCACCGCTGCATGTTCTGCGCAGTCAAGGGTCAGAGCCGCAATTCGGGCCTGGGGCATCGGTCCGGCGCGGCGTCGCCTCCCGGCACCGCAGCCGGAAAGGTCCCGCCGCCGCTTCCTACTGCAGAGACGGCTTCTTCAGGAAGTCGCCGCGATCCGCCGAACGGATGTCGACCGTGACCGTCGCGCCGTTACGCGTCAGCGACAGCGGCACCGTGGTGCCGGCCGGCCCCAGCTTCCAGACGGCGCGGAAGAAATCGGCGAGGGTGGCCACGCGTTCGCCCGCGACCGCGACGACGACGTCGCCCTGCCGCACGCCCGCGCGGTCCGCCGGGCTGCCCGGCGCGAGGCCGCCGACGACGAGCCGCTCGTGGTCCTCGCCCGTGTACATGCCGAGCCAGGGCCGCGGCGGCCGCGGCCCGCGCCCGGTGCTCACGAGCGTGTCGAGGATCGGCGTCAGCACGTCGATCGGCACGAACATGTTGCCCTTGCGCACGTCGTCGCCCTGCTGCTCCTGCACGAACAGCGAGCCGATGCCGACGAGCCTGCCCTCGTCGTCCAGCAGCGCCGCGCCGCTCCACTCCGGGTGCGGCGGCGTCGTGAACAGCGCGACGTCGAGCAGGTACTCCCAGTAGCCGGCGAACTCGCGGCGCGCGAACACTTCCGCCTTCAACGCGTGCGCGCGGCCGCCATGGCCGATCACGAACACGTCGTCGGCGACGTCGATCTCGGCGACCGAGCCCAGCGGCAGCGGCGCCACGCCGAGCGGCGCCAGCGGCAGCACGAGGCCCATGCCCGTCGCGAAGTCGTAGGCGAGCGGATGCCCCGGCACGACGCGTCCGTCGTTGGTCGAGATCCAGACGGCGTCCGCTTCGGTGATGAGATAGCCGATCGTGACGATCAGCCCGTTGTCGCGGATCACGACGCCGTTGCCCTCGCGCTCGGTGCCGAGGATCTCCGCGGTGAACGCGTCGTCCGGAATCCGCGCCGCCAGCCGCACGACGGCGTTCAGCGCGCGCGGCAGGTCGAAGTCGACCTCCGTGGCGTCGGGCTGCAGCGGCGTAGGGAACGACCAGTTCGCAGAGTCTGCCATCGTGACGAGGACCGCGCGGCGCGCAACGCCGCGGCGAGCGTTGCATCTTACGCCAGTGGCGAAGCGCATCGCGCGAGTCGGGCACAATGCAGGCAGCGCCGACGCCCGGGACCCGCCATGCCGCTCCTGAACCGACAGTACCGCCTCGCCGCGCGCCCGGTCGGCGTACCGCAACCGGGCGACTGGTCGTACACCGAGGAGCCCGTGCGCGACCCGGCCGACGGCGAACTGCTGGTCAAGGTCCTCTACGTGTCGCTCGACCCGGCGATGCGCGGCTGGATGAACGATGCGAAGTCCTACATCGCGCCGGTCGCGCTGGGCGAGGTCATGCGCGCCGGCGCCGTCGGTCGCGTGATCGCGTCGCGGCATCCGAAGTACGCCGAGGGCGACCACGTCGTCGGCATGTTCGGCGTCCAGGAATACGCGATCGCCGACGGCCGCGCCATGCACCGCGTCGACGCCGCGCGCGCGCCGCTGCCCGTCTACCTCGGCACGCTCGGCATGCCCGGCATGACCGCGTACTTCGGCCTGCTCGACGTCGGCAGGCCGCAGCCCGGCGACACCGTCGTCGTGTCGGGCGCGGCCGGCGCCGTCGGCTCCGTGGTCGGGCAGATCGCGAAGATCAAGGGCTGCCGCGCGATCGGCATCGCCGGCGGCCGTTCGAAGTGCGACTACGTCGTCGGCGAGCTGGGCTTCGACGCCGCGATCGACTACAAGTCGGAGAACGTCCGCGCCGCGCTGCGCACGCATTGCCCCGACGGCATCGACGTCTACTTCGACAACGTCGGCGGCGACCTGCTCGACGCGGCCCTCGCGCGACTCGCGCTGCACGCGCGCGTCGTGATCTGCGGCGCGATCTCGCAGTACAACAGCACGACGGGCGTCCATGGGCCGGCCAACTACCTGTCGCTGCTGGTCAACCGCGCCAGCATGACCGGCATGGTCGTGTTCGACTATGCCGCGCGGTACGCGGAAGCGGCGCGCGACCTCGGCGCGTGGATGGCCGAAGGGAAGCTCAAGTCGCGCGAGGAGATCGTCGCCGGCCTCGACCGCTTTCCCGACGCGCTGCTCATGCTCTTCCGCGGCGCGAACACGGGCAAGCTCGTCCTCGAGGTCGCGGCGTCGTGAACCTGCCGCCGCGGCAGGCCACGCCGCTGCGGACGCGAACACTCCGCCGGGCCGCAGCCGCCGGGCATAATCGCGGCTCCCGCGGCAGGCGCCGGGAAGGATCGGCGCCGCGCCGCTGTTGACGGCCCGCACCCCCCTCGAGAAAGGGCATCCCATGACAGCCACGCGCATCGGCGCACTCCTCCTCGTCGGCTTGCTGGCGACCGCAACGGCCCACGCGCAGACGAACGTGCGCATCCGCGGCACGATCACCGCCGTCGACGGCGGCGCGCTCGCCGTGAAGACGCGCGACGGTCGCGACGTGAAGCTCGTGCTGCCGGACAACGTGGCCGTCGGTGTGGCCACCGCCGTGCGCTTCGAGGACATCAAGGACGGCGACTTCGTCGGCACGACGACGAAGACCGGCCCCGGCGGCGCCGAGGTCGCCACCGAGGTCCACTACCTCGCGCCGACGACGCAGGCGGGCCAGAGCGCGTGGGACGGGCAGCCGAACTCGAAGATGACCAATGCGAACGTCGCCGGCAAGGTCGCGGCGACGGGCGCGCGCGAGCTGACGCTGCAGTTCCCGGGCGGGACGCAGAAGGTCGTCGTGCCCGAGGGCATCCCGATCGTGCGCGCCATACCGGGCACGCGCGCCGACCTCAAGGTGGGCGAATACGTGTTCGCCGTCGCGCAGCAGGGCGCCGACGGCACGCTCACCGCGCCGCGCATCCAGGTCAGCAAGGACGGCGTGCGGCCGCCGCAGTAGCGGTCCCCGGTTTCCGGTATGCTCGCCGCACGCCGTCCGGCGACGGCGCGGCGCGGCGCCGCCGGGGCGCCTTCGGAGGGCCATCGATGGACGCCGTCGCGGTCGTGCAGCGCCAGCTCGACGCGTACAACGCGCGCGACCTGGCCGCGTTCGTCGCGTGCTACCGCGACGACGTGCGCGTCTATCGCCCGCCGGCGCCGGAGCCGGCGCTCGCCGGCAAGCCCGCGTTCGCCGAGTTCTACCGCACGCAGCGGTTCAGCCTGCCGGCGCTCCACGCGGAGGTCGTGAACCGGATCGTGCTCGGCCGCCGCGTGATCGACCACGAGCGCATCACCGGCGTGCGCGCGGAGCCCCTGGAAATCGCCGTCGTCTACGAAATCGCCGACGGTCGGATCGCGACCATGTGGGCGTTCGCGGCGGAATGACGGTCATGGTTCCCGCGTCGCTTTGCCCGCTGCTCGCCGCCGCCCTGCTCGCCGTCCCGGCCGCACGCGCGGCGGAGCCGGTCCGGCACGTCGCCATCTACGTGACGCCGTACTACGAAGCCGCGCGCGACCCGGACGGCACGCCGAAGGTCACGGTCGCCAAGGCGTTCGACGCGCGGCGCGCGTCGAACCCCCCGGCGGACCGCGCGCGGGCGCGCGCCCCGGTAGCGACGGACCACCCGCG
>JAYRNW010000293.1:0-12153 GCA_041911995.1 Casimicrobiaceae bacterium | reverse complement strand
CGACCATCGACAGCACCATCACCGACTCGACGAGCACGAAGCTCTCGGGGCTGATGAAGCCCTGGATCGCCGAGAACATCCCGCCGGCGATGCCGCCGAACGACGCGCCCATCGCGAACGCCAGCAGCTTGATGTTGCGCGTGTTGATGCCCATCGCGCGCGCGGCGACCTCGTCCTCGCGGATCGCCTCCCACGCGCGGCCGATCCGCGAGTCCTGCAGCCGGAGGTTGACCACGATGACCGCCAGCAGCGCGAACAGGAAGAAGTAGTAGTACTTGATGGGCCCCGAGAAGTCGAGGCCGGCGATCGTCTCCCGCCGCGCGAAGCTGAAGTCGCCGATGCGGAACGGGTCGATCAGCGTGATCCCCTGCGGGCCGTTCGTGATGTTGACCGGCTGCGACAGGTTGTTGAGGAAGATGCGGATGATCTCGCCGAAGCCCAGCGTGACGATCGCGAGGTAGTCGCCGCGCAGCTTCAGCGTCGGCGCGCCGAGCAGCACGCCGAACAGGCACGCGAGTGCGGAGCCGATCGGCAGGATGATCCAGAACGGCAGGTGCAGGTTGAAGTGCGGGCTCGCGAGCAGCGCGTAGACGTACGCGCCGACCGCGTAGAACGCGATGTAGCCCAGGTCGAGGAGGCCCGCGAAGCCGACGACGATGTTGAGCCCCAGCGCGAGGAACACGTACAGGATCGCGAGGTTGGTGATGCGCACCCACGCCGTGCCGACGGAGGCCAGCGCGAACGGCAGCACGGCCAGCACGGTGCCGATCACGACGAACGCCGTCCAGGCGATGCGCGGGTTGCTGCGGACGTCGAAGAGGCTCTGCATGGCCGGCGGGCGTCAGGCGCGGTCGGCGACCCGCTCGCCCAGCAGCCCGGACGGGCGGAAGACGAGCACGGCGATCAGCACGAGGAACGCGAACACGTCCTGGTAGTTGGAGCCGAACAGCGTGAGGTTGGGGTCCGTCTCGCAGCGCGCGGCGAGCGCGTCCGACCACGACGCGAGGTTGCACAGGTTCGTGAGGTCGCCGACGTAGCCGGCGCCCAGCGCCTCGATGACGCCCAGCAGCAGGCCGCCCAGCATGGCGCCGGCGAGGTTGCCGATGCCGCCCAGCACGGCCGCCGAGAACGCCTTCAGGCCGAGGATGAAGCCCATCTGGTAGTGCGCGATGCCGTAGTAGCTGCCGACCATCACGCCGGCGACCGCGCCCAGCCCGGCGCCGATCACGAACGTCAGCGAGATCACGCGGTTGATGTCGATGCCCATCAGCCCGGCGACCTGCTGGTTCTGCGCGGTCGCGCGCATCGCGATGCCGAGCTTGGTCTTGTACACGAGCAGCAGCAGCAGGCCCATCATCGCGAACGAGCCGACGATGATCGCGATCTGCACGTTGGTGATCGTCGCGCCGTTCGGCGACGACGTGACGTGGTACGGGATCGTCGCGACGATCTGCGGGTACGGCAGCGGGTTGCGGCTCCAGACGATGAGCGCCAGGTGCTGCAGGATGATCGAGAGCCCGATCGCCGTGATCAGCGGCGCCAGCCGCGGCGCGGTACGCAGCGGCCGGTACGCGACGCGCTCGAGCGTGTAGCCGACGGCCATGCAGACGGGCACCGCGGCGAGCAGCCCGGCCAGCACGATCGCCAGCGGCGGCAGGCCGGTGTTCGCGCCGACCAGCGCGACGATGACCGAGTAGGCGACCATCGCGCCGATCATCACGACCTCGCCGTGCGCGAAGTTGATGAGCTGGATGATCCCGTAGACCATCGTGTAGCCGAGCGCGACGATCGCGTACACGCTGCCGAGCGTCAGCCCGTTGATCATCTGCTGCAGGAAGGTGTCCAGGTCGTCCCCGATGTTCTTGTCGTCGCGGCGTCAGCCGGATTGTGGTCCCTGCGCCCGCGTGCCGGCAAGCGGCCGGCGCGGCGGCCTTCCCGTCGAAGGCTTTCAGCCCGCAGGCGCGCGCCACCGAGCGGCCGCGAAGCGGCATTCGATCGGCGCGCTTCGTTGCCTTTGCTGCACGGGAAGCGCCCGCGCCGCCCGAAGCTTCCCGTGCAAACGTCGGTCGCAACGAAAACGGCGCCCGCGGGCGCCGTTTTCCGGTGCGTGTGCCGCGTTACTTCTTCGGCGCTTCGGGCGCGGGCGCCGGAGGCGTGGCCGGAGCCGCCGCCGGGGCCGGAGCCGCCGCCGGGGCCGCCGCGGGCGCCGCCGCCGTCTTCATCTCCTTCATGAAGTCCTCGAACGACGAGGCCTTGCCGGCCTTGACGACGCCGACCGGGACCACCTTGCCGTCCTTCAGCGTGAAGATCGTGATCTCGGCGTTCTTGCGGTCGCCCTTCTCGTCGAACTCGATCTTGCCGGTCGCGCCGTTGTAGCTGATCTTCTGCAGCTCGGGCAGGTACTTCGCCGGGTCGGTCGAGTCCGCCTTCTGCATCGCGGCGACCATGAGGCCGACGGCGTCGTAGAAGAACGGCGCGTACTGCTTGACCTCGCCGTACTTCGCCTTGAACGCGTCGTTGAACTGCGCGCTCGCCGCCGAGGCCGGCAGGCCGGCCTGCGAGCAGATGAGCCCTTCGGCCGCCGCGCCGGCCAGCTTGGCCATCTCGTCCGTGCACGCGCCGTCGCCGAAGCTGAACACCGACTTGATGCCGAGCTCGCGCGCCTGCTTGACCATCGGGCCGCCGGTGGCGTCCATCCCGCCGTAGAAGATCGCGTCCGGCGCCTTGCCCTTCATCTTGGTCAGGATCGCCTTGAAGTCGGTCGTCTTGTCGGTCGCCTTCTCCCGCGCGACGACCTGCACGCCCGCGGCCTTCAGCGTCTTCTCGACCTCGTTGGCGAGGCCCTCGCCGTAGGCGGTGGCGTCGTCGGCGATCGCGACCTTCTTGACCTTCATGTTCGCGAGGTACTGCGCGATCGCGGGACCCTGCTGGTCGTCACGACCGACCGTGCGGAAGATGTTCTTGAAGCCCTGCTCGGTCAGCTTGGGGTTGGTCGCCGAGCCCGAGATCATCGGGATGCCGGCCTGGTTGTAGACCGCGGAGGCCGGGATCGACACGCCCGAGTTCAGGTGGCCGGCCACGCCGGCGACCTTCGCGTCCGCGAACTTCTGCGCGATCGTGGGCCCGAGCTTCGGGTCGGCCTGGTCGTCCTCGCTCATCAGCTCGAACTTGACCTTCTTGCCGCCGATCTTCATGCCCTTGGCGGTGGCTTCGTCGACGGCGAGGCGCGCGCCGTTCTCGTCGTCCTTGCCGAGGTGCGCGATGCCGCCGGTCAGCGGGCCCGCATGGCCGATCTTGACGACGACGACTTCTTCGGCGGGTGGTGCCGCCTTCGGGGCTTCCGCGGCCTTCTTCGGTTCTTCCTTGCCGCAGCCGTAGACGGTGACGAGCGCGGCCGCGACGAGGGTGAGGCCGAGCTTCTTCGAAATGATCATGGGATTCCTCTCCGAGGCGACGATTGAGCGATGGGGGATTTCGACGCGGCGGAAAAGCGCTGGAAACCGCGCCGAGAAACAGATTATTATTACGTGCCACCAAGGGGGTGTCAACCGGCCGTCCGGGGCACCCGATTCCGGGTGCCGCGCCGCTGCGGTCCCGCGCGGCCGCGCTTCGTCGCCGCGGGGTGCGCTTCGTCGCACCGCCGTTGCCCCCGCAGGTGCCGCGCGGCGACAATGCCGCGCGTTCCGGCGGGCGTTCGGCCGCGCCGGAATCCGAACACCGTCCCCGCTGCATCCAAACAGGGTCGGCGGGGCGAACGGCGCGCCGGGACCGATCGTCCCGCCGGCGCCCGAAGGGAGAGGTCATGGGATCGTGGATGTCGCGGCGGCGCGTCGTCGTTGCGCTGGTGGCACTGGTGTGCGCGGGCGCCCTCGGGGGCGCGGTCGCCGTCCGCATCGCCAAGAAGGCGCAGGAAGGCAAGGACGGCGACAAGGGGCCGCCGGTGGCGCTCGAGTTCGCGCCGGCCGACCTGACGGGCGTGGAGACGCGCGCGCTGCCGCGCTTCCTGCCGGTGTCCGGCGCGATGCAGCCGGTGCGCCAGGCGACGGTCAAGGCCAAGGTGTCCGGCGAGGTGCGGCAGGTCACGGTCCGCGAAGGCGACGCCGTGCAGGCCGGGCAGGCGCTCGTCCGCGTCGACACCGCCGACCTCGACGCGAAGCTGATCGAGCGGCAGGGGCAGCTCGAGTCGGCGAAGGCGCAGCTCGCGCTCGCCGAGAAGACGCTCGCGACCAACCAGAAGCTCCTCAAGCAGAACTTCATCTCGCAGAACGCGTTCGACAGCTCGGAGTCGAACCTCAACGTGTCGCGCGGCAGCGTGATGTCGGCGCAGGCGCAGGTGCGGCTCGCGCAGAACGCGCTCAAGGACGCCGTCGCGACGGCGCCGCTGTCGGGGCTCGTCGCGAAGCGCCACGTGCAGGCCGGCGAGAAGGTCGCGTTCGACACGCCGCTCGTCACCGTCGTCGACCTGACGGCGATCGAGCTGCAGGCGCTGGTGCCGGCGATCGACATCCCGGAGTTGAAGCCCGGCATGACGGTCGACCTCACGGTCGACGGCTTCGGCGACCGGCGCTTCGCCGGCCGCGTCGAGCGGATCAACCCCGCGACCGAGCCCGGCACCCGCGCGATCCTGGTGTTCGTCTCCGTGCCCAACCCCGACCTGGAGCTCAAGGGCGGCATGTTCGCGACCGGCCGCGTCGCGCTGGCCGCCGGCGCGCCGGTGACGTCGCTGCCCGCGGGCGCGGTCCGCAGCGAGGCTGGCCAGACGTTCGTGTGGACGATCGAGGACGGCAAGCTCGTGAAGCGGATGGTCGTCACCGGGCGGCGCGACGAGGAGTCCGGCCGCGTCGAGATCAAGACCGCGCTGCCGGCCGGCCTCAAGGTGCTGGCCGCGCGCTTCGAGAACCTGAAGGAAGGCGCCCCCGCGCTGGTGAAGGCCGCCGACACCGCGCCGCCGAAGGCGAGCGCGACGCCGGCGCCGGCTGCCTCCTGAAAAACCTTCACAAAGAGGCGCAGAGACGCAGAGAAGGTCGATGACGCGTTCCTCGGCGTCTCTGCGCCTCCTGGCGAGAACCTGTTGACGGGCATGTTTACCGATGTGGATCACGCGCGTATCGATCAATAACCCCGTCTTCGCCACGATGGTGATGGTGGCGCTGACGGTGCTCGGCCTCTTCTCGTACGCGCGGCTGCGCGTCGAGCAGATGCCCGACGTCACGCTGCCGTTCCTGATCGTGCAGACGCAGTACCCGGGCGCCTCGCCCGAGGCCGTCGAGGTCGACATCACGAAGCCGGTCGAGAATGCCGTCAACGGCGTCGCCGGCGCCAAGCTGATCCGCTCGTGGACCGCCGAGGGCGTGAGCACGGTCTTCATCGAGTTCCGCCTCGACACCGACATGCTGCGGGCGATGCAGGACGTCCGCGACAAGGTCGCGCAGGTGCGGCCGGGCTTCCCGAAGGACGCGAAGGACCCGTACGTCTTCCGCGCCGACACCGAGAACCAGGAGCCGGTGGTGTCGATCGCCGTCATGTCGGAGTCCACCGGCCTGCGCGAGCTCACGTCGCTCACCGAGCAGACGATCGTCAAGGGGCTGGAGAACGTGCCGGGCGTGGCGCGCATCGACGCGTTCGGCAAGGTGACGCGGCAGATCCTCGTGCAGATCAAGCCGAACGCGCTCGCGGCGCTCGGCATCGGCGTCGACCAGGTGATGAACGCGATCCGCGCCGCCAACCAGGACGTGCCCGCCGGGCGGCTCTCGCGCGGGCAGAGCGACACGATCGTGCGCATCGAGGGCAAGATCAAGGACCCGGCGCAGTTCGGCCGGATCATCGTCGCGCAGCAGGGCGGCGGCCCGGTCTACCTGTCGCAGGTCGCCGACGTCATCGACGGCGAGAAGGAGGAGACGTCGCTCGCGCGGGTCAACGGCCGGCCGTCGATCACGATCGACGTGCTGAAGGCGCAGGACGCCAACGTCGTCGACACCGGCCGCGGCGTGGTCGCCGCCGTCGACGAGGTGCGCAAGCGCATCCCGAAGGACGTCGAGCTCACCGTCGTCTACAACGCCGGCGACAACGTCGAGAAGAGCGTCAACCGCGTCAAGAGCACGATCCTCGAGGGCGCTGGGCTCACCGTGCTGATCGTGTTCCTGTTCCTGCACAGCTGGCGCAGCACGGTGATCACCGGCCTCACGCTGCCGATCGCGGTCATCGCGACGTTCGTCGCGCTCTACGCGTTCGGCTTCTCGCTCAACTTCCTGACGCTGATGGCGCTGTCGCTGTGCATCGGCCTCCTCATCGACGACGCGATCGTCGTGCGCGAGAACATCGTGCGGCACCTCGCGATGGGCAAGGACCACCGGACGGCGGCGCGCGAGGGCACCGACGAGATCGGGCTCGCCGTGATGGCCACGACGTTCGCGATCGTCGCGGTGTTCGTGCCGATCGCGTTCATGAGCGGCATCATCGGCCGCTTCTTCTTCCAGTTCGGCGTCACCGTCGCGGTCGCGGTCATGGTGTCGCTGTTCGTGAGCTTCACGCTCGACCCGATGCTCTCGTCGGTGTGGCACGACCCGCCGGGCTCGCGCTTCCGCCGCGTGCCGTGGCTCGGCCGCTTCATGGAACGCGTCGAGGCGTTCATCGAGTGGATGCACCGCGTCTACGGCGCGACGCTCGAGTGGGCGCTGACGCGGCGCAAGACGGTGCTCGCCGTCGCGCTGGTCGCGTTCGTCGGCAGCTTCGCGCTGGTGCCGCTCATCGGCACCGAGTTCGTGCCGCAGGCCGACCAGGGCTTCATCTCGCTGCGGCTCAACACGCCGGTCGGCTCGTCGCTCGAGTACACGAGCGGCAAGGTGCGGCAGGTCGAGGACGCGCTGAAGCAGTTCCCGGAGATCCGGCTCGCGATCACGACGGTCGGCACCGAGGAGGGCCGCAACTACGCGCGCGTCAACCTGAAGCTCGTCGACCGCGCCGACCGCGCGCGCGCGCAGAAGGACCTCGAGCGCGCGATCCGCAAGGCGCTGCAGCCGATCCCCGGCATCGAGCTCACCGTCGGCTTCAACCGGCCGATCTTCGTCAACATCCTCGGGCCCGACCCCGAGACGCTGGCGTCGCTCGCCAGCGAGCTGAAGGCGCGCGTGGCGAACATCCCGGGCATCACCGACCTCGAGCTGTCCGAGAAGCCCGCCAACCCGGCGCTGTCGGTGCGCCTGTACAACGACGCGGCGGCGGACTTGGGCATCACCGTGCAGCAGGTGGGCGCGACGCTGCGGCCGCTGCTCGCCGGCGACACCGTGTCGTACTGGCTCGGCCCGGACGCGCAGAACTACGAGGTCAACGTGCGGCTCGCGAAGGACCGCCGGCAGCTCGCCTCGGACCTCTCCAACCTGTACCTGACGACGAACAAGCGCGGGCCCGACGGCGAGCTGCGGATGGTGCCGCTGCGGCAGGTCGCCGAGATCGTCGAGACGGCGAGCCCGCAGACGATCCGCCGCGAGGAGCTGCAGCGCCGCGTCGCGCTGTTCGCCAACGCGCAGGGCCGGCCGGCCGGCGACGTGGGCAAGGACGTGAGCGAGGCGGTGAAGCAGATGACGCTGCCGCCCGGCTACCGGTACTCGATCCGCGGCCAGACCGAACAGATGCAGGACTCCTTCGCCGCCGCGATGGCGGCGCTGGGGCTCGCGGTGATCTTCATCTACCTGATCCTCGCGTCGCAGTTCGCGAGCTTCCTGCAGCCGGTCGCGATCATGGTGTCGCTGCCGTTCTCGCTGATCGGCGTGTTCCTCGCGCTGCTGTTCACCGGCACGACGCTCAACATCTTCTCGATGATCGGCTTCATCATGCTGATGGGCCTCGTCACGAAGAACGCGATCCTGCTCGTCGACTTCGCGAACCGCGCGCGCCGCGCCGGCGCGAGCCTGCACGACGCGATGCTGCAGGCCGGGCAGGTGCGGCTGCGGCCGATTCTGATGACGACCGCGGCGATGATCGGCGGCATGCTGCCGCTGGCGCTCGGCGTCGGCGAGGGCGGGGAGACGCAGGCGCCGATGGGCCGCGCGATCATCGGCGGCGTGATCACGTCGACGCTGCTCACGCTCGTCGTGGTGCCGGTGCTCTACACGTACCTCGACGGCTGGAGCGAGCGGCGTCGCGCGCGGCGCGCGGCCGCGCGCGTGGCATCCGCGGCGGGTGCCGCCGAATGACGGCCGGCGCGAACGGGCGCCTCCGGGCCGCCCGTTGCCGCGCCCCCCGGGGCGCGACGAAGACCGCCGCGGCGCCGGCGCGCCATGCTGAAGTCCTTGGTGCAACAAGGCATTTCGCCGGCCTCGGCGCCGCGGTTGACGTGCGATAATGCGGCACAGCATAATAACTGACCGCGAGTCATTTATGGCCTGGGGCGCAGGGCGGCGGGCGGTCCCGCCGTTGCCGGGCGCCTCTGCGCGCCCCGGCGCGTGCCGCGCGCGTTGCCGATGACTCCGTACGTGCCGCCTTCCGGATTCGCCATGAACTTCGAACAAGCCCGCTTCAACATGGTCGAGCAGCAGATCCGGCCATGGGAAGTGCTGGACCAGGACGTCCTCGACCTGCTGTTCACCGTCCGGCGCGAGGACTACGTGCCGCCGGCCTACCGGTCGCTCGCCTTCGCCGACCTCGAGCTGCCGCTGCCCGGAGGCGAGCGGATGTGGGCGCCGAAGGTCGAGGCGCGCGTGCTGCAGGCGCTGCGCGTCGAGCGCGGCGACGCGGTGCTGGAGATCGGCACCGGCAGCGGCTACTTCACTGCGTTGCTGGCGAGCCGCGCCGGCGACGTGACGACCGTGGAGATCGACGCCGCGCTGTCGGCGTCGGCGGCGGCGAAGCTCGCGCGGCACGGGTTCGCCAACGTGCGCTGCGAGGTCGGCGACGGCGCGCGCGGCTGGGGGCGCGACCTGTACGACGTCGTCGTGCTCACCGGGTCGACGCCGATCCTGCCGGAGGGCTTCCTCGCGCAGCTGAAGCCGGGCGGACGCCTGTTCGCGATCGTCGGCGACCCGCCGGCGATGACGGCGCGGCTGGTGTCGTGGGCCGCGCCGGGTTCGCGCGTGACGGCCGACCTGTTCGAAACCGTCGTCGCTCCGCTGCGGAACGCGGCCACCCCGGCGCGGTTCAGGTTTTGATCCCGCAGATCGCCCCTGCCGAACTCGCGGCGTGGCGCGCCGACGCGGCGCGCGCGGCGCCGGTCATCGTCGACGTCCGCGAGCCGTGGGAATTCGCGCACTGCCGCATCGAGGGCTCGCTGTCGGTGCCGCTGCGCGAGCTGCCGGCGCGCGTGGCCGAGCTGCCGCGCGCGCGCGACGTCGTCCTCGTCTGCCACCACGGCCACCGCAGCAACCACGCGGCCGCGTGGCTCGCGCAGAACGGATTCGCCAGCGTGCACAACCTGCGCGGCGGCGTCGAGGCGTGGGCCGTCGACGTCGAGCCGCAGATGCGGCGCTATTGAACGCCAACCAACGCGCCCGC
Organism: Casimicrobiaceae bacterium; assembly: GCA_041911995.1. Classification (GTDB taxonomy): domain Bacteria; phylum Pseudomonadota; class Gammaproteobacteria; order Burkholderiales; family Casimicrobiaceae; genus VBCG01. Next base: position 2,667 of record JAYRNW010000293.1, on the reverse strand, counting down.
GCCGCGGCGCAGCGACGGAACCCGACATGACACGAAAGCCCTGCCATCCCGCCCGCCGCGCCGCCGCGGCGGTGGCCGCCGCCGCGCTGCTCGTCACCGGTGCCGCGGCGGGCGAGGACCTGCTGCAGATCTACCGCGAGGCGCAGAAGAGCGACCCGGCGCTCGCCGGCGCGCGCTCGCAGTGGGAGGCGACGCAGGAGAAGGTGCCGCAGGCGCGCTCCGCGCTGCTGCCGGCGGTGTCGGCGTCGGGGGCGGCCAACGTCAACAACTACGACGCGACGATCAACACGACGCCGAAGAACAGCTTCTCGGCCAACTACAGCCAGGGCAACCTCACGTTCTCGGCCTCGCAGCCGCTGTACCGACCGCAGTACGTCGTGACGCTCGACCAGGCGAAGGAGCAGGTCTCGCAGTCCGACTACACGCTGGCGATCGCGCAGCAGGACCTCATCATCCGCACGGCCGTCGCCTACTTCGACGTGCTGCTCGCCGAGTTCAACGTCGAGCTCGCCGAGCAGCAGAAGATCGCGGTCGCCGAGCAGCTCGCGCAGGCCAAGCGCAACTTCGAGGTCGGTACCGCGACGATCACCGACACCAACGAAGCGCAGGCCAAGTACGACTCGATCGTTGCGACCGAGATCCAGGCGCGCAACGACCTCGACCGCCGGCGCACCGCGCTGCGCGCGATCATCGGCCGCTTCCCGACCGGCCTGAAGCGCGTCGGCAAGGGCTTCGAGCCCGTGCTGCCCGAGCCGAACAACATCGACTACTGGGTCGACCGCGCGCTGAAGGAGAACCTGTCGGTCCGCTTCTCGCAGTCGAACTACGACATCGCGTCGCTCGAGGTGGAGCGGGCGCGCGCCGGCCACCTTCCGACGCTCGACCTGGTCGCGAGCGCCAGCGCGCAGGCGAGCACCGGCTCGGCGTCGTCGGACTTCTCCAGCAACTCGCGCTCGGCGCTGCTGGGCGTCGTGCTCAACGTGCCGATCTACACCGGCGGCTTCGTGAATTCCCGCGTCCGCGAGACGATCTCGCTGCAGGACAAGGCGCGCGCCGACCTCGAGGTGGCGCGGCGTGCGGCGTCGACCAACGCGCAGGACGGCTTCTCGGGCGTCAACAGCGCCGCGGCCGCGGTCAAGGCGTTCGAGCAGGCGGCGGCCTCCGCCGAGGTGGCGCTGCAGTCGAACATCCTGGGGCAGGAGGTCGGCATCCGCACCAACCTCGACGTGCTGCTCGTCCAGCAGAACGTCTTCACGGCGCGGCGCGACGTCGCCAACGCCTACTTCTCGTACCTGCTCGCCGTGCTGCGGCTGAAGGCGTCGGTCGGCGCGCTGACCGAGCAGGACCTCGAGGCGATCAACCGGCGACTGCAGGGCTGAGCTACGGCTCCGACCCTCGATTACGTCTTCGGCCCCGGCGGGCGCAGCCGCGGCGCGAGCCACGTCCAAAGGCGGTCGGTGGCGCCGCGATGCGCGGCGAGGAACGCCGTCGCGGCGTCGCGCATCCGCGCGCGGCGCGCAGGATCCGCGAGCAGCGCGCGGACTTCGGCCACCAGCGCATCGGCGTCCGCGACGCGCACGGCGGCGGACGCCGCGACCGCCTTCTCCGTCGCGTCCGCGAAGTTGAACGTGTGCGGGCCGACGAGCGTCGGCGTTCCGGCGGCGATCGCCTCGATCAGGTTCTGCCCGCCGAGCGGCACGAGGCTGCCGCCGACGAACGCGACGTCGGCCGCCGCGTAATACGCGGGCAGCTCGCCCAGCGAGTCCCCGAGGAACAGCGCCGTGTCCGCCGGCACGTCGGTGTTCGCGCTGCGGCGCACGCACGCGAGCCCGCGCGCCGCGGCCAGCGCCGCCACTGCGGCGAACCGCTGCGGGTGCCGCGGCACGATGACGACGAGCGTGCGCGGCGGCAGCGCGCCGCGCGCGATCGCGTCGAGCAGCAGCGCCTCCTCGCCGTCGCGCGTGGACGCCGCGACGAACACCGGGCGGCCCGCGCCGAAGCGCCGGCGCAGCGCATGGCCGGCGTCCGCCGCGTCCGGCGGCGCCTCGGCGTCGAACTTGAGGTTGCCGGTCACGACGACGTCGCGCGCGCCGGCCTGCGCGAGCCGCGTAGCGTCGTCGCCGGTCTGCGCAGCGGCGCCGGCGAGCGCCGCGAACATCGGCTGCGTCAGCGCCGCGAACCTGAGGTAGCCGGCGAGCGACCGCGCCGACAGCCGCGCGTTGACGAGCAGCAGCGGCACGCCGGCCTGCGCGCACGCATGGGTGAGGTTCGGCCACACCTCGGTCTCCATGAGCAGTCCCGCGCGCGGCGCGAAGCGCGCGAGGAACGCACGAATCGCGAACGGCACGTCGTACGGCAGCCACGCCTGCACGACGCGCTCGCCGGACAGCGCGCGGCCCGCCTCGCGCCCGGTGGCGGTCATGTGCGTGAGCAGGATCGTCGTGCCGGGAAGCTCGCGCGCGATGCGCGCGACGAGCGGCGCCGCGGCGCGCGTCTCGCCCAGCGAGACCGCGTGGATCCACACGACGTCGCGCGCCGCGGGGGCGTCGGCCGCGGGGCGGCCGGGCCCCGCGCCGGCCCGCGCGCGGGGGCCGGGCGCGCGGCGGCCGCGCCACCCCAGCCGCACCGGCCGCCCCGGCCGCACGGGCCGCCCCCGCAGCGGGGAGG
>JAYRNW010000292.1:0-10306 GCA_041911995.1 Casimicrobiaceae bacterium | reverse complement strand
CGCGAAGAACTCGCCAAGGTCGCGGCCGGCGACCTCGCTCGCGACCTCACCGACGCCGTCCTCGGGCACGCCGACGTCGCGCCGGCCGTAGCGCTCCCACAGCGCGCGCATCACGTCGTCGAGCGTGGCGCGGCCCTCGCGCCGCAGCGCGAGGTCGAGCGCGCAGCCGACGAGCGCGCCCTTCGCGTAGTAGCTGACGGCGGCGTTGGGCGTGTTCTCGTCCTGCCGGTAGTACTTGATCCACGCGTCGAAGCTCGCCTCGGCGACGCTCTGCGCGTGGCGCCCCGGCGTGCGCAGCACGGTCGTGATCGTGCGCGCGAGGAGCTCGAGGTAGCGCTCGGGCGCGATCAGCCCGCTGCGGGCGAGCGCGAGGTCGTCGTAGTACGACGTGATTCCCTCGAACGCCCACAGCTGCCGCGTGTAGTTCTCGCGCGCGAGGTCGTACGGGGTGAACGCCGCCGGCCTGATGCGCTTGACGTTCCACGCGTGGAAGTACTCGTGGCTCGCGAGCCCGAGGAAGTTCAGGTAGTCGTCGCCGATCGCGTCGGCGCCCGGCTGCGGCAGCTCGTCGCGGCGGCAGAGGAGGCTCGTGCTCGACCGGTGCTCGAGGCCGCCGTAGCCGTCGCCGACCGCGACGATCTCGAAGAGGTAGCGCGGGAACGGCGCGCCGCCGAAGAGGTCGATCTGCCACTGGCAGACGCGCGCCAGGTCACGCGCGAGCCTCGGCAGGTCCGCCGACTGGCGGCCGGAGACCGCGACGTCGTGCGGCACGCCGCCGGCCGCGAACGTGGCGAGCGCGAACGTGCCGGTGGTCACCGGGTGGTCGATCAGCTCGTCGTAGCTCGCCGCGGCGTAGCGGCCGAACCCGTACGCGTCGGCGCCGGCGCGCGGCAGCGTCGTCGCCACGCGCCAGTCGCGGAACGCGGTGCCCTCCGGCCGCACGATGTCGACCGTGCACGGCGCGTCGGCGCGGCCGGCCGGGCACAGGAAGACGACCGGCCCGTTGAAGTAGCCGCGCGTGCCGTCGAGGTACGCGGCGCGCACCGAGAGGTCGAACGCGTAGACGTGCGCGGTGACCGTGAGCGGGCCCGCGCACGGCGCCGCCTGCCAGACGTTCTTCGCGGTCTTGGCGATGGCGACCGGCGCGCCGCCCGACCGCGCGGACACGGACACGAAGTGGCGCGCGAACTCGCGGATCAGGTAGCTGCCCGGAATCCACGCCGGCAGCTCGAACCGCTGGCCACCCGCGTCGGGCGCCTCGACGGTGACGTCGACCTCGTACAGGTGCGCGTGCGCGTCGAGCGGCGCGATGCGGTAGCGCGTAGGCGCGTGGCGCGGGGGATCGGCGATGGGCGAGGGCAACGGAAGGCCTGCGGCGGGAGGAAAGGAGTGGCGCCCCGAAGACGAATCGAACGTCCGACCTGCCCCTTAGGAGGGGGCTGCTCTATCCACTGAGCTACCGGGGCGGTGCAACCGGCTGCGGCGCAGCGGGACGGTCGGCGGACGGCCGGCGTCCTCCGCGTCCGTCCGACGCGTGCCGCGCCGATTTTACCGGAAGGCCCCCGCGTGCCTACACTTCGTCTTTGTCCAGGGAAGCGTCCGCGATGTTCCGGGATCTCGCCGCGCAGGTTTCCGCCGCCGACTGGCTCGCGCTGCTGGTGTTCCTCGCCGGCTGGGCGGGCTACGGCTGGTACGCCGACCACGGCACGCGCAGCCTGCGCGTCGCGAGCAACACCCGCCGGCTCCAGTGGGCGCGCCGGATGGTGCACCGGGAGAACCGGATGACGGACGTCGCGCTCACCGGCAACCTCGTGCAGAGCGTGTCGTTCTACGCGACGACGACCACGTACATCATCGCGGGCGTCATCGCGATCGCGGGCACGCTCGACCGCCTGACGTCGCTCACCGCCGAGCTGCCGTTCGCGAAGGAGGCGGCGCGCGGCCTCACCGAGCTCAAGGTGCTGCTGCTCGCGGGCATCTTCATCTTCGCGTACTTCAAGTTCACGTGGGCGCTGCGCCAGTTCAACTACATGTCGATCATGGTCGGCGGCGCGCCCGAGCCGTCCGAGCCCGAGGAGACGCTCGAGCCGTATGCGCAGAAGTTCGCGCACCTGTCGGCGCTCGCCGGCGACGAGTTCAACCGCGGCCTGCGCGCGTACTACTTCGGCTTCGCCGCGATGACGTGGTTCGTGTCGCCGCAGCACTTCCTCGTGTTCACCGCGGTGATCATGCTCGTGCTCTGGCGGCGCGACTACCGCTCGCACACGCTGTCCGTGCTGGTGGAATGACCGCCGCACCACCACCGTGATCCCCTGGCTGTCCGCCCGCACGCCGTTCCCGCCGCTCGCCCGCGCGCTGGCCGAGCCGAATGGCCTGCTGGCCGCGGGCGGCGACCTCTCGCCGGAGCGCCTGGTCGCCGCGTACCGTCGCGGCATCTTCCCGTGGTATTCGGAAGGTCAGCCGATCCTCTGGTGGAGCCCGGATCCGCGGATGGTGCTGCCGGTCGCCGGGTTCCGCGTGTCGCGGTCGCTTCGCAAGCGGGTCGCGGCGCGGACGTTCGAGACGCGCGTCGACACGGCGTTCCGCGACGTCGTCGGCGCGTGCGCGGCCGTGCCGCGCCCGGGGCAGCGCGGGACGTGGATTACCGCGGAGATGGTCGACGCGTATTGCGAGCTGCACCGGCTGGGGTACGCGCACTCGGTCGAGAGCTGGCGCGACGGCGCGCTGGTCGGCGGGCTCTACGGCGTGGCGCTCGGCCGGGTGTTCTTCGGCGAGTCGATGTTCGCGCGCGAAACGGATGCGTCGAAGGTCGCGCTGGTCGCGCTCGTTGCGCGGCTGCAACGGCTCGACGTGCCCCTCGTCGACTGCCAGCAGGAGACGGCGCACCTGGCTTCGTTCGGCGCGCGGCCGATGGCGCGCGACCGGTTTGCCGCGGCTCTCACGCAGTTGATACACTCGGCCGAGCCTCCAGCCGGCTGGCGCCCCGAGCCGCCCGGCGCGCGCGCGGAGGCCAACGCCAACGAGGAATCGCCGGCCCGGTGAGCAAGCTCAACGACCTTCCGCTGACGTCGCTGCAGTTCTACGCGACCGCGCCGTATCCGTGCAGCTACCTCCCGGACCGCGCTGCGCGCTCGCAGGTCGCCACGCCGAGCCACCTGATCGACACCCGCGTCTACAGCGAGCTGGTGCGGCTCGGGTTCCGCCGCAGCGGGGCGTTCACCTATCGGCCCTACTGCGACCACTGCCGCGCCTGCGTGCCGGTCCGGGTGCCGGTCGCCGAGTTCGTCCCGAACCGGACGCAGCGGCGCGTCGACCGCGATCATGCGAAGTTGACGACAGTTCGCCGCGAGTTGGCCTACGATCCTGAGCATTACGCGCTGTACTTGCGGTACCAGCGCTATCGCCACCCCGGTGGCGGCATGGACCAGGACAGCCGCGAGCAGTACCAGCATTTCCTGCTCCACAGCAACGTGGCGACCGACCTCTACGAGTTCCGGGAGGAGGGAGCGTTGCGGATGGTGAGCCTCGTCGACCACCTGGTCGACGGGCTGTCGTCCGTCTACACGTTCTTCGAGCCGGCGCTGCCGGGCACGAGCTACGGGACGTACAGCGTCCTTTGGCAGATCGAGCGCTGCCGCGCGCTCGGCCTGCCGTATCTCTATCTCGGCTACTGGATCGCCGAAAGCCGCAAGATGGCCTACAAGGCCACGTTTCGGCCGGCCGAGGGGCTCTCCGGCGGGACCTGGTCCCGGCTGTAGGACCCGGCGCGCAAGCCCGACGTCTTCGGCATGCGCGGCGGGGCCGTCTTCCGCCGAGCGCCCGGTCGCGGTCGCGATCGGGTTCCCCGAACGCGAACAATTGCGAAACAAGAGGTTAGGTTCGAACCTTACCGCCGGTTCGAGCACCGGTCGCCGGCGTCGCGACCGCGCGTCGGCCGTCGCCCGGCCGTCGCCGCGGAGGGCCCGCCGTCAGGCGTCGGTCATGGCGTCCTTCTGTGGTGTTCACTCTGTCGTAGTCATTCTTAAGGTTACTTGCGAAACGTATCGCAAGTGTTTGGATTGTTGAATGTCAAGGTGTGCGCTAGAGTGCGCTTGTAAGGTACAAGCGCCCGACATTGGTCCCGCAATGTCGAAGCGTGGTTCTTTCGTTCGTCCACCACACGACAAAGGCACATCATGAATGCGATCGTCCCCGCAGCCGTCCTGTCCACGCGCAGCGACAGCGAGATCATCGAGCACGCCGACGGCTCCGCCGAATTCGTCGTCTCGCCGCAGTTCGCATGCCACTACGAGAAGAGCGACGCGACGCTGTGGTCGCGCTGGTCGCCGCGCGGCATCCCGTCGTTCAACCCCGAGCTGCTGCACGACCTCGAGCGCGGCAGCCAGCTCATCGAGAATTTCTTCACGGGCAGCGCCGACCGGCCGCTCGACTACATGGTGCTGCGCTCCGGCGTGCCGGGCGCGTTCAACGTGGGCGGCGACCTCGGCTACTTCCAGCGCCTGATCGCGGCCGGCGACCGGCCGCGCCTCGCCGAGTACGCGCGCGCGGCCGTCAACGTCATGTATCGCAACTACGTCGCGCACGACCTGCACGGCGTCACGACGATCGCGCTGCTCGAGGGCGATGCGCTCGGCGGTGGACTCGAGTGCGCGCTGTCGTGCGACGTCGTCGTCGCCGAGCGGCACGTCAAAGCCGGCTTCCCCGAGGTGCTGTTCAACATGTTCCCGGGGATGGGCGGCATGTCGTTCCTCTCGCGGCGCGTCGGCCGCAAGACCGCGGACGAGATGGTGCGCAACGGGCGCCAGTACAGCGCGCTGGAGCTCCTCGAGCGCGGCGTCGTCGACGAGGTCGTGGAGACCGGCGAGGGCCGCAAGGCCGTGCTGGCGCTGATGCGCAAGCGCGAGCACCAGCGCGGTGCGCACATCGCGATGAACAGCGTCGACCGGATGATCCGTCCGCTCGGCGTGCAGGAGCTCTACGACGTCGTGAAGATCTGGGTCGACTGCGCGATGCAGCTCACGCCGCGCAGCCTCGAGTGGATGCAGCGCCTCTACCAGCGGCAGCTCGCGATCTTCGGGCAGCCGCTGCAAGCCGCCGTGACCGAGGAGCCGGGCGAGCGCGCCGCTCTGGCCGCATGACGCGGCGCCGCGTCGTCGTCACCGGGCTGGGAGTGGTGGCCCCGCACGGTGAGGACGCCGGCGCGATGTTCGACGCGCTGCTGCGCGGCGAGTCGGCGATCGGGACGGTCGCCGTCGAGTCGAACGCAGGCAAGCTCGAGACGGTCGGCGCGGCCGTTCGCGGCGAGCCGTGGGCGGGACTGCCGGCGGCGCAGCGGACGACCAGCGACCGCGTCGGACTCTACGCGCTGGTGGCCGCGGACGCCGCGTTGCGCGACGCGGGGATCGACCCCGCCCGCGAGGATCGGACGCGCTTCGGCGTGGCCGTCGGGACCTCGCTGGGCGGCGCGATCAGCCAGGAGGCGGCCTACGCCGAGATCATCGCGAAGGGCCGCACGCGGCTGTCACCGTTCACGCTGGTGAAGGTGATGTACAACGGGCCGGCCGCGCAGATCTGCCTGCGCCACGGCCTGCGCGGGCCGTCGCTCACGTGCACGACGACGTGCTCGAGCTCGGCGGTGTCGATCGGCGAGTCGCTGCGGCAGATCCGGCACGGCTACGCCGACGTCATGCTCGCCGGCGGCACGGAGGCGCTCTTCGCGTACGTGTCGATCAAGGCGTGGCAGGCGCTGCAGGTGCTGGCGCCGCCGCGCGAAGGCGACGTCGCGGCGACGTGCCGCCCGTTCGACCGCGAACGCAACGGCACGGTGCTGGGCGACGGCGCGGCCTTCGTCGTGCTCGAGGACCTCGAGCGGGCGCAGAAGCGCGGCGCGCGCATCTACGCCGAGCTCGCCGGCTACGGGATGTGCAACGACGCGAACCACATGACGCAGCCGTCGGCCGACGAGCAGGCGCGCGCGATGCGCCTCGCGCTCGACGACGCCGGGCTCGCGCCGGAGGCGATCGACTACGTCAACGCGCACGGCACCGCGACGCCGCGGAACGACGTGTCCGAGACGCAGGCGATCAAGGCGACGTTCGGCGCCCACGCGCGACGGCTCGCCGTCAGCTCGACGAAGTCGATGCACGGGCACCTGGTCGGCGCCGCCGGTGCGCTCGAACTCGTGATCGCGACGCTGGCGATCGACCGGCAGATGGTGCCGCCGACCGCGCACCTCGCCGATCCCGACCCCGCGTGCGACCTCGACTACGTGCCGCTGCGCGGGCGGCCGGCCGCGGTGCGCGCGGCGATGACGAACTCGTTCGCCGTCGGCGGCACCGCCGGCGTGCTCGTCGTTCGCGCGGTCTAGGGTCCCCCCGAAGCGCGCTTTCGCGCGCCTCCCCCAAAGGGGGCGCGCCCTTGGGGCGGCCCGGCGGGCGCTGGCTACCGCGCCGTCGCGAAGTTCTGCTGGATGACGTCGAGGACGTCGCCGACGGTCTTGACGTGCAGCCCCTCGACGGGGATGCGGATCTTGAACTCCTCCTCGGCCAGGAAGACGAGCTCGATCAGCGAGAACGAGTCGATGCCGATGTCCGCGAGCCGCGCGTCGGGCGTGAGCAGCGCGGGATCGACGGGAACGCGCTCGGGGACGATCTGTTGCAGGCGGGCGAGGATGGTGGTGCGGTCGGGGACGGCGGTCATGCCCCGATTTTATCAGCCCGACGACCCGGTCAGGCGCAGCCCGCGCCGCTCGTGCAGCGAGGCCTGCACGGTGGACTTGGTGAGCGCGTAGGTCGTCGACAGCTCCGCGAGCGCAGCCGCGCAATCGGGATCGCGCGGGACGCCTAAGTAGTTGCGCATCGAATTGCAGTTCGCGACGCGCGCCGTCGCGCCGATCGAGCCGCCGGTTCCCTCGATGATGTGCAGCGCGTCGCGCGCGGCGCGCGCGTTGCCTTCCGTCGCCGCGGTGCGCAGGTCCGAGATCGCCTGCTCGATCTCGCCGAACGCCGCGGCGACGTACTTGTCGAGGAACTTCGCGTCGCCGCGCGCGATGCGCCGCAGCGCCGCGACGCGCTCGGGGTCGACCAGCGCCGGCGCGGCCGCGGCCTTCTCCTCGACCGGCTTGGGCGCCGCGGCTTCCGGCCGCACGGCCGCGCCGGCGATGACGCGCTCGATCGTCGCGAGCAGCGTCGCCGCGGACACGGGTTTCGTGACGAATTCGTCGGCGCCCGCCTGCAGGCTCTCCTGGCGCGCGGCCGGCGTCGCGTCGGCGGACAGGATGACGATCGGCAGCTTGGCGCCGCCGACGGAGGCGGCACGGAAGAGCTTGGTCACGTCCGGCCCGCTCATGTCGGGCATGTTGAGGTCGAGGATCGCGAGGTCGACGTCGCCCGCGGACATCCGGTCGAACGCCTGCTCGCCGCGCTCGGCCGTGCGCACGGTGTGGCCGGCGTCGTGCAGGATGCGCGACAGCAGCAGCCGGTTGCTCGCGTTGTCGTCGGCCAGCAGGATCGTGAGCGGGCGGACCACGCCGGAGTCCGGCAGCGACGGCGCCTCGGCGGTGGCCGGCGCCTCGATCCGGTAGAGCAGCGCCGCGAGCGCCGTGCGCAGCCGCGTGGGCGCCGGGTTGGCCGGCAGCAGGCCCGAGACGCCCGCCGCCACCAGCGACGCGCGCTGCATGGCGGTATACGCGTCGCTCGCCACCAGCAGCGGGCAGGTCACGGCGGTCGCGTCGCGCAGCACCGACTCGGCGATCACGGCGGCGTCGCCTGCGGGCATCGCCAGCACCGCGCCGACGTAGCGGCGCGCGTCGAAGCCCGAGACGTCGGCGGGCGACGGCTCGCAGGGGTCGGCGGACAGGCCGAGCGCGGTGACCGACGCGACGATGTCGTCGCGCGCCGCGCCCGCCGGGCCGACGACGAGGACGCGCTGCAGCGCGCCCCAGTCGACCGGCGTGTCGATGACGTCCGCGCGCGCGAGCGGCAGCTCGATCCAGAACGTGCTGCCCTGGCCGGGCGCGCTGACGACGCCGATCCTGCCGCCCATCAGCTCGGTCAGGTCGCGCGCGATCGACGTGCCGAGGCCCGTGCCGCCGAAGCGGCGCGTGGCCGAGCTGTCGAGCTGGACGAACCGCTCGAAGAGGCGCTCCTGCTGGTCGAGCGGAATGCCGATGCCGGTGTCGGTCACCTCGAAGCGGACGCGCGCCGCGCCGACGCGCGTCACGCGCAGCGTCACGCCGCCCTTCGCGGTGAACTTGAACGCGTTGTTGAGCAGGTTGCCGAGCACGTGCGACAGGTGGTTGGGATCGCCGACGACGTCGGTCGGCACGTCCGGGTCGACCTGCAGCGACCACGCGACGCCCTTGACCACGCTCTGCGGCCGCACGATCGCGCCCAGCTGCTGGACGAACGACCACAGGTTGAACACGCGCATCTCCGCGCGCTCGGCCCCGGCCTCGAGCTTCGACATCTGCAGCACCGCGTCGACCGACGTCTTCAGCGTCTTGACGGCGTTGCCGAGCATGCCGACGAGCTCGCGGTCGTCCGGCGTCATCCGGCGCGCGTTGAGGAGGTCGTACACGGCGAACACGCCGGTCAGCGGCGTGCGCAGCTCGTGGCTCACGTTGGCCACGAAGCGGCTCTTCGCGTTGGACAGCTGCTCGGCGGCGTCCTTCTGCGCGGTGAGGCGGATGATCAGCACCAGCGCGTACAGCGGGACGATCGCGCCGGAGATCAGCATGCCCACGCCGATCATCCGGTGCTGCTCCCAGAACGGGACGAACAGGAGCTGCAGGCCGAAGCCCAGCAGCGACATCCAGTACGACGCCAGCAGGTAGCGCGGCCCGAACCGGAAGCCGTTGCCGATGGTCACCCACAGGTAGACGCCGATCATCGCCACGCCCGCCTCGCCGGCGCCGGCCATGCCGAGCGTCAGCGCCACGTTGTCGGCGGTGATCGCGACGTAGCGCAGCGGGACGACGTGCTCGTGGCTGCGACGCAGCCACCAGATGATGCACAGCCCGACCAGCGCGTCGCCGCTGCTCGCGGCCAGGCCCATGGAGAGCCCCGTCGTGATGCCGTCGCGCGAGATCAGGAAGCAGACGTACGCGAACCCGATGAGGCAGATGGCCACGCGCAGCCACGCCTGCTCGATGTCCGGGTCGCGGTTGGTCGAGCGGACCAACCCGCGCACCTTGCGCATGGCTGCGGCAACCGACGTCATGGCCTCGTGCAGGCGATCCATCAGGGTCTGAAAAGGGTGGCGGAGCCAGCCGGCGCGGGTCCCTTCGTCCCGGAAGGAGGCACATCCGACCGTGTACCTGCGCTGGCTCTACCGGTCGGCGTCGTACGCAAGAACCATGCCGCGATCCGGTCCCAGAAGTACGGACCGGTCGAGCGGCGCATGAAGGCCATGTGGCCCAGACGCTTGCGGTGCAGGTCCGCGGGCGTCACCGTCTCCTGGACCACCGGCATGTTCGGGTAGAGCGCCAGCAGCCGCCGCGCAGCGGCCGGCGGGGCGAACGCGTCGTCGGCGACCGAAATCGCCAGCGCCTGCGCGGTCATGCGGTCGAAACGGGCCAGGATCGCTCCGAAGCGTCGCCTTTCGTGTTCGGTCGGCATGAGGTCCGGCTGCCGCCGGCGGGCCCAGTCGAGGGCGAACGCCCGCGGCAGGTCTTCGCCGAGCCCGAGTGCCTTGGCGGGGAAGTACCCGACCAACCGCGTCACTGTCGGCATTAGCTGGTGCCAAGTCAAGTACAGAAGCCACCGCCAGCGGCCTCCGTAGTCCCGCCAGTACGCGGTGTGGGGTGCCAACAACACCACGCGGTCGATGCCCTGGGCTTCCGGGGGCGCGCCCAGCAGGATCGCGCCGATGCTGTGCGTGACCGCCCGCGGCGCGACACCCGGAAACTCCGTCCGGGCGTGCGCGAGCGCGCCGCCCAGGTCACTGCAGCCCCAGTCGTCGATGCCCGCCTGCAGGCCCTTCAGGCTGCCTCGCCGGGACTCGCCGATCCCCCGGTAGTCGAAGGTCAGCACCGAGGCCCCGCACCCGGCCAGATGCGCGGCCATGCCGCGGTAGTAGCGCGCGGGGATGCCGCCGCCCGGGACGACCACGACGGGCACCGGCGGATCCGCGGCGCCGTCGCGCGGCAGGAACCAGCGGCCCGACAGCGGCACGCCGTCCGTCGCCGGAAACTGGACCGGCCGCATCGCGACCTTGTCGGCGGCCGCGGCGCGCGCGGCCTCTGCGGCTGCGGCCGCCGGCCGCGTCATGCCGCGTCCCTGGTCCGGTCGGCGCCGGCGCCCACGCT
>JAYRNW010000291.1:0-19173 GCA_041911995.1 Casimicrobiaceae bacterium | reverse complement strand
TGGGTTTGGGGGCTTGTGCGAGGGGTGGGGTTGCTGTATGGGGGGTGCTGCTTTTCGTGGGTGGCGGTGCCCTCACACCGGCCGCCCGGGGCGCGTGCGGCGGTTGGGGCGTGTTTTTTCCGGATGTCACCCCAAGTTACAGACCCCAAGTTACGCAGCGGCGACGATCGGCGCGCCTCGTAGCCGTTGCTACGCGGAAACCGCCCGGCCGCCCGAAGGGTTCCGCGCTGACTTTGCCGGGACGAAAACGTGGGGCGCGTCGCGCGCCACGTTTTGGTCACGATTAGTCAAACGCCACCCGCGCGAAGTCCCCCCCCCGCGGCAGCAGCTTGGTCAGGCGGAATTTGCGCTCCGGCCCGGTGTCCATCGAGCGCAGGATGCGGCCCGGGTTGAACGTGCGCGGCGGCACGACCAGCGACGCCTTCTCCTCCTCGCTCGCGCCGAGCATCAGCGCCGGCAGCGGCAGTTCCTCGGCGAACGCGACCGTGCTCGGCCGCACGGCGATCGAGCGCGGCTGGCCCGGATAGAGCGCAAGCGTGATCGCGATCTCGCCCGGCGGGTTGAATGCGACGCGCGTGACGTATCCCATCCGCGTGCGCTCCTCGTCGCGCACGACGACGAGCTGGTCGAGGAACCACCGGTACCGCGTGCTCTCGCGTCGCAGCAGGTTCGCCTCGCGCCACGCGTAGTCGCCGAGCCAGCGCTCCCACGGCCAGTTGCGCTCGGCCTCCTCCTTGTAGCGGTCGTAGTCGGTGAGCGCGCCCAGCGTCTGCAGGTGCTGCGCGCCCTGGAACGTGAGCCGCCCCAGCGGGTCCTGGCGGTCGAACGTGCGGCCGCCGACTCGGAAATACGCGGCCTGCACGCCGCCGGCGGTGAGCTGCAGCTGGTCGTGCACGGCGTCGGTGTCGCGCACCGGCATCTGGTACCACTTGCGGTCGAGGTGCGACAGGAGCGCGATCGACCCTTCCACCGACGTGTCGTGGCCGAGCTGCAGCTCGGCGGGGCTCGCGCCGGCGGCGAGGCGCTTCAGGCGCCCGCGCACGCTGGTCGCGAGCTTGCCCGGATACAGGTAGCGCATCGACTGCGCCGGACTCGCGGGCGCCGTGGGGGCGAGCCACGCGCCCACCGCCGAGTCGAGGTCGACGAGCATGACCGGGCCCTCGGTCTCGCGCTGCTGCGCGTACGGGAACACCTTGCGCGCCCACTGGGCGAGCCAGCGGTCGACGAGCTCGATCTGCCGGACCGACATCGCGCAGGGGTCGGCGAGCCCCAGCAGCAGCGCGTGGCAGTACGTCGAATAGCACGAGATGCCGACGGCGTTCGGCTGCATGTCGTCGGACACGGCGGTCACCGCGCTGTCGAGGAGCTCGGCCAGCCGGTAGTACGCATGCAGCTCCTGCCACAGCGTGGCCGGCGGCATGCGGCGCGCGAGCCCGTTGACGATCACGAGCTGCTTGCCGACGAAAAGGCCGCGCTGCAGCAGCTTGGCCTTGACGCCCTGCAGCTCGACGTCGCCTTCGAGCAGCGGCTTCAGGCACGCCGAGTACTGCTCCCACAGCCCCTGCCACAGCGACACCGCCTGCTCGGCGGCATCGACCTCGCGGTCGGCCGCGGGCTGGGGCTTGCCGGCATAGCGGCGGGCGAGCTCGGTATGCAGGTGCGCGACCTGCTCGCGCAGCACCTCGGCGATCGTCGCGCGCTCGCGCGGCGGGAAGTCGGCGGCCGACAGCGCGCGCAGCTGCCCGCGCACCGCCTCGTACAGCGGCGTCACGGCCGTGATCAGCAGCGACTTGGTCCAGCGCTTGGCGCCGTCGGCGTCCGCGAACGCGAGCGGCGGCACCGCTTCCTGCGCGGGCTCGGCTTTCGGGGGCCGCATGGCCTCTGAGGCGGTGTCCTGCATCAGGTCTCCGGCGTAGCGATCCCGCGTCTTCGTATGCGCGGGTTGTTGTTGTGCTATGCGGGACTCGCCCTGCGCTTCCGCCCGGAAGCGCCGTCCCCCAAGTCGCCCGCGACTCGTTGCAGCCCGCTTATAGCACAAAGCCGCGGCCGGCGGACCCCGGCCGGCCCGCGCGCCCGATGCACGGGGCCCGGGACCGCCGGGCGGCGGGCAACGCGAATATTCCGCCGGCCCGGCGCGGAATGCTCGGGCGCGCAGGTCGGCGCGGCGGCCTATCGTCGGCACATGGCGAACGACATGGCACTCCGGGGTTTCCGCACCGTCGCCGGACGGGCGCCCCGCCATGCGCAAGGTTGCCTCCACCCGCGAGGGCGCGCCCAAGTCTCCTTCGGGCCCGCGTCGGGAAAACACGCTGCGCCGCCCTCGCGGGCATTTTTTCCGGCCACCGCCGCCATCGACCCCTGAAGGAAGCGACCATGGATACGACCACCGCTCACGCCGTCCCGCAGGAAAGCCCGCCGCCCGCGCCGCGCCGGTCACCCCGCGTATACGCGGCCACGGTGGTCGCCGCCGTCTACGTGCTGCTCGCCGTCAGCGCGCCGCTCATCGTCCGTTACGGACCGGACCCGGACCCGGCCGCCGCGACGGCGCTGGTGCCGGTCGCGGCGAGCGTCGCGCCGCGCTGCGCGTCCGCGCCCGAGTTCGGCCTGGCGTGCGGATCGCGGCTCGCCGCCCCCGGCGAGTGACGCGCGCCGCACGCGCGGGTCCCTAAAGCAGCACGCGCTCGATGCCGCCCGCCGTCGCCTGCGCGACGTAGTCGGCCATCCAGTTCGCGCCCAGCACGCGCTGCGCGATCTCGACGACGACGTAGTCGGCCTGCGTGCCGGCATCGTCCGCGAACCGCGACAACCCCTGCAGGCACGACGGGCACGACGTCAGCACCTTCACGTCGCCGGCGAACCCGTCCGCGCGCAGCGCCGCCGCGCCGCGGCGCATCTCCTCTTCCTTGCGGAAGCGCACCTGCGTCGACACGTCGGGGCGCGAGACGGCGAGCGTGCCCGACTCGCCGCAGCAGCGCTCGGTGAGCGCGACCGGCGCGCCGACCAGGTCGCGGACCACGCCGAGCGGCGCGTACGTCTTCATCGGCGTGTGGCAGGGGTCGTGGTACAGGTAGCGCGTCCCCGTCACGCCCTCGAGCCGCACGCCCTTCTCCAGCAGGTACTCGTGGATGTCGAGCAGCCGGCAGCCCGGGAAGATCCGGTCGAACTCGTACTTCAAGAGCTGGTCCATGCACGTGCCGCACGACACGATCACGGTCCGGATGTCGAGGTAGTTCAGCGTGTTCGCGACGCGGTGGAACAGCACGCGGTTCGCCGTCGTGATCCGCTGGCCCTCGTCGTGGCTGCCGGCGGACGTCTGCGGATACCCGCAGCACAGGTACCCCGGCGGCAGCACCGTCTGCGCGCCGACGTGGAACAGCATCGCCTGCGTGGCGAGCCCCACCTGCGAGAACAGCCGCTCGGAGCCGCAGCCCGGGAAGTAGAAGACGGCGTCGCCGTCCTCGGCTGACTTCGCGGGGTCGCGGATGATCGGCACGACCCGGTCGTCCTCGATGTCGAGCAACGCGCGCGCCGTGCGCTTCGGCAGGCCGCCGGGCATCGGCTTGTTGACGAGGTGGATCACCTGCGCCTTCACCGGCGGCTTGCCCACCGTCGGCGGCGGGCGCCGCGTCTGCGCGCGGACGACCCCCGTCGTCTTCGCGAACCGGTACGCGAGGCGCTGCGCCGCGTAGCCCCAGTCGATCATCGCCTTCTTCGCGAGCTTGATCGTCGTCGGGTCGGTCGCCGTGAGGAAGAACATCGACGCCGCGGTGCCGGGGCTCCACTTGCGGTGGCCGCCCTGCCGCAGCAGGTTGCGCATCGCGATCGACACGTCGCCGAAGTCGATGTCCACCGGGCACGGGTTCACGCACTTGTGGCAGACCGTGCAATGGTCGGCGACGTCACCGAACTCGTCGAAGTGCCTGAGGGAGACGCCGCGCCGCGTCTGCTCCTCGTACAGGAACGCCTCGATCAGCAGCGAGGTGGCAAGGATCTTGTTGCGCGGGCTGTACAGCAGGTTGGCGCGCGGCACGTGCGTCGAGCACACGGGCTTGCACTTGCCGCAACGCAGGCAGTCCTTGACCGAGTCGGCGACGCCGCCGATGTCGCTCTGCTCGAGGATCAGGCTCTCGTGCCCGATCAGCGCGAAGCTCGGCGTGTACGCACCCGACAGGTCGGCAGGCCGCGTCGGGTCGCGCAGCAGCTTGCCGCGGTTGAACCGGCCCTCGGGGTCGACGGCGCGCTTGTAGCCGGCGAACGGCGCCAGCTCCTCGTCGGTCAGGTACTCGAGCTTCGTGATGCCGATGCCGTGCTCGCCGGAGATCACGCCGCCCAGCGCGCGGGCGAGCGCCATGATGCGCGCCACCGCCGCGTTGGCCTCCTGCAGCATCCGGTAGTCGTCGGAGTTGACCGGGATGTTCGTGTGCACGTTGCCATCGCCGGCGTGCATGTGCAGCGCGACGAACACGCGGCTCTTGCGCACGCGCGCGTGGATCTCGGCGATGCGCTTCGTCACCGGCGCGAACGCGAGCCCCGCGAAGACCTCCTCCAGCGGCGCCTTCAGCTCGCGCTTCCACGACACGACGACCGAGTGGTCCTGCAGCGCGGGAAACGTCGCGTCGATGCGGTCGAGCTGGTCCTGCCAGCGCGCGCGCACGGCCGCGACGAGCTCGCGCGCCTCGTCGACCTTGGCGTCGACGATCTCCTGCGGCGGCCGCGTCTCGCTGTCGGGCGGCCACGCGTGCGCGAGCTGCGGGCCGGCGAAGCACGCGGCGAGCTCGTCGGCCAGCCGCAGCTTGTTGGCGAGCGAGAGCTCGATGTTGATCCGCTCGATGCCGTCGGAGTAGTCGCCGAGGCGCGGCAGCGGGATGACGACGTCCTCGTTGACCTTGAACGCGTTCGTGTGCCGCGCGATCGCCGCCGTGCGCGCGCGGTCGAGCCAGAACTTCTTCCGCGCCTCCGCCGACACCGCGACGAAGCCCTCGGCGCCGCGCGCGTTGGCGATGCGCACGACCTCGGAGGCCGCCTTCGCGACCGCGGCGTCGTCGTCGCCGACGATGTCGCCGAGCAGCACCATCTTGGGCCGGCCGTGACGCTTGGCCTTGGTCGCGTAGCCGACCGCCTTCACGTAGCGCTCGTCGAGGTGCTCGAGGCCCGCGAGCATCACGCGCGCGCCGCCGGTCTTCGGCAGCGCGTCGATCGAGTCCTTGATCTCGACGATCGCCGGCACCGAGTCGCGCACCTGCCCGAAGAACTCGAGGCACACGGTGCGGATCGCCGGCGGCATCCGGTGCAGCACGAAGCGCGCGCTGGTCACGATTCCGTCGCAGCCCTCCTTCTGCACGCCGGGCAGCCCGGCCAGGAACTTGTCGGTGACGTCCTTGCCGAGCCCCGCCTTGCGGAACGTCGCGCCCGGGATCGCCAGCGTCTCGCGGCGCGTCATGGTCCGGCCGTCCGCCGCAAGCCACGCCAGCTCGAACGTCGCCACTTCCGCGTCGTGGATCTTGCCGAGGTTGTGGTCGGTGCGCGTCACCTCGAGCCACTCGGCCGACGGCGTCACCATCCGCCACGACACGAGGTTGTCGAGCGCCGTGCCCCACAGCACCGCCTTCTTGCCGCCGGCGTTCATCGCCACGTTGCCGCCGATGCACGAGGCGTCCGCCGACGTCGGGTCGACGGCGAACACGAGGCCCGCGCGCTCCGCCGCGTCCATCACGCGCCGCGTGACCACGCCCGCGCCGGCGTCGATGGTCGGCGTCGCCTCGCCGCGGCCGCGCAGCACGACGCGCTCGACGTCGGAGAGCCGCTCGAGCTTCTCGGTGTTGATGACCGCCGAGCGCGCGTCGAGCGGCACGGCGCCGCCGGTGTAGCCGGTGCCGCCGCCGCGCGGGATGATCGTGAGGCCGAGCTCGATGCAGCCCTCGACCAGGCCGCGGACCTCGTCCTCGGTGTCCGGGTAGAGGACGACAAACGGGTACTCGACGCGCCAGTCGGTGGCGTCGGTCACGTGCGCCACGCGGGCGAGGCCGTCGAACGCGACGTTGTCGCGGTCCGTGTAGCGCGCGAGCACGCGGCGCGTGCGGCGGCGCAGCTCGGCCGTTTCGGCGAACGACGCGGCGAACCGGTCGACCGCGGCACCCGCCGCCGCGATCAGCCGCGCGACCTTGGCGTCGCGCTCGGCGTCCGCCCCGGCGCCCTGCTGGCGGCGTTTGTCGATCTCGCGCAGCCGGTGGCGCAGCGCGTCGACCAGCAGCGCCTGCCGCTTCGGGTTGTCGAGGAGGTCGTCCTGCAGGTACGGGTTGCGGTCGACGACCCAGATGTCGCCCAGCACCTCGAACAGCATCCGCGCCGAGCGGCCGGTGCGCCGCTCGCCGCGCAGGTCGTGCAGCAGCTGCCACATGTCCGCCCCGAGCAGGCGGATCACGATCTCCCGGTCGGAGAACGACGTGTAGTTGTACGGGATCTCGCGCAGACGCGGGGCGTCCGTGCCGGCCTCTTGCGCTGCGACGAAGTCGTCGGCGACCGTATCCATGGCGAGTCGGTCATTTTACCGCAGCGCAGCAACGGGCGGCCGGCTCCGAGGCGCCCGCGGGCCCCGTACAGTAGAATGTCGGGCTTCCCGTCCCGAGCCGAGGACCCACCATGGCCACCTCCGCAATCGCGCGCCGCATCGTCCCGATCGCGCTCTCGGCCATCGCGTTCTGCGCGGTCGCCGCCGCCCCCGAGCCCGCCTACGTCGACGACCTCGCGAAGTGGCGGACGAAGGCCGACGCGAGCCTCACGCGCGAGCGCGGCTGGCTGTCGATCGTGTCGCGCGACGAGCTGGCCCCCGGAACCTACAGGATCGGCTCGGCGCCCGACAACCAGATCGTGCTGCCCAAGGGGCTCGCCCCCGCGTACCTCGGCACCGTCACCGCCGAGCAGGACAAGGCGCGGCTCACGCTCGCCAAGGGCCAGAAGATGCGCACGGTCACGAAGGACCCGGACGACTCCGAGGAGTTCACGGCGCGCGATCTCGTGACCGGCGCGTCGCGCCTCGAATGGGTGACGTCGGGCCGGCTGTCGCTGCAGTTCGTCAAGCGCGAGGACGGCAAGATCGTCGTCCGCGCCGCCGACCGCGAATCGCCGCGGCGCAAGAACTTCGCCGGCCGGCTCTGGTACGAGCCGAAGGCCGAGTTCAAGGTGCCGGCGAAGTTCGTGCCGACGGCGCAGGGCGCGACGATCCCGATCGCCAACGTGCGCGGCGAGATCAGCCAGGAGAAGGTCGCCGGCACGCTGGAGTTCAACGTCAACGGCCAGAAGATGTCGCTCGACGCGCTCGACGACGAGGGCAACCTCTTCATCATCTTCCGCGACGGCACCAGCAACGCGACGACGTACCCGCCGGGACGGTTCCTGTTCATCGAGAAGCCGAAGGACGGGACGTGGGTCGTCGACTTCAACAAGGCCTACAACCCGCCGTGCGCGTTCTCCGCGTACACGACTTGCCCGCTGCCGCCGCCGCAGAACTGGCTCAAGGCCGACATGGCGGCCGGCGAGAAGTACGCAGGCCGCAAGTCGTAGTGTTGCAGCGCCGGCAGGCCGGCGAAACCCGGCCGGCGCCGTCCCGACGGCGCAAGCCTCGTCAGGCGACGTCCAGCGGACTGCGCCAGCGCAGCCCCCCTCTTTGCTTGCTGCCCGCTCACCTTCGGCAGGCCGCGGCAACCGCCGCCTACGTCGTCGGAATCGTCGCGAGCCAGGCCCGCATTTCCGCCATCGCCTCGTCGTAGCCGACGAGCGCGCCCGCCGCCTCGGCGGCGGCGAAACGCTCGGCACCGAGCGCCGCTCGTGCGCGCGCAAGGGTCGACGCCAAGAAGCCGCCTTCTTCGGGGCCGACGTATCCCTCGCGCCGCCACTCCGCATACGTGGCGCCGTACAGGCGCGCGGCACGCTCCCACTCCTCGCGGCTCGCCGCGAGCCCGGCACCCAATGCCAGCAACGAGCGTCCGATGCTCCTCAACCCGACCTCCCGTTCGACGCCCACGGCTGCGAGGAGCAGCTCCCGCACGCGGGCAACGTCGCCTTGCTCGAGCGAGAGCAAGGTGAGGTTGCACAGGCACGCGCAGACGCCGGCGCGGTGCCCTTCGCGGCGCGAGATCGCGAGCGATTGTTCGAGCAGCCGCCGCGCGCCGTCGATGTCGCCTTCCTCGGCGCGGATCCTCGCCAGCGCTCCCCGGGCGCTCGACAGACGCAGCGGGCTGCCGGAAGCCTCCGCGAGAGCGAGCGCCTCCTCGTGGCACCTGCGCGCTCCGGCAACGTCGTCCGCGTCGACCAGGATCCAGCTCATGAGCAAGAGCGCAGCAGCGACGCGGTCCCGGTCCTCCAGATCGCGCGCGATGGCAAGGCTTTCCTGCACGTGCGAAAGCGCTTCGTCGAACCGGTGCATGTTGAAGCATTGATCGGCCGCCGCATACAGCGCACGGCACCTCGCCAGCGTGCGCACCCGCGCGCCGGGCCGCGACAGCGCCTCGGTGGTGACCCGGTAGCCCAGCCGCAGCAGGCCGCGGCGCGTCCAGTAGCGCTGCACGCCGACGACGAGCTGCAACCCCGCCTGCGTCCTGCACTCGGCGAGTCCGCACCACGCGTGCGCCGCCAGCAGGTTCTCCTGTTCGAGTGCCAGGCGCGCAAGCCACTCGCCCTGGCCCGAGCCCTCCATCCCCGTGTCGGCCTGCGCCGCGAGCGCGAGGCAGAATTCGAGATGCCGGTCGCGCGCCGCCGCGACTTCGCCGGACGCCTCGAGCCGCTCGTGCGCGTATTGGCGCACCGATTCGAGCATCCGGTACCGCTCGCCCGGCGCGTCGAGCTCGACGAGCGACTTGTCGACGAGCCGGGACAGAAGGTCGAGCACGCCCGGCGCGGCGGCCTCGTCCGCCGCGCCCACCGCTTCGGCGCCCTCGGCCGCGAAGCCGCCGGCGAACACGGCGAGCCGGCGCAGCAGCGCGCGCTCGGCGTCGTCGAGCAGCGCGTAGCTCCAGTCGATGCAGGCGCGCAGCGTCTGGGCGCGCGCGGGCGCCGCGCGGCTGCCTCCCGTCAGCAGCTCGAAGCGGTCGGCCAGGCGCGCGGCGATCCGGTCGATGGGGAGATGGCGTACGCGGGCGGCCGCGAGCTCGATGGCGAGCGGGATGCCGTCGAGCCTGCGGCAGATCGCGGCGATCGTGTCCGCGTTGCGTTCGGTGATCGCGAACGCCGGCTGCGCCGCCACGGCGCGGTCGCGGAACAGCCGCATCGCGTCGAACGCCACGAGCGCGTCGAGCGAC
This sequence comes from Casimicrobiaceae bacterium, assembly GCA_041911995.1. Lineage (GTDB taxonomy): Bacteria > Pseudomonadota > Gammaproteobacteria > Burkholderiales > Casimicrobiaceae > VBCG01. The sequence continues at coordinate 9,880 of JAYRNW010000291.1, read as the reverse complement.
ATCGGCGCGTCCGCGTCGGGCACGGCAAGCGGAGCGACGTGGTAGACGACCTCGCCGGCCTGGCGCAGCGGCTCGCGGCTGGTCGCGAGGACGCTGACGTACGGCGCGGCCGCGAGCAGGCGCTCGACCAGCGCGGCGCACGCGTCGAGCACGTGCTCGCAATTGTCGAGGACGAGCAGGAACTGCCGGTCCTTCGCGAAGTCGACGAGCGATTTCAGCGCCGCACTCCCCGGCGGCTCCTTGACGCCGAGCACGAACGCCACGGCGTCGGGGACGAGACGGCCTGCGGAAAGCGCGGCCAGCTCCACGAGCCACGCGCCGTCGGGGAAGTCGTCGAGCACGTCGGCGGCGACCTGCAGCGACAGCCGCGACTTGCCGAGGCCGCCGGCCCCGACCAGCGTCACCAGGCGCGATTTCCGGAGCCACGCCTCGACCTCCGCAACCTGCTGCTGCCTGCCGACGAACGTCGTGACCTGCTGCGGCAGGTTCTGCGGCGTGGCCTCCAGCGAGCGCAGCGCGGGGAAGCTCTGGCGCAGCCCGGGCTTGACGACCTGGTAGACGTGCTCCGGGCTCGCGAGGTCGCGCAGGCGCACGGCGCCCAGGCTGCGCAGCTCGACATCCGCGGGCAGGCGGTTGCCGAGGTGGTCGAACACGGCCTGGAAGAGCAGCGTCTGGCCGCCGTGCGCGGCGCTCATGATCCGCGCAGCACGGCTCACCACGGCGCCGAAGACGTCGTTGTCGCGGCGCTCGACGCACCCCTCGTGCAGGCCGGCCCGCACCGGAAGGCGAATCCCGCAGGTCGCCGCCGGATCGGACAGCGCCGCCTGAAGCGCGACCGCGCCGCGCAGCGCATCGGTCGCATCGTCGAACGCCGCGAACAGGCCGTCGCCGGTCGTCTTGACGACGGTGCCGCGATTCTCGACGACGGCGACGCGGCAAAGCTTGTCGTGCGCGGCCAGCGCGGACGCCATGCGCGCCGGCTCCCGCTCCCACAGCCGCGTGCTGCCTTCGATGTCGGTGAACAGGATCGTCGTCATGACGGCAGCCGGGCAAAGGTACCGCGCGACCGTTCAAAGACGCCGGCCTGCCGCAGCGGGCCGGGCCGAAGGATCATTCTGCTCCACCGGATTGCGCCTTCGCAACCGCCTCACGCCGACTCGCGCAGGCCCGGCCGATAGCCGAGCGCTTCGGCGACGTGCGCGCACGCGATCGCCTCCGCACCCGCGAGGTCGGCGATCGTGCGCGCGACCTTGAGCACGCGGTGGTAGCTGCGCGCGGACAGCGCGAGCCGCGCCGTCGCCTTGGCGAGCAGCGCCTCGCCGTCGCCGTCGAGCGCGCAATGCCGCGCGACCTCCGCGGGCGTGAGCCGCGCGTTCGTGTGGCCCTGCCGCGCGCGCTGCCGGTCGCGCGCGGACACGACGCGCGCGCGCACGGTCGCCGACGATTCCCCGCCTGCCACCCCGGCGCCGCCTGCCGTGAGCGCGTCCGTCGCGATCGGCGGCACGTCGAGCTTCAGGTCGATGCGGTCGAGCAGCGGCCCCGACACGCGCGAGCGATAGCGCGCGACGCGGTCGGGCGTGCAGCGGCAGCGGCCGGAGAGGTCGCCCAGGTAGCCGCAGGGGCACGGGTTCATCGCCGCGACCAGCTGGAACTGCGCGGGGAACGTGCTCTGCCGCGCCGCGCGCGACACGTGGATGACGCCGGTCTCGAGCGGCTCGCGCAGCACCTCGAGCACGCGCCGGTCCCACTCCGGCAGCTCGTCGAGGAACAGCACGCCGTGGTGCGCGAGCGAGATCTCGCCGGGCCGCGGATCGCTGCCGCCGCCGACCAGCGCGACGCCGCTCGCCGTGTGGTGCGGCGCGCGGAAGGGGTGCCGCGCCCAGTGCGCCGGCGCGAAGCGCCCGGCGATCGACGCGACCGCCGCGACCTCGAGCGCCTCGTCGTCGTCGAGCGGCGGCAGCAGCGACGGCAGCCGGTGCGCGAGCATCGACTTGCCCGTGCCCGGCGGCCCGGTCATCAGCAGCGAATGCCCGCCCGCCGCCGCGATCTCCAGCGCGCGCTTCGCGTGGGTCTGGCCGCGAACGTCGCAGAGATCGGGCGCCGCCTCGCCCGCTGCCGCGAGCGCCGGCACCGCCTCCGGCAACGGCGCGCGCGCCGTGAGGTGCGCGCACACGGCGAGCAGCGACTGCGCGCCGTAGACCGTCGCGCCCTTCACCATCGCCGCTTCCGCCGCGGACACTTCCGGCAGCACGAACGCGTGCCCGTCGCGCCGCGCGGACAGCGCCATCGCCAGCGCGCCGCGCACGGCGCGCAATTCGCCGGTCAGCGCGAGCTCGCCGGCGAATTCATAGCGTGCGAGCTCGTGGCCCGGGATCTGCGCGGTGGCGGCGAGGATGCCGAGCGCGATCGGCAGGTCGTAGCGGCCCGACTCCTTCGGCAGGTCGGCGGGGGCGAGGTTGACCGTGACCTTGCGCTGCGGGAACTCGAACTGCGCGTTCTGCATCGCCGCGCGCACGCGGTCGCGCGCCTCGCGCACCTCGGTATCCGGTAGCCCGACCAGATGGATGCCCGGAAGGCCGCCGGCGATGTGCACCTCGACCGTGACCTCCGGCGCGCGGACGCCGGAGATGCCTCGGGTGTGGACGACGGCAACGGACATGCGGCGCGCTCGAAGGACGCGGGGACGCGGATGACCGACGGTAACGCCGACGCGGCGCCACGCGCACTCGGCCAATTGGCGGAGGGAGCCAGCGAACATCGCGCTCGCGGCGCCCCGAGCGGCGCGCCTCGTGCATGCGGCTTCCGCGCCGTCTGCGCGCCCCGCCCTGGTCCGGCGGGCGACGCCAACGCCGGCATCGACCGGCGCCCCGGCCGGGCGTTCAGGGAGCGAACATGTCCTGCAACGTCCGCAGCGTCGCCCTCAAGGTACGAGGTCGCAGCGCGCCGAGTCGCTTGACCAACCTTGCACGATCGAGGGTCCGGATCTGATCCAGCACGATCAACCCTTGCTTCCCCTGCAACGTCAGCGGGATGCGGAAGTGCGCAGGCCTCGACCCCGTGGTCATGGGTGCGACGATGACGGTCCGAAGATGCACATTCATCTCGTTGGGCGAGATCACGACGCACGGACGCGTCTTCTGAATCTCGCTGCCGACGGTCGGGTCGAGTTGCGCCAGCCAGATCTCGCCGGCCTTCATCATCACCAGACCAGTTCGTCGTCACCTGCGTTGGCGAGCTCCGGCCACACCAATACGTCCCCACCCTGCCGGGCGAGTCGCTGCGCGTCCTCGGCCCAACCCTCACGCGGATTGCGACGCACAGGGCGGATCTCGATGACGCCGTCGCGTACCTGCAAATCGGCAGAACCCTCCAGTCCGACCTGGGCCAGGATGGGCTTGGGAATCAGCACGCCTTGGGAGTTGCCCATCTTTCGGATCGCGACTTCCATTTCTCCTGCTCCACGCTGGTCAGTAAGCACAATGGTAGCACATACCGGGTACCGCAGTTCGCTGCGGCCGGCAGGACTGGCTCCGAATCTGCTCGATGCGCCGACATGGGTAAGGTCGAAATCGATATCGCGCGGCTGTGGAGGACGGCGATCGTCAAGACGGGCGCATGCTGCGTGTGCCCGCGCACGGTAGCAGCATGGACGCGCGTGCGCGCTCGGCCGTTCGGATGAGCGAGCCGGGAGGCACGCGGCATCGCACGCACGGCAACGTGGCTGGCCGGCGGCAGGTATGCCTATCATCCGCATACCGACCGCAAACGACCGGCAAGCCACCCGAAGGAGACTCCATGCAATTCCACGTCAACGGCTTCAACCCCGGCGATCCCGACGTCCTCCCGGCAGCGCCGGGCCACCGCCGCGCGGGTGATCCATTGCCGGAAACGGTGGACGTGCTGATCGCCGGCTCGGGACCGGCGGGCCTGTGCCTGGCCGCCCAGCTTGCCCGGTTCCCGCAGATCCGCACGATGCTGGTCGAACCCAAGCTGCGGCCGATGGAAAAGGGCCAGGCCGACGGCATCAGCGTGCGCTCGATGGAGATGTTCCAGGCGTTCGGCTTTGCCGAGAAGGTCATGCGCGAGTCGGTCTGGATCAACGAGACCACGTTCTGGGCACCCGGCGCGGACGCGCCGCTCGCCCGCGTCGCGCGCGTGCAGGACGTGCCCGACGACACGTCCGAGATGCCCCACGTGCTGATCAACCAGGCGCGCGTGCACGACATGTTCCTCGACGTCATGCGCAACGCGCCCACCCGGCTTGCGCCCGACTACGGCCTGTCGGTGGTCGATTTGGCGGTCGACCCCGCTGCCGTCGAGTACCCGGTCTCCGTCAAGCTCGAGCACACCGCCCCCGGCCGCACGGGGCAGATCGCGACGGTGCGCGCCAACTACGTCGTCGGCTGCGACGGCGCACGCTCGAACGTGCGCGGCGCCATCGGCGGGACGCTGCACGGCGATGCGGCACACCAGGCCTGGGGCGTGATGGACGTGCTGGCCGTCACCGACTTCCCCGACTGGCGCATGAAGTCGTTCGTGCGCTCGCAGCGCGAGGGCATCCTCATGGTGCTGCCGCGCGAAGGCGGGCACCTGGTGCGCCTGTACGTCGAGCTCGACGAACTGGGCGAGCACGAGCGCGCCGCCGACCGCGGCATGGGCGCCCCCGACATCATCGCCAAGGCACAGCGCATCTTCCGGCCGTTCGAGCTGGACGTGAAGGAAGTGGTCTGGTGGTCGATCTACGAGATCGGCCACCGCCTGACCGACAAGTTCGACGACGTGCCCGAGGACCAGGTGGCCACGCGCACGCCGCGCGTGATGCTGGCCGGCGACGCCTGCCACACGCACAGCCCGAAGGCCGGGCAGGGCATGAACGTGTCGATGGGCGACACCTTCAACCTGGGCTGGAAGCTGGTCTCGGTGCTGACCGGCCGCGCCGACGCGGCGCTGTTGCACAGCTATTCCGGCGAGCGGCGCGCCGCGGCGAAGGGCCTGGTGGAGTTCGACCACAAGTGGGCGCGCGTCGTCGGCGCCCGCGCCGAGGACGACGCCACGGACGGCCTGCCCCGCGTCGCGCGCGAGTTCGTCAACAACCTGCCCTTCACCTGCGGCCTGACCATCCAGTACGAAAGGAGCGCGCTGACCGGCGCGCCCACGCACCAGCCCCTGGCGACGGGCTTCGACATCGGCAAGCGCTTCCACTCCGCGCCCGTCGTGAGGCTGGCCGACGCCAAGCCGATGCACCTCGGCCATTGCGTCGAGGCCGACGCGCGCTTCCGCCTGTTCGTCTTCGCCCCCGCGGACGATACCGGTGGTCAAGGTGGCGCCGTCGCCACGCTGTGCGACTGGCTCGAGCACGACCCGGCCTCGCCGGTGCGCCGCCACACCGCGCCGGGGGAAGACGTGGATGCCGTGATCGACACCCGGGCGGTCTTCCAGCAGGGCTTCCGCGCGCTCGACTTCGGCGCCATGCCCACGCTGCTGCGGCCGCACGTCGGTCGCTACCGGCTGTGCGACTACGAGAAGGTCTTCTGCGCCGACGTCAAGCGCGGCGAGGACATCTTCGCGGCGCGCGGCATCGACCGGGCCGCCGGCTGCATGGTCGTCGTGCGGCCGGACCAGTACGTCGGCCACGTCCTCCCGCTGCGTGCGCGCGACGACCTCGCGGCGTATTTCGCCGGCATCCTGCGCGCGCGCGGCTGACCTGCCGACGCCGCGCAGGCGCAGGGGGATCGCCGAGGGTTCCTGTGCGTCTCGATCAAGCAATGCGCCTTGAATCGACCACACTTGGCGCGTAGGCTTTACGCGTGGCGTGAGTCGCCGCCGCGGCTCACGATGCGCTCATGCAACTCGCAGGCCTAGCGGAGATCGCCCCATGATCGATCGGCGCTCGTTCCTCGCCATGGTGGCGGCGGGAGCGGCCGTGTCTACGACGTGGGCGCAGGGGCAGCCGGCGAGCCGGAAGTGGCGGATCGGTTACCTGTCGGCCGGCGTCACGCCGACGCGGGGGACGCCCGATCCCGCCGACGCCCTGTGGAAGCGCCTGCGCGAACTGGGTTACGCGGAGGGCGCGAACCTCGTCGTCGACGTCAGGTACGCCGAGGGCAACTCCGCGCGGCTGCCGGAACTCGCCGCGGAATTGGTCCGCCTCGGGCCCGATGTGATCGTGACGCGCGGTTCGCCGTCGAACATGGCCGCGAAGAACGCGACCGTCACGATCCCGATCGTGATGGCGAGCGGCCTCGACCCCGTGCGCGAGGGCGTGGTGGCGAGCCTCGCGCGGCCGGGCGGGAACGTGACGGGCATGATGTTCGCCAGCGACGCGCGCATCATCGCCAAGCGGCTGCAGCTCCTCAGGGAGGCGCTCCCGCGCCTGTCGCGCCTGGCCGTGGCGGCGAGGTCGGGCGCGGGCGGGGACGCCATCTGGCTGAAGGACACGGCGGACGCGGCCAGGGCGCTCGACCTGCAGCTCCAGGTCCTGATCGTCGCGGACGCGACGGCATGGAGCGATGCCTTCGCCGCGATGGTCGCGGCGCGCGCCGACGCCGTCTACCTGATCGAGTCGCCCAACTACATCGCGTATGCCAGGCCGATCGCGGACCTCGCGCTCAAGCACCGCATGCCTTCGATGTTCGGTGCCGACGAACACGTAAAGGCGGGCGGGCTCATGTCGTACGGACTCGACCTTCCGGCGGTGTTCCGCCGCGCCGCCGAATTGGTGGACAAGGTCTTCAAGGGCGCCAAGCCGGCCGACATGCCCATCGAGCAGCCGACGAAGTACGAGCTCGTCATCAATCTGGGCACGGCCAAGGCGCTCGGCATCGCGATGCCGAAGTCGCTGCTCGCCGCCGCCGACGAGTTGATCCCGTAGCGGGTCGAGACCCGCCCACGACAGCCGCGTTGGAGATCGTCATGCGCAATCACAAATCGATCACGCGCCTCATCTTCGCGTTCGTTACATCGACCGGCTTCTGCGTCGCCTTCGTCGCGCACGCCCAGGCGCCCGAGGTCGTCGCGTCCTTCGCCAACGGAGCGCCGAGCGGCCGCTACGCGTTCGCGAGCTGGACGCCGAAGACGCTCCCCGAGCTGATGCAGGGGAACAAGAGTGGCGAAGCCGTGAACGTCGTCGGCCACCTGTTCCTGCCGCCCGGCAACGACAAGGTGCCGGCCGTCGTCCTCGTGCACGGGTCGGGCGGCATCTACAACGCCGAGCTCGAATACTGGCCCAAGCAGTTCAACGCCGCCGGCATCGCCGTGTTCACGCTCGACATGTTCGGCCCGCGCGGCGTGCAGAGCACCGCCGAGGACCAGTCGCAGGTGCCGTTCCCGGCGGACGTCGCCGACACGTTCGCCGCGCTCCGGCTGCTGGCCACGCATCCGCGCATCGACCGGCAGCGCATCGCGCTCATGGGCTTCTCGCGCGGCGGCATCGCGACGCTGCGTGCCGCGGCCGAGCGAATCGCCGCCTCGCAGAAGCTGCCCGACGGGCTGCGCTACGCCGCCTTCATCCCGACGTACGCCGGCGGCTGCGCCGGCATCTTCCGGCTGGTCGTGAAGCCCGGCGTGTTCTCGAAGGCGCCGATGCTGTTCCTCCACGGCGACGCCGACGACTACACGCCGATCGGCGCGTGCCAGGACTACGCCGACAGAATCGGCAAGGCGGGCACGCCGGTGGAGTTCGTGGTGCTGGAAGGCGCGCAACACAAGTTCGACTCCGACGACCTCAAGCGCTACTACCTGCGCAACGTATCGCGCACCAAGGGCGACTGCCCGGTCGAGATCGACATCGACACGCTGTACGCGTACGACCGGACGAGCGGGGCGCGGCTGCAGGGCGACGCGTACACGACGGCCCTCAAGGGCTGCGGCGCGGTCGGCGCGACGGTCGAGGGCAGCAACCGCGCGCGCGACAAGGCGGCGCAGGCGGCGGTCGCGTTCCTGAAGAAGACGTTCGCGAACTGACGTCGTCCGCTCGCGGACGGTCTTCCTGACCGCGCGCCGTCCGGTCAGTGCGCCGGCGGCGACGTAGCGCCGCGCGGCTCCATCTCCGCCACGCGGGCTTCCAGGCGCTCGAGCTTCTCGCGCGTCTTCAGAAGGACCGCCGTCTGCGTGTCGAACTCGGCGCGCGTGACGACGTCGAGGCGCGCGAGCCCGCCCTGCAGCAGCGCCTTGATGTTCTTCTCGAGGTCCCTGGCGGGGCTCGCCTCGACGGCCTTGCCGATCTTCGCCGCGAGTTCGTCCAGCGTCCTGCCGTTGAAGTTGAGCATCGTGCGTCTCCGTCCGCGTCGTCGCGCGCCGCGGCGCGCCGGGGCGCCGCGCATCGGTCGAGTCTAGCAAAGCGAATGCTTGTTTCGTGCGCCGCGCGCCGGCGCCGCGGACATCGACGGCCGTCCGGATCGATCGCCCCGATTCCGTGCGGGATCGCCAGGACCTTGCCCGGTTGTGGTGCACCGCCGAGGCTGCGGTCCTGCCCTCGACCAAGAGATCGCAGATAACACCTTGATTATCAATTTATTTGTGCAGTGGCACACGAAATGCTGACGGGAGACCGTAACGCTTTCCCCTTCGTCGATCAAAAGGATTACGAGATGAATCGAACCCAAGCTCTTCGCCTCTCGGCCGCCACCGCGGCGTGCGTGCTGCTCGCCGGCGGCGCGTGGGCGCAGGCCCCCGCACCCGCGGCCGCACCCGCGGCGGCGGCGCCGGCGCCCGCCCCCGAGCCCGACTGGACGTTCACCGGCAACGTCGGCCTCTTCAGCCAGTACGTGTTCCGCGGCATCTCGCAGACCAACGAAAAGCCGGCGGTGCAGGGCGGCTTCGACCTCGCGCACAAGAGCGGCTTCTACGCCGGCACGTGGGCGTCCAACATCTCGTGGATCTCCGACGCGGAGAAGAATGCGTCCGCAAGCCTCGAGTGGGACTTCTACGGCGGCTACAAGTGGTCGCTGCCCTCGGACTTCGTCGCGGACTTCGGCGTCCTCTACTACTGGTACCCGGGCACGTACCCGGCGGGCGTCACGAAGCCCAATACGACGGAGCTCTACGCGGGACTGACGTGGAAGATGCTGTCGGTGAAGTACAGCTACAGCATCAACAACACGTTCGGCTTCCCGGATTCGAGCGGGTCGTACTACCTCGAAGGCAACCTCAACTGGGACGTCGTCGAGAAGGTCAACGACTACATCGGCAAGATCACGCTGATCGGCCACGTCGGGCACCAGTCGTACAAGAACTCGGGCGACTACAGCTACACCGACTGGAAGGGCGGCGTCGCGGCCGAAGTCGTGGGCGTGACGCTGGGCCTCGTCGTCACCGGCACCGACGCGCAGAGCGGGCTCTACACGAACCGCTTCGGTACGGATACGAGCGGCACCCAGGTCGTCGGCTACATCCAGAAGACGTTCTGACGTTCGATCCGCGCGGCGGCGCGCGCCGTCGCCGCGCACTTGCGGGGAAACCATGAAACTCGTTACCGCCATCATCAAGCCGTTCAAGCTGGACGAGGTCCGCGAGTCGCTCTCGTCGATCGGCGTCCAGGGCATCACCGTCACCGAAGTGAAGGGGTTCGGCCGCCAGAAGGGCCACACCGAGCTCTATCGCGGCGCCGAGTACGTCGTCGACTTCCTGCCGAAGGTGAAGATCGAGGCAGCGATCAAGGACGACCTGCTCGAGCGCGTGATCGAGGCGATCGAGAAGGCGGCCAACACCGGCAAGATCGGCGACGGCAAGATCTTCGAGTTCGACCTGCTGCAGGTCGTGCGCATCCGCACCGGCGAGACCGGCGCGCAGGCGCTGTGAAGGGAACCGCCATGAAACGACTGCTCGCACTGCTCTCGCTCCTCGGCACCGTCGCGCTCGCGCCGGCGCCCGCCCTCGGCGG
>JAYRNW010000290.1:0-3158 GCA_041911995.1 Casimicrobiaceae bacterium | reverse complement strand
CCGCCGCGGACCGCTTCGCGCTGCACACGCCGCGCGGCGTAGTCGAGTGCGGGCGCGTCGTGCTCGCCGCGGGCCTCGCCAACGCCACGCTCGCGCCGATGGTCGGGCTCGCGGCGCCGGTCGCTCCGAACAAGGGGCAGGTGCTCGCGCTCGAGCGCGTGCAGCCGTTCCTGCCGCTGCCGCTCGAGACGATCCGGCAGACCGACGACGGCACCGTGCTCGTCGGCGACGCGCAGCAGGACCGCGGCTTCGACGAGTCGCTCGACCCGGCGGTGCTGTCGGCGATGGCGGGGCGCGCAGCGCGGATCTTCCCGTTCCTGCGCGACGTCCGCGTCGTCCGCGCGTGGGCCGCGCTGCGCGTGATCGCGCCGGACGGCTTCCCGATCTACGCGCAGTCGGCGGCGTACCCGGGCGCGTTCGTCGCCGCGTGCCACAGCGGCGTCACGCTCGCCGCCGCGCACGCGCTGACGCTCGCGCCGGCGATCGCCGCCGGCGCGCTGTCGGCGCAGGTTTCGCCGTTCGACCCCGGACGCTTCGATGTACGCGCGGCTGCCTGACGCTCCCGGGGCCGAGGTCGCCGTCACGATCGACGGCATGCCGTTCGCCGCGCGCGAAGGCGACACGGTCGCCGCCGCGCTGCTGGCCGCCGGCCGGCTCGACTTCCGCGCGGCCTCCGTCGGCGGCGCGCCGCGTGGCCCGTGGTGCCTGATGGGCGTGTGCTTCGACTGCGTGGTGACGATCGACGGCCGGCCGAACCAGCAGGCGTGCACGATCGCCGTCGCGCCCGGCATGCGCATCGTCACGCGGCAGCGCGTGCGCGACGTCGACGCGGAGGCGAATCCGTGAGCGTGCTCGACGTCGCCGTGGTCGGCGCCGGCCCGGCGGGACTCGCCGCAGCCACGCTCGCCGCCGAGCGCGGCCTGTCGACGTCGCTGTACGACGAGCAACGCGCGCCGGGCGGCCAGATCTACCGCGGCGTCACGGCGGCGCCGCGCGTGCGTCCGGACGTGCTCGGCGAGGACTACTGGCACGGCGCGACGCTGGTGCCGCCGTTCGAGCGCTCCGGCGCGCGTTACGTGCGCGACGCGACCGTGTGGGCGATCACGCGCGAGCCCGACGGGACGTTCACGCTCGCGCTCGGCGTCGGGCCGGCGGACGCGCGGCTCACGACGGTGGTCGCCGCGCGCGCGGTGATCCTCGCCACCGGCGCGCTCGAGCGCCCGTTCCCGATCCCGGGCTGGACGCTGCCCGGCGTCATGACCGTGGGCGCCGCGCAGCTGCTGATGAAGGGGTCGGGGCTCGTGCCGCGCGGGCGGACGGTCCTGGCCGGCACCGGCCCGCTCCTGTGGCTGCTCGCCACGCAGTACCTGCGCTGCGGCATCGAGATCGCCGCGTACCTCGACACCACGCCGCGCGGCCGGCTCGCGCAGGCGGCGCCGCTCGCGCCGGGCTTCATGCTGTCGCCGTACCTCGCCAAGGGCCTCGAGCTCGTCCGCTACGTGCGCCGCCGCGCGCGCGTCGTCGAGTACGTGACCGAGCTCGCGATCGAGGGGACGGCGGCGGCGGAAGCGGTGCGCTTCCGCGCCGACGGCCGCGAGGAGACGCTGCCGGTCGACCACGTGCTGCTGCACCAGGGCGTGGTGCCCGACGTGAACCTCGCGGGCGCCGCCGGCTGCGCGCTCGCGTGGAACGACCTGCAGGCGTGCTTCGCGCCGGTCGTCGACGCGTGGGGCGGCACGAGCGTGCCCGGGCTGTTCGTCGCCGGCGACGGCGCGGGCATCACGGGCGCCGCCGCCGCGGAGGCCGCCGGCCGCCTCGCGGCGCTCGCCGTGGCGAACGCGCTCGGCCGCATCGACGGCGCCGCGCGCGACCGTGCGGCGGAGCGCCACCGGCGCGACCTCGCGCAGGCGCTGCGCGGGCGCGCGTTCCTCGACACGCTGTACCGGCCCGCCGACGCCTTCCGGCTGCCGCACGGCGAGACGATCGTCTGCCGCTGCGAGGAGGTGACGGCCGCGACCGTCGTGCGCGTCGCGCGCGAGGGCTGCGCGGGGCCGAACCAGATGAAGGCGTACACGCGCTGCGGCATGGGGCCGTGCCAGGGGCGCTTCTGCGGGCTCACGGTGACCGAGCTCGTTGCCCGCGCGCAGGGCCGCAAACCGGCGGACGTCGGCTACCTCCGCGCGCGCTTCCCCGCGAAGCCGGTGGCGCTCGCGGACCTGGCCGCGGTGCCCGTGACGCCGGACGCGCTCGCGGCCGTGGCGCGGGACGCCGGCGGGAAGAGCCTGCACTGAAGCCCGCACCGAGGCCCGCCCCGGGCGCGGCGGCCTTGCCGCGGCGCCGGGTGGCTATACTATGGCCGGGCGGCGACCACCGCGCCGATGCCGGCGCCACGAAGCGCGGGACCCCGCCCGACAACGACCGACGCGCGATGCGCGCTGCCGACGGGGACGAAGACGGCGCGCGGGCGCGCCGCCAAACCTCAGGAGGAGTCCCATGTCCGTCGTCATCCGCCGTGCGCTCGCCGGTATCGCGGCCGTCGCGTGCGCGCTGGCCATCGCCGCCGGCGCCCACGCGCAGGCGCCCAAGGTTCTCAAGATCTCGCACCAGTTCCCGGCGGCGTCCGGCGAATCCGGCGACTTCCGCGACCGCCTCGCGCGCAAGTTCGCGGCGGAGGTCGAGAAGCGCAGCAACGGCCAGCTCAAGGTCGAGGTCTACCCCAACGGGTCGCTGGTCAAGACGTTCAGCCAGTTCGGCGCGATCCGCAAGGGCACGCTCGACATGTCGGTGCTGCCGATCGCCTACGGCGGCGGCGAGGTGCCGGAAGCCAACCTGGGCCTCATGCCGGCGCTGGTCACGAGCTACGAGCAGGGCCTGCGCTGGAAGAACGCGCCGATCGGCAAGGAGTGGGAGAGGATCCTCGACGAGAAGGGGATCAAGATCCTGACCTGGGTGTGGCAGGCCGGCGGCATCGCCAGCAAGACCAACCCGATCGTCTCGCCCGACGACGCGAAGGGCATGAAGGTCCGCGGCGGCAGCAAGGAGATGGACCTGATGATCAAGGGCGCCGGCGGCGCGGTGACCAACGTGCCGTCGAACGAGATCTACAACGCGATGTCGAGCGGCGTGCTCGACGCGGCGCTGACGTCGTCGACGTCGCT
>JAYRNW010000289.1:0-12191 GCA_041911995.1 Casimicrobiaceae bacterium | reverse complement strand
GACACGCCGCGGAGAGAGACGGAGGGCATTCCCGCCTGGGAGCTTGAGTCGTGGGGCGCTGGCAGCAGAAGCCCGATTCGCGGCCGACGTCGTTCGACGGGCGCAGGGCGGTGGGCGTCAACCGAGTAAGGCCCGCACCCCGGCCGGGAGGGGTGAATTAGACGGGTGCGAGCACAGGGGCGTTGCGCATGGGCGGGTCGACACCCGCGCCCCCCCCCAAGGCGCCCACCCCCCAAACCCACACGTACCGAGGACTGCACGCGACGCAACCGCACTCTGGAGAGCGGTCGCGCGGGCGCCGGCGTGATGCCGGTTCCGGCGGCGATCCACCGAAGGGGCACCGGAGGCCGAGCGAGCATCGCGGCCTCCCAATCTCTCAGGTAAAAGGACAGACGGGGCGAAGCGGAGGTGACGCTTCGCCCTTTTCGTCTTGGCTCCGGGAGATCGCGCCGTGCTGAAAGAGACCCCCCTCAATGCCGTGCACCGCGCCGCCGGCGCGCGCATGGTCGACTTCGGCGGCTGGGACATGCCGGTCCACTACGGCTCCCAGATCGACGAGCACCGCGCCGTGCGCACCGACGCCGGCATGTTCGACTTGTCGCACATGCGCGCCGTCGACCTGACGGGCGCCGGCGCGCGCGATTTCCTGCGCCGCACGCTCGCCAACAACGTCGACAAGCTGAAGGAACCGGGCAAGGCGCTGTACTCGTGCCTGCTGCGGCCGGACGGCGGCGTGCTCGACGACCTCATCGTCTACTACCTGCGCGACGACTTCTTCCGCATCGTCGTCAACGCGGGAACCACCGACAAGGACCTCGCGTGGTTCCGGCAGCAGATCGCGCAGCACGCGCCGCAGCTCGTGCTGACGCCGCGCGCCGACCTCGCGATGATCGCCGTGCAGGGCCCCAACGCGCGCGCGAAGGTCTGGGCGGCGCTGCCCGGCAGCGAGGCTGCGACCGCCGACATGAAGCCGTTCTTCGGGCGCGACGTGCGCACGGCGGCGGGCGACGTGTTCGTCGCGCGCACCGGCTACACGGGCGAGGACGGCTTCGAGGTGATGGTGCCCGCCGCGCGCGCGGAAGCGACGTGGAACGCGCTCGCCGCCGCGGGCGTGCGGCCCTGCGGGCTCGGCGCGCGCGACACGCTGCGGCTCGAGGCCGGGATGAACCTCTACGGCCAGGACATGGACGAGACCGTGTCCCCGCTCGTGTCGGGGCTCGCGTGGACGGTCGACCTCGCGAGCCCGCGCGACTTCGTCGGCAAAGCCGCGCTCGCCGCGCAGGCGCCGGCGCAGCAGCTTTCCGGGCTGCTGCTGCAGGACGCGGGCGGCGTGCTGCGCGCGCACCAGAAGGTGCGCACGGCGCACGGCGACGGCGAGGTGACGAGCGGCACGTTCTCGCCGACGCTCGCGAAGTCGATCGCGCTCGCGCGGCTGCCCGCCGCGTGCGCCGTCGGCGACGTCGTGCACGTCGCCGTCCGCGACAAGGAGCTCGCCGCGCGCGTCGTGAAGCCGCCGTTCGTGCGCAACGGGAAGGTGATGGTGGGTTGAAGGACAATTCTTGAACCACGACGGGCACGAAGTACACGAAGAACATCAACTTCAAGGCTTTTTGCTACGGAGAACACGGAGAGCGCGGAGGAAGGTAAGGTCGAGGGCGAAAGAGACTTTCTGCGTGTACTTCGTGGCTCAAGTTTGAATTTCTCTGTGCTCTCTGTGCCCTCCGTGGTTCGAGATTTGCAGTTCTTCGTGCTCTTCGTGCCCTTCATGTTTCAAGATTTGCGCTCTTCGGTTCAGACCCAACGGAAACGCTACAACCGCAAAACGGAGACGACGTCATGAACGTGCCCGCCGAACTCAAGTACGCCGACAGCCACGAATGGATGCGCGCCGAGCCCGACGGCACGGTGAGCGTCGGCATCACCGACCACGCGCAGGCCGCGCTGGGCGACCTCGTGTTCATCGAGCTGCCGGCGGTCGGGCGCAGCCTCGGCGCGGGCGAGGCCTGCGCGGTCGTCGAGTCGGTGAAGGCGGCGAGCGACGTCTACGCGCCGATCGCCGGGACCGTGGTGGCCGTCAACGCGGACGTCACCGGCGCGCCGGAGTCCGTGAACGCCGACGCGTACGCGGCGTGGCTGTTCCGGCTGAAGCCGGCCGACGCGGGCGCGCTCGCGAAGATGCTCGACGCCGCCGCGTACACGAAGCTCATCTCCGAGGCGTGAGCGGTCCCATGCGCGCGAACGATTCCGCCGGGGCACTCCCCGCGCTCGAGGACGCCGCGGAGTTCGAGGCGCGGCACGTCGGCACGTCGCCGGACGACCAGGCGGCGATGCTCGCCGTGCTGGGCTACCCGTCGCGCGCCGCGATGGTCGACGCGCTGGTGCCGGCGGCGATCCGCGAGCACGCGCCGCTGCCGCTGCCGGGGCCGGTGCCCGAGGCGCAGGCGCTCGCGCGCCTGAAGTCGATCGCGGCGGAGAACCGCGTGCTGACGTCGCACATCGGCATGGGCTACTACGGCACACACACGCCGGCGGTCGTGCTGCGCAACATCCTCGAGAACCCCGCGTGGTACACGGCGTACACGCCGTACCAGCCGGAGATCTCGCAGGGACGCCTCGAGGCGCTCGTCAACTTCCAGACGATGGTCTGCGACCTCACCGGCATGGCGATCGCCAACGCGTCGATGCTCGACGAGGCGACCGCCGCCGCCGAGGCGATGGCGCTCGCGCTGCGTGTCGGCAAGAGCGCGAGCCGGCGGTTCTTCGTCGCGGACGACGTGTTCCCGCAGACGGTCGACGTCGTGCGCACGCGCGCGCACCCGCTCGGCGTCGACGTCGTCGTCGGGCCGGCGGCCGACGCGGCCCGTGCCGGCGCGTTCGCAGCGCTGCTGCAGTATCCGGGCGCGAACGGCGACGTGCGCGACTACCGCGGCCTCGTCGCCGACCTCCATGCGCAGGGCGCGCTCGCGATCGTCGCAGCCGACGTCCTGGCGCTCACGGTGCTCGCGCCGCCCGGCGAGTGGGGCGCGGACGCGGTCGTCGGCTCCACGCAGCGCTTCGGCGTGCCGATGGGCTACGGCGGGCCGCACGCCGGCTACATGGCGACGCGCGACGAGTTCAAGCGGTCGCTGCCGGGGCGGTTGGTCGGCGTCACCGTCGACGCGCAGGGCAACGCCGCGTACCGGCTCGCGCTGCAGACGCGCGAGCAGCACATCCGCCGCGAGAAGGCGACGTCGAACATCTGCACGGCGCAGGTGCTGCTCGCGGTGATCGCCGGCATGTACGCGGTCTGGCACGGCGCCGAAGGGCTCGCGCGGATCGCGCGCCGCGCGCACCGGCTGGTGGCGATCGCGAAGGCGGGCCTCGAGCGCCTCGGCTTCGCGGTGCCCACGCGCGAGTTCTTCGACACGATCACCGTGACGACCGGCGCGCGGACGGCGCAGGTCCTCGCCGCCGGTGTCGCCGCCGGCGTCAACTTCCGGCGCGTCGACGCCGCGACGCTGGGGATCTCGCTCGACGAGACGACGACGCGCGAGGACGTCGCGCGCCTCTTCCGCGTGTTCGGCGGCGGCGAGCCGCCGTTCACGGTGGCCGACCTCGACGCCGCGGTCGCCGACGCGCTGCCGCCGGCGCTCGCGCGCACGTCGGCGTTCCTGACGCACCCGGTGTTCCGGCGCTACCGGTCGGAAACCGAGATGCTGCGCTACCTGCGCCGCCTGGCCGACCGCGACCTCGCGCTCGACCGCGCGATGATCCCGTTGGGCTCGTGCACGATGAAGCTCAACGCGACCACGGAGATGATCCCCATCACGTGGCCGGAGTTCGCGCACCTGCACCCGTTCGCGCCCGCGGAGCAGGCGGCCGGCTACCGCAGGATGATCGGCGACTTGGAGCGGATGCTGTGCGCGGTCACCGGCTACGACGCGGTGTCGCTGCAGCCGAACGCGGGCTCGCAGGGCGAGTACGCCGGGCTGCTGGCGATCCGCGCGTGGCACGCGAGCCGCGGCGAGAGGCAGCGCAACGTGTGCCTGATCCCGGCGTCCGCGCACGGCACCAATCCGGCGTCGGCGCAGATGGCGGGCATGCACGTCGTCGTCGTCGCGTGCGACGCCGACGGCAACGTCGACCTGCCCGACCTCGAGGCGAAGGCCGCGCAGCACGCGCAGGCGCTCGCCGCGATCATGGTCACGTACCCGTCGACGCACGGCGTGTTCGAGGAGGGCATCGTGCGCGTCTGCGAGATCGTGCACGCGCACGGCGGGCAGGTCTACGTCGACGGCGCCAACCTCAATGCGCTGGTCGGGCTGGCGGCGCCCGGGCGCTTCGGCGCCGACGTGTCGCACTTGAACCTGCATAAGACGTTCTGCATTCCGCACGGCGGCGGCGGGCCGGGCGTCGGGCCGGTTGCGGTGAAGGCGCATCTCGCGCCGTTCCTGCCCGGGCACTTCGCCCTCGCCTCGGCGTCCTCGTCCGGCGGCGCCGCCGCGGCCACGAACGCCGTATCCGCAGCGCCGTACGGCAGCGCGTCGATCCTGCCGATCTCGTGGATGTACGTGACGATGATGGGCGGCGCCGGCCTCACGGCGGCGACCGAGAGCGCGATCCTCGCCGCCAACTACGTCGCGCGGCGGCTCGCGCCGCACTACCCGGTGCTGTACACGGGTCCCGGCGGGCTCGTCGCGCACGAGTGCATCCTCGACCTGCGACCGCTCAAGCCCACGTCGGCCGTCGAGGCCGAGGACGTCGCGAAGCGCCTGATCGACTACGGCTTCCACGCGCCGACGATGAGCTTTCCGGTGCCCGGCACGCTGATGGTCGAGCCGACGGAATCGGAGTCGAAGGCCGAGCTCGACCGCTTCGTCGACGCGATGATCGCGATCCGCGGCGAGATTCGCGCAATCGAGCAGGGGCGGATGGACCGCGCCGACAATCCGCTGAAGCACGCGCCGCACACGGCGGCCGCCGTGTCCGCGGACGAGTGGACGCACCGCTACCCGCGGCTCGTCGCCGGCTACCCGACCGCGGCGCAGAAGGCGGCGAAGTACTGGCCGCCGGTCGCGCGCATCGACAACGTCTACGGCGACCGGCACCTCTTCTGCAGCTGCATCCCGGTGGCCGAGCTGGCGGCGGAGGCGGCGGCGACCTGATGCGCGTCGTCGTGCTCGGCGCGGGGGTGGTCGGCGTCGCCGCCGCGTGGTACCTCGCGCAGGACGGGCACGACGTCACCGTCGTGGACCGGCAGGCGGGCGCGGCGCTGGAGACGTCGTTCGCCAACGGCGGCCAGATCTCCGCGTCGCACGCCGAGCCGTGGGCGAACCCCGCGGCGCCGGCGAAGGTCGTGCAGTGGCTCGGGCGCGAGGACGCGCCGCTCCTCTTCCGGCTGCGGCGCGACCCGCACCAGTGGCGCTGGGGGCTGCAGTTCCTGCTCGAGTGCCTGCCGTCGCGCACGCGGCGCAACACGCTGCGCTGCCTCGCGCTCGCGACGTATTCGCGCGAGTGCCTGAAGGCGCTGCGCAGCGAGACCGGCATCCGGTACGACGAGCGCACGCGCGGCATCCTCACGTTCTTCACGGACGCGCAGGACTACGCGCACGAGGCGAAGGCCGCGGCGCGGATGCGCGACCTGGGCTGCGACCGCGAAGAGCGGAGCGTGGACGCGTGCGTGGCGATCGAGCCGGCGTTGGCCGCGTGCCGCGACCGGCTGGTCGGCGGCATCTACAGCGCCTCCGACGAATCGGGCGACGCGCACCGCTTCACGCAGGAGCTCGCGCGGATGGCGCAAGCGCGCGGCGTCGCGTTCCGCTGGAACACGGCGGTGGAGGCGCTGGTGGCCGAAGGCGACGCCGTCCGCGGCGTGCGCTGCGCGGGCGGCGACGTGCTCGCGGCCGACGCGTACGTGGTGGCGCTCGGCAGCGAGAGCCCG
Source organism: Casimicrobiaceae bacterium (assembly GCA_041911995.1). Lineage (GTDB taxonomy): Bacteria > Pseudomonadota > Gammaproteobacteria > Burkholderiales > Casimicrobiaceae > VBCG01. Next base: position 6,271 of record JAYRNW010000289.1, on the reverse strand, counting down.
CGGCTGCTGCGACCGGTCGGCGTGCCGTGCCTCGTCTACCCGGTGAAGGGCTACTCGGCGACGATCGCGATCGGCGCGCACCGGGGCGCGCCGACGGTGTCGCTGACCGACGTCGCGTGCAAGCTCGTGTTCTCGCGGCTGGGCGAGCGGCTGCGCGTCGCGGGCACCGCCGAGATCGCCGGATACGGCAAGGACCTCAACGCCGTCCGCTGCGACGCGCTGGTCCGGCGCACGTTCGAGCTGTTTCCGGACGCCGGCGACCGCGCCGGCGTCGAGCTCTGGACGGGATTGCGCCCTGCCACGCCGTCCAACGTGCCGCTTTTGGGCCGTACGCGCTACCGCAACCTGTTCCTCGACACCGGCCACGGGACGCTGGGCTGGACGATGGCGTGCGGTTCGGGACGGGCGCTCGCCGACATCGTCGCCGGCCGCAAGCCTGGCGTGGATTTTGCATTCACCGGGACCGATTGATTTGGTTTTCCCCCGAGGCGCGCGACGCGCGCTTCCCCCCGAAGGGCGGGCACGCCCTCGGGGCGGCCCGACGGGCGCCGGATCGATCGCCCCGGGGCGGCGGTCCGCCGCCTCCGCCGCCCCACGCAGGGGCCACGAACGGTGGTGGCATGACGCTGCAGTCGCTCACCCGCTGGAAGGCATTCGGCATCCACCTCGCGATCAGCGCGCTGATCGCGGCGACGGTGGTCATGCTCGTGCTGTGGCTGTGGTATCCGCAGGCCTACTTCACGGCGATGGGCGGCGAGACGCTGCTGCGGCTGCTGATCGGCGTCGACGTCGTGCTCGGGCCGATGATCACGCTGATGATCTTCGACCCGAAGAAGCCGCGGTTGAAGTACGACCTCGCGACGATCGCCGCGGTCCAGCTCGCCGCGCTCGCCTACGGCGGCTGGGTGATGTTCGAGGCGCGGCCCGTCTACAACGTGTACGTCGACGGCCGCTTCTACACGGTGCCGGCGAACGGCATCGACCCGGATTCGCTCGGCCGCGCGGCCGGCGAGTACCGGACGCTGTCGCTCACCGGGCCGCGCGTCGTGGCCGCGACGCTGCCCGCCGACCCGAAGGAGACCGTCCGGATCGTCGTCGCGGCGGCCACCGGCGGCCCCGACCTGCCGGACCTCCCGCACCTGTACGTTCCGTACGAGCAGGCGGCGCCGAACGCGGCGCGCGCGGCGCGGCCGCTCGTGTCGCTCGCGCAGCGCGGCCGCGACGAGGCCGAGCTCGTCAACGACTTCGTCGCGACGCACGGCGCCGCGGGGCGCAGCATGGGCTACGTGCCGGTGCGGGCGCGCAACCGCGACATCGTCGCGGTCCTCGATCGCACGACCGGCGAGATCTTCGGCTTCCTGCCGCTTCCCCCATAGCGCGAACCCGGGTATCGGGTCGCCGCGGCGCGCGCCGCGGCGTTGCCGTGCGCGGCCGGCGCACCGCCGTCCGGGTCGACGTTGCGCGACCCGTATAATCCCGGGTTTTCGGCGTCACCCATGCACCAGCCCGGGAATCGCACGCGCGCCGCGGCGCTCGCCGCCTTCGTTCTCGTCGTCGCGTCGACGGGCATCGCTGCGCCGGCCGCACCCGCTGCGCCCGCTGCGCCCGCCGCCGCGGCGCCCGGCGCCGCCGCGCCGTCGGTCGCGGCCGCCGCCTGGCTCCTCACCGACGTCACGAGCGGGCAGACGCTCGCGGCGGCCAACGCCGACGAGCGCCGCGACCCCGCGTCGCTGACGAAGCTCATGACGGCCTACCTCGTGTTCGGCGCGCTGCGCGCGAAGACGATCGTGCCGTCGCAGATGGTCGCCGTGTCCGAGCGCGCGTGGCGCGCCGAGGGCTCGCGGATGTTCATCGAGCCGCGCCGCGCGGTCTCCGTCGACGAGCTGATGCGCGGGATGATCGTGCAGTCGGGCAACGACGCCTCCGTCGCGCTCGCCGAGCTGGTCGGCGGCACCGAAGAGTCGTTCGTCGCGCGCATGAACGCCGAGGCCGCGCGCCTCGGGATGGCCAACACGCACTTCACCAACGCGACCGGGCTGTCGGGGCCGCAGCACTACTCGACGGCCGCGGACCTCGCGAAGCTCGCCTCCGCGGTCATCCGCGACTACCCCGAGTACTACCCGCTCTATTCGCAGAAGGAATTCCGGTACAACAACATCACGCAGCCGAACCGCAACCGCCTGCTGTGGACGGATCCGACCGTCGACGGCGTGAAGACCGGGCACACGGACGCCGCGGGCTGGTGCCTGGTCGCGTCGTCGACGCGCGGCGACCGCCGCGTGCTCGCCGTCGTGCTGGGCGCGGGGTCCGACGCCGCGCGCGCGGCCGAGGCGCAGAAGCTCATGAACTGGGGCTTCCAGGCGTTCGACACCGTGCAGCTCTACCAGTCCGGCAAGCAGGTGACGACGCTGCGCGTCTGGAAGGGCGCCGCGCCGGAGGTACCGGCCGGCTTCCTCGCCGACCGCTACCTGACGCTGCCGAAGGGCAAGGCGGACAAGCTGAGCCTCGCGATGCAGGCGGACGAACCGCTGATCGCGCCGGTCGCGCGCGCGCAGCGCGTGGGCACCGTCAAGGTCGCGCTCGAAGGCAAGCCGGTCGCGGAGTTCCCGCTGATCGCGCTGGAGGACGTGCCGCTGGCGAGCCTCTTCGGCCGTGCGTGGGACACGGTGCGGCTGTGGTTCCGCCGGAATTGACCGCAACGATGCGAAGGTGACCGCGATGCCCGACGCCGACCCGATCGTCTATCTGAACGGCAGCTTCGTCGCGCTCGGCGACGCCAAGGTGTCGGTGCTCGACCGCGGCTTCATCTTCGGCGACGGCGTCTACGAGCTGGTGCCCGTCTACGGCCGCGAGCCGTTCCGACTGCCGCACCATCTCGCGCGGCTGCAGCGCAGCCTCGACGGCATCGGGCTCGCGAACCCGTATACGAACCCGCAGTGGGAGGCGATTATCCGCGAGCTGGTCGCGCGGCAGCCGTACGCCGACCAGGGCGTCTACTTCCAGGTCACGCGCGGCGTCGCCAAGCGCGACCACACGTTCCCCAAGGGCGTGCCGCCGACCGTGTTCATGATGAGCAACCCGCTGGCCTCGCCCACGCGCGAGCAGGTCGAGCGCGGTGTCGCCGTCGTCACCGCCGAGGACAACCGCTGGCACCGCTGCGACCTCAAGACGATCTCGCTGCTCGGCAACGTGCTGATGCGCCAGCTCGCGGCCGAGGCCGGCGCCGTCGAGACCGTGATGTTCCGCGACGGCTGCCTGTCCGAGGCGTCGGCGTCCAACGTGCTCGTCGTGATCGGCGGCGCAATCGTCGTGCCGCCGAAGGACAACCTGATCCTGCCCGGCATCACGTACGACGCCGCGGTCGAATTCGCGCACGAGGCCGGCGTGCCGGTCGTGACGCGGCCAGTGCCGAAGGCCGAGGCGCTCGCCGCCGACGAGATGTGGCTGTCGTCGTCGACGAAGGAGGTGCTCGCGGTCACGACCGTCGATGGCAAGCCGTTCGCCGGCGGCAAGCCCGGTCCCGTGTTCCGGAAGATCTGGGACGTGTTCCAGCAACGCAAGCCGCGGGCGGGCGCGACGGCGCAGGCCGCCGCCTGATCCCCCACCAAGGGTCAGAGCCTTACGGTAGGGTCAGAGCCTTAAGGTAGGGTCAGAGCCCCAAGCACCGGTTGCGGCCGAACATGCCTTCGGCCGGGTGCGATCGTTACGGCACCGCCCCCAAGCCATTCCGCGTCACGGCTCCGGCCCCGACGGCGGCAGCGGCGTCGTCGTGCCGTAGTGCCCGTGGTGGAACACGAGCCCGCGCCCGGCGGCGCGCTCGCACGTGACGACCTCGCCGACGAAGATCACGTGGTCGCCGGCCCGCTGCTGCGAGTGGTGCCGGCACTCGAACCACGCGACGCAGCCGGCGACGAGCGGCGCGTCGGCCCAGCCCAGCCGGTAGTCGACGCCGGCGAAGCGGTCAGCGTGCGGCCGGGAGAACCGGTGCGCGAGCGCCACCTGGTCGGCCGCGAGCACGTTGACCGCGTAGCGCTCGGTCGCCTGGAACGCGCCCAGGCAATCCGCGTCGACCGACAGGCTCCAGAGGATCAGCGGCGGCGCGAGCGACACCGAGTTGAACGAGTTCGCCGTGAAGCCGACGAAGCGGCGTTCGCCGGCGCGCGCGCCGATGATCGTGACGCCGGTCGCGAACTGCGCGAGCGCGCTGCGGAACTGGCGCGAGTCGAAGGCGTGCGGCGGCGCGCTGGCGGATCCGGCTGCGGACATGGCGGCGGTACGGCGACCGGTGCGAGGCGCCGCGGTGGCGGGGGTGCCGCGATGGTAGGGGCGGGGCTGTGGGCTGTCAAAGCGCCGCCCCGGTGCCCGCCGGCCGGGGTTTCCGGGCGTCTCCCCATCCGTCACGCGGCTTGCTAAACTTTTCGGCCCGGGAAGGGCCGGCGGCCCGCTCGGGGGCACTGCGCCCATCCGCAACCGCTCGACGACGCAATGGCCGAAGCGCTGCAACGCATCATCACCAACCGGTACGGCGGCCGCGACCTGCCGGTGACGCTCGTGCTGCCCGACGGCGTCCGCGTGCCGCTGTCGGCCTCGCCCGTCGTCGACGTGATCGCGCGCTCGTGGAAGGGCATGCGGGCGCTGGCGTCGCCGGCGCTGGGCACGCTCGCCCGGGCCTACGTCCACAACGACATCGACTTCACGGGAAGCGCGCGCGGCGTGCTCGACGTCGCCGAGTCGATGGTCGGCGCCGTCGCGCACGGCCGCGACCGCGCACGGGCGAAGTGGAAGCTCTTCCTGCACCAGCGGCGCAGCAACCGGCGCAACATCGCGCACCATTACGACGTTTCGAACGCGTTCTACCGGATGTGGCTCGACCGGCAGATGGTGTATTCGTGCGCCTACTTCCGCGACGGCGCCGACACGCTCGACGTTGCGCAGGAGCAGAAGCTCGACCACATCTGCCGCAAGCTGCGGCTGGCGCCCGGCGAGCGCTTCCTCGACATCGGCTGCGGCTGGGGCGCGCTCCTCTTCCACGCGGCCGAGAAGTACGGCGTCGACGCGCACGGCATCACGCTGTCGCAGAACCAGCTCGAGCACGTCCGGCGCGAGATCGACGCGCGGGGCCTGAAGGGGCGCGTGCGCGTCGACCTCGTCGACTACCTCGACCTCCCCGAGAACGCGCTCTACGACAAGGTCGCGAGCATCGGGATGTTCGAGCACGTGGGCATCGCGCGCTTCCCGAAGTACTTCGGCAAGATCTACCGGATCCTGAAGCCGGGCGGCATGGTGCTGAACCACGGGATCACGCACAACACGCTCGACGCGGACAGCCTCGGCAGCGGCATCGGCGAGTTCGTCGAGGAGTACGTGTTCCCCGGCGGCGAGCTCACGCACGTGGCGCGGGTGATCGACGGCATGGCGCGCGAGGGGCTGGAGCTCGTCGACGCCGAGGGGCTGCGCGAGCACTACGCGAGGACGCTGTGGGCGTGGACCGAGCGGCTGGAGGCGCGGGAGGACGAGGCGCGGCACGAGGTCGGCGACGAGCGCTACCGCGTCTGGCGGATCTACCTGGCGGGCTCCGCGCACGCGTTCGACCGCGGCTGGCTGTCGTTGTGGCAGCTGCTGGCGGGCAAGGCGATGCCGGACGGACGGCTGCCGCATCCGCTGACGCGCGAGTACATGTACCGCTGATTTCAGGGTCAGAGCCGTAAGCCAACTGGCTTGAGGGTCAGAGCCTTAAGCCGCGGGGCAAGACATCACGGGCCAGGCTCCGTCCATTTGTAGCGGCTCTGACCCCTGAAGCGGCAACGGCTCTGACCCTCGATTGCGGCTCTGACCCTTGAGGTAGCGAGCGGATTGCATCGCGGGCGCGCCGGCCCCATATTGACCGGATGCGCGCCTGCGGCGCTGGAGATGCCATGACGAAGCCCAATCCGACCCTCGACGCCGTGCATGCCGAAGAGCGGGAGTCGGCGCTCACTTTCCCCTGCGTCTTCCCGATCAAGATTATGGGCCGGACGCAGGACGGCTTCGCACAGGCGGTATCCGACGTCGTGCGCAAGCACGCACCGGACTTCGATCCGGCGGCGCTGGAGATGCGCGCGTCCAAGGAAGGCAACTGGCTGTCCGTTACCGCCACCGTCAACGCGACGTCGCGCGAGCAGCTCGACGACCTCTATCGCGAGCTCGTCGCGCACCCGATGGTGAAGATGGTGCTGTGAGCCGGATGCGCAGCGGCGGGCGGGCGCCGGCGGGGGGCCCGCGGGGGGCGTGT